>SDZD01000068.1 GCA_004172935.1 bacterium | reverse complement strand
TCTTGGCCTCCACCAGAGGTCGCACACACTCCCACTGCTCATCCGTCAAATCACTCACATACCCCTGTCTCATCACACGAAGTCTCACTTATTACTCTCTTTGAGTACAGACTCTGAAACCCATCTGGCATCGAATCCAGATGATAAAAGCGCAACCACGCCGCCACACATAGAAGAGCGGCAAACAAAATCAAGTCAACGGCGCGATATTTATTAAAAAGCGCTGAGGGAGAAATCACACTTCTATATTACATTCCTAATTTCCCGCGATGTCGTTTTTCTATGTAATCCTCTCCCCATCAGTAACCGCCGCGCCCATATCCTCTCATCTCCCAATGTCATTCCGAAAGGGTCTACGCGACTTGAGGAATCTATTCCAGCTGCTCACCACTCCCATAAAAAGCTATCGCCAGAACTCTCCCTTCTCCTAAAACTAATTACCAACAACTAACCACTAAAAACTAAGAAAAATGGCCCCCTTCGATTTGCACCCCCATCTCCCGTCCGGTGTCTGTCCTTTCTGCAAAGGAACCGCGCTCTACACAAAAATCACCTGCGATAACTGTGGCACTCGACTCCCGTGGGCTGATGGTGACGCCGACAGAATGGGCGGCCCCTGTCCGAACTGCCGCACCTTCAACGTCTACGCCCGTCGCGCGTGTCAGAAATGCACCGAGCTGCTACCGTGGCGCGACTGCATGGCGGCAATCTATCACTCCAAGCACAACCCCGACAAAGAGTTCGCATGGCTGGCCTTCTCCATTTTAGGCGCCCTGATACTAGCCACATTTGGTTTCATGGGCCTCTACTGGTCGGCCTCCCCCCACCGATAAATCTCCCGGCATACGAAAAAATATCACATATTCATTGCATGACCTGTAGGGGCGAACCTTGTGTTCGTCCTCCATCAGCTCCCACCCAGTATTGAAAAGGAGGGGGTAGCAGGGCGCGAAGGTGAACAGTAGCGACTCAGAGGCCCTAAATTCATTCGAGGGAGGGAACTTTTATCGCCTCCCTATTTCCGATGTGGGTTATGGAAGTAAAATAAACGCCGTGTTCGACCCGTCAAAACCGCCTTCGACCCTTGCTGAAATGGCGCAACGTTCGTTTGTCACCTTTCCCAACCGGCCCTATCTCGGCCAGAAAAAAGACGGCAAATACGATTTTCAAACCTTTACGCAAATCGCGCAGCGGGTAGAAAACCTGTGTGGTGCCCTTCTGGAAAGCGGCATGGTGCGCGGTGATCGCGTAGCCATTCTCGGCGATAATCGCATCGAATGGGCAGTGTGCGACCTCGCTTGCCAGATGAGTGGCCTCATCTCAGTCCCTATCTATTCTACGCTTCCCTCCAATCAGGTTGAAACGATTTTGAAGGATTGCGGCGCAAAATTAGTGGTCGTTTCCGATAAATCGCAGCTCGCCAAAATCGAGGAAATCCGTGCCAATCTGCCCGATTTCAGCGACGTGTGGACCTACGCCGACTTCCCTGACCGCGAGGTCAAAGGCAAGGCTTACTTCGCGAAAAATTCGAGCCTGTACGAGTCGACTTGGCCCGCAGCCCTCCCCACCGATGTCGCCACCATCATTTACACATCGGGCACAACAGGCGAACCCAAAGGCGTGATGTTGCAACATAAAAACATCATCGCCGACATCGAAGGAATCCTCAAAATCGGGCCACACCTGGGGCCAGATGATGTCTTCATGTCGTTCCTGCCTCTCGCCCACACCTACGAGCGCACTGCGGGCCATTTCCTGCCGCTTCGCCTCGGCGCCAGCATCGGCTACTGCGAGTCGCTGCGAACCGTCAGCAAAAACTTCTCCGAGGTGCGCCCAACTCTCATGGCGTGCGTGCCTCGTCTGCTCGAATCCTCGCGCGAATCGCTCGAAAGCTACGGCAACAGCCTTCCCGAAAAAAAGCGCGGCCAATTCGCGGCGGCCCTGCTGCTCGCCCAAAAAGCCGGTATGGCTAAAGGCGGCTACCCCGGCGCGCCTTCGCTCAACATCATCGAGAAGATCAAGTTCGCCATTTTTGATCGCGTCGTCTACAACAAAATTCGTGACCGCTTCGGGGGACGCATGAAGCATTTCATCTCTGGCGGCGCTCCCATGTCCGCCGAAATGGGCGGTTTATTTTTGGGTGTCGGCCTCGAAGTGCTGGAAGGCTACGGCCTCACCGAAACCTCGCCCGTTATCGCGGTTAATTTGCCCTTCCACCCACGTCTGGGCACCGTCGGGCCACCGCTACCTGGAGTCGAGGTCAAAATCGCCAGCGATGGCGAAATTCTGGCCCGTGGCGCCACCATCATGAAGGGTTACTGGAACAAACCCGAAGCCACTAAAGAGGTGTTGGACGACGATAACTGGTTCCACACCGGCGACATCGGCGAAATCGACAAAGACGGTAGTTTGCGCATCACCGACCGCAAAAAAGATTTGCTGGTGCTGGGCAACGGAAAGAAGGTTGCGCCCCAACCAATCGAATTGCGTTTGCAGGAAAGCCGCTACATCGCTCAGGTCGTGCTGTTGGGCGATAAGGCGAAGGCCGTCACCGCTCTCATCGTGCCCAATTTCGCTTCGCTGCGCGAATGGGCTGGCAAAGAAAGTATCGACGCCAAAACGGACGAAGAACTCGCCAAGCACGCCGCCACCCAAAAACTGCTGCGCCGCGAAATCGACCAGCAAACCACAGGTTTGGCCGACTTCGAGAAAATTCGTAAGTTCGTAGTTCTAGCCGAACCCTTCTCCGTTCAAAACGGCGAGATGACCCCGACTCTTAAAATCAAGCGCCGCGTCGTCGCCGAAAAGTACGGAACGCTCGTCGAGTAACCGCTCGTCTTATTCAGTGAGAAAGTGCGACTCGGCCCGTTGTGGGCTATGAAAAGGCTTTCTCACTGAAAGGTGCCACCCGTGCAGGTGCTATCCATGAAGGTGCCATTTGTGCGAAAAGATTGATTAATCAATCTTTTCAATCTTTGAACCCGGTTTCACGCTCCACACCTCGATAATCCCCCAAAAATATCAATCAAAAAGATTGATTAACGCCAAAAAAAGACCGATAAATGCCCGAAAAAGATTGATTTTTTGCTCTACTCAATCTTTGATGACCGGGAATGGTGAGGGAGTCCGCCTCCTTCGCTAAAATGAATGTGACTTATGGCCGCGCCACCGATTTTTGATGCATGTGCTTTGTTTGGCCCTTGGCCGCGCCACGACGACTTGGCGTTGCCAGAATTGCTAACCATGATGGGCAGTGGCAACATCACCCGCTCGCTGGCGCTTTCCACCACCGGAATCTTTCACGACTTCCGCGCCGGAAACACCCAGACCCTCGAAGCGGCGCGTGCCAACCCCAATCAGCTGTTGCCCACAGCAACCCTCGACCCACGCGCCTACCCGGCGTGTCTCACCGAAGCCGAAAACTGCGCTAACGCGGGATTGCGATTCATTCGCTTCTTTCCCTCGCACCAGGGCTGGCCCATCCGCTTCGCTCCCTTCCGCGAACTGCTCGCCAAGTGCGACAGTCTCAAACTCACCGTCGCCGTCGAGATTTCGCGCGCGGGCGACATCACCGAACTCGCCGACGCAGTCGCCTTCACCCAGGCGCCGCTCCTGCTTGCGGGTGTCGAATCACAGCACCTCGGCGAAGCGCTCGCCGTCATGCGCACTTCGCCCAAGTTTCATCTCGAAACCACGCACCTCGCCGCACCGGGCGCCCTCGAAGCCGTTGTCGCCCATGTGCCCGATGGCGCCCACAGGCTGGTCTTCGCTTCCTATTCGCCGCTACGCTATCTCTCGTCGGCATTGGGGCCAATTCTAGCATCGGGCCTTTCCAACGATCAAAAGGCTCTCGTCCTCGGCGGTAATCTGCAAAGATTACTTTCCAAAGCCTGAGTCATTGCTGTTAGTTAAAAGTTCCTTGCTATTACTGGCCCAGAACTCAAAACTAACGACTAGCGACCAAACATTCACACATGCCTCTGATCGACCTTCACTGCCATTTCGGTGTAACGCCGCAAACGCTCGCGCTCAGTGCCCCTGACGCGGCAGCGGCCAAAAGCTACGCCGATACCTTTGGTGTGGACACGCTTTGCTGTTCGGCTCCGCTTGCCTCGACCGATGCGCGCGGCGGCGCTCAGTTCCTGAGTCAACAGCTCGCGCTCGACCCGCGTTTTCGTGGTTGGCTGACGGTTTCCATCCATCAACCGGAGGTCGCCGCTGAGTTAGCCCGCAAATACCTCGTCAAACCCGCGTTTTGTGGCACGTTGCTAGAGCAGGAAGGCGATGCTGACGCAATTACCACTGCGGGAGGCCATGACGTTCTGAATGCTCTGCGTCGCTACTCTAAGCCAGTGTTTGTCACCGCGACATCGCCTCTCACTTTACAGGCGGCAGTCGAAGCAGCCCGCGAGTTTCCGATGGTCAAATTCTTCGTCTCACCTCAAAGCGAATACCTGACTCAAATCGCGGTTCCCGCCATGAAAGATGCAGTCAACACACTGTTTGTCCCGGTCGCTGCCTTCGCCGAACGCGACGTTGTAGCACACGCCGTCTCCGTTTTAGGCGAGCGCCGCGTGGCCTGGGCCAGCGACTGGGGCCGCTTTCATCCTGCTACCGCACTGGGGATGATCCGTGATTGCGGACTCGGTGGACCACAACGCGAACGGGTGGGTTCGCGCAACGCGCGTGACGTGTTGGTTTAACACCAGATAACCTTATAGCGCTCAGTTGCGCGCTCGTCTCAATTGCGTTTTCCTTTGACCAATTTTTTCCCAATGAACCGTCTTGCTTTTGGTGCTGGAGTGCTGGCGTTGGCACCCCTTTTCTCCGGCTGCTCCAATTTTTATCTCGTCACTCCGCCGCCAGCAGAGCCGACTGCAACCCCGGCTCCGACTGCTATTCCATATCCATTCGATCCCACTGCGGGATCGGCTATGACTGATGCTAACTCCATTGCGCAAAACGGTAAGCCCGGATTGCCCACGGCGTTTCGCGTTGCCGAACTTCAAGACATCAAGTTTGGTATCGGACGCGCAAACGACCCGGCGAACGCAACTCTGCTCATGGTGCTACAACCTCTCAATGAGGTAGCGGCTGTGCCTGCTGGCTCGGCAACCAAACCTGCTGGATCGGCAGCACCAGGCGCTGCTGC
Organism: bacterium; assembly: GCA_004172935.1. GTDB lineage: Bacteria > Armatimonadota > Abditibacteriia > Abditibacteriales > Abditibacteriaceae > Abditibacterium. The sequence goes on along the minus strand of SDZD01000068.1, from coordinate 23,907 downwards.
CCCCGGTGGCGCAGGTGTGCCCGATGGCGCTCCAGCAGCTGGTAGCACGGCCATCATTGTTCCCGGCAGCAAAGACAACAACAATCCCTATCGCTTGGCAGGTATCATTGTGCCCGGCCCTGCCGGTCGTGTCGGTGCGGGCTTGCAAGATGCCGACGAACAGGCGCTGCAAGCCGAAGCCTCTCGTCGTATGATCGAGACTGTATCGCGTTGGATGCGCGTTACTGGTACTTTTGCGCCCACTCCCGTTCCAGGGGCAACAGTGGCTCCTAACGCCACGCCAACAAGCCTTCCGCGTGCCCGCGCCATTGTGAGCGGCACACCGGCTCCCGTTCCCTCTATCGTCGACCCTTCGCAAAAGCTCAACGTCTACCAAGACAAGCAATTTCCCGTCGATTCCGAGAACCGCCGTCTGGTGCAGATTATGTTCAAGTCGACTGGTGGCCCCGGCATCACTGCAGGCACGGAGCTTTCTCTGAACCGCATGTTGGTTCGTTCGGGCTGGGCTGTTGTCGATTTGTACTCTCCCACTTCGTTCGACCAGAAGACCTGGCTCTTGGACGAAGCCTACGCACGCCATCGTAGCCTGGGTATTTGGGGATTGGAACTCAACGGCAAAAAACTCGCGCTCCAACAGCGTATCCCTGCACCGTCCACCGGAACTGGGGCTTTGTCGCGTGTTCCTGTCACCAACGGCGTAACACCGCCAACTGGCGTCCCGATTCGTCCAGGTGTAAGCGCAACTCAGTCGCCCGCAACCGTGACGCCAACTATCGTGCCTTCCATCCCGCGTGTTGTGACCAAGAGCGGCACAAGCATTTCGCGTGGTCCATCAGGCTCGGCAGTGTTGCCACCGCCTAGCGCTGCCACCGCGCCAGCAGGAGGCGCTCCTGCCGGTCAGCCTGGTGGAGGTGGACTCAGCCCGCTGGGCAATAGTGCCGTACCTCAGTAACTGACACCAGTCATTACTGCTCATTTAAACGCGCGCTCTTCACCGAGCGCGCGTTTGTCCTTATGCCCTCTCGTCCTTCCTCGTCCACAAATTCGTCGCCCTCACCCGACCGTGTCGCGCGTGGAGAGCAAGCCAGAACGCGCGGGGCATCGGGCGAAGATATTGCCGTCGCCTATCTAACTTCCAGAGGCGCCCACATTTTGCACCGCAACTGGCGCCCCAAAGGGGCTGGCATCCGTGGCGAATGCGACATCGTGGCCCAGTGCCGCGACATCATCTGTTTTGTAGAAGTAAAAACTCGTAAGTCCAGCGATTTTGGTGAGCCACAGGAAGCCGTCGATGTTTCCAAACGCCGCCAGCTCGAACGCTTGGCGCGTGCCTGGATTGCGCTTCATGGCGATGAGCAGACGCTGCGCTTCGACATCATCGAAATCTGGTGGGGCGAAAATAAAAATCCGCGTGTCGCGTGGATAGAAGGCGCCTTTGAAGTCAGAATCTAATCTCGGTCCCAACCCCGCCTTTGATTATCTGACGATTGTATGTAGTTAGTCCGTGAAAACCTATTAGTGATGAAAGAACTCCGAACTTTGTTTACGACTCAGCGCTTTTTCGCGTTAAAATCTTCTTCCTAAATGCTGGCGCATGTGGACTCCCTCGCCGCTTTGGGCGTGGACGCATATGGCGTTCAGGTCGAGGTGGACGTTTCTCAAGGTTCGATTTCTTACGCTGTTGTGGGGCTTCCCGACGCTGCTGTGCGTGAAAGTGGCGAGCGTGTGCGCGCCGCCATCCGTAATTCGGGTTTCTCGATGCCCGCGCGGCGTGTAACCGTCAATCTGGCGCCCGCCGACACCAAAAAACAGGGGCCATCCTTCGATTTACCCATCGCACTGGGCCTGTTGATTGGCGATGGGCAATTCAAACCCAAATTAGAAAAATTCGCGGCGGTGGGCGAACTCGGACTCAACGGCGAAGTCCGCTCCATCACAGGCGTACTCCCAATGGCTCTGGGCGCGCGCCAACTCGGCAAACGCGCCCTTCTCGTGCCTAAAGCAAACGGCGCCGAAGCCGCCGTCGTTGAGGGCGTCGATATTTACCCCGTCGAAAGCCTCGCCGATGCCATCCAATTGCTGCGCGATGCTGACCGCGAACCTCATTCCTCATATGTAGATATGAGCGATGAACCAGTGCGAGACGACACTCTCGACTGGTCTGATGTCAAAGGTCAGGAAGGCGTGAAACGCGCGATGGAAATCGCGGCAGCGGGCGGCCACAACATTTTGCTGGTTGGCTCACCAGGAAGCGGCAAAACGCTTCTGTCCAGAAGATTGCCCTCGATTTTGCCCCCGATGCAATTAAACGAGGCGCTCGAAGTCACCAAGCTCTATTCGGTAGCTGGCCTGTTGAGCGCAGGGCAAAGCCTGATAAAAGCGCGCCCCTTCCGCAGTCCTCACCACACCGTATCCCACGCAGGACTGGTTGGCGGCGGCTCGTACCCCCGCCCCGGCGAAATTTCCCTCGCCCACAACGGCGTCCTTTTCTTGGACGAACTCCCCGAATTCCACCGCGACGTATTAGAAGTAATGCGTCAACCCCTGGAAGACGGCCACGTATCCATCGCCAGAGCCGCCCAAACCCTAACCTTCCCCGCCCAGTTCCAACTAGTAGCCGCCATGAACCCCTGTCCGTGCGGTTACCTCCTGGGTGGAATGAAAACCGGCGCCAATGGCGCCTCCCCGGTCTGTACCTGTACCGCACCGCAGATCAGACGCTACCTGGCGAAAATAAGCGGCCCCTTGCTCGACCGCATCGACATCCACATCGAAGTGCCCAGACTCTCTTCGGAAGAGCTAATGAGCAAACGGGTAGGGGAATCATCGGCTACTGTTCGTAGGCGAGTCATAAAAGCTAGAGAAAAGCAACTGGCACGCATGGGCACCTGCAACGGCCATATGAAAGCCAAAGAGCTACGGGAGCACTGTGATATGGACGGCGGGACGAAAGAACTTCTAAAGGCGGCGATTGCGCAATTCAATCTGTCAGGGCGCGGCTATGATCGAATACTCAAGGTGTCGAGGACGATTGCCGACCTTGAAGGGGAAGAGAAAATCGAGATGCACCACGTGGCGGAAGCCATCAACTACCGTGCGTTCGATAGAAAACTGTTTGGATAAATCGAAGAGGAAGCCGTCATATGGCAACACGTGCTTTTCCAAAATTCGACTAAGATTCGGTGCGCCATGGTAGCCACCAGAAAATTGCCTGCAGAGCACGAAATTTGACTCTAGAATGGATGCGAGTGGCACGACGTATACGTTGAAGCTGTTCCCGGCGTCGATGTGCCCGCGCAATCTCAAGAAGAGCAGAAGAATACCTTCGCGCCCCCGATAGAACTATTAAGCAGAATGAGCCTGTTGCGGGGTATCGGCCATCATAAGTTCGACGCTATGTTGTTCCTTAGCTGTAAAATGGTGAATTATTGCCCTCGCATGGGCTCTGATCAATCTGCTGCACTAAAAATCGAATTATGACTTCTCTCCAGACTACGCCATATGGCTGGCAAATAAAGTCTCACGAAAGCATTGTTGCCCAATCTTTCGACAAGGACGGTGTTACGCCCGCACTGTCGGAAAACGAAGCCGTCCTTTCGCTATCGTTGCAAGAGATCATTCCCATCGAAAACGGGTTCAATTTGAAGTACGGTGATGATCATTTTCACTTGAAGGAGACGGTGCAAATGATGCCGGATGGTTTGTTGCAAGTCGAGCGGAGTTGGACAAACCATAGCGAGCAAACACGAAACGTCGCCTTGCTCTTTGAAGTACAAACGCAGTTTGAGCCCAATTTTACTCTCATTCCTTGCGTCAGTTACAATGGCAATCACTGGGGGAGTGGCCTAGAGCCAAAAGGCTTGGAGTGCAAAGGCGAGCCGTGGGTATTTTCCTACCGCCGCGTGGCGGTTCCTTCGGCCACCTTCTCCGAAGATAGCAAGTGGTCCTTTGGCCTTTTCGCCGATCATGAAAATGCTGCCAGTTTGAACTCGGCTTGCTCACTGCAACCCTTAGAAGGCGGCATGGCGCACCGCATCTACTGGCCGGAGCGCGAGGGGCCACAAACCTACGTCAGCAAAAACCAATATGGTCCCGCGAGGCTAAACACCCTCCGTCTCGCTCCCGAAGAAACCTTTACCACCAAATGCTACATTTCGTTGTGCGGGGTAGGACAGGAAAGAACGGGATGGACGCAAACCTTCGACCATGTGCAGGATAGGGCGGCGCACCAATTCGTTCCCCACTTCGCCCCCGAACAGGTCTGGGACTTAGCGGTAGAATACGCCAAAGCGGTCCTCTTCCAACGCATCGGTGATATGAGTGCGTTCCATATCGGACTTCTGCCCAGCAAAATAAGCCCCACCGACAACGGGTGGAAGTTGCGCGAAGGGGGCCAATATGAAATCGGCTGGTGTGGGCAGAACGCGACTTTCGCCCACGCCTTGCTGCGCGACTGCCAGATGAACGGCAACGAAAAATCGCGGGACTACGCGCTGCAAGTCCTCGATACCTGGGTTCAAAAAGCCTCATTTGGCAATGGATTGTTCTCTGTTCAATTGGACGATATTCTCTTTGGCCGCGGTGAGATATACGTCGATACCTGTAACTTGAGTTGGGGCGCCTGGCAGACATTGCTGGCCTATCAACGGGCTCAGGAAATCGGTATCGACAAACCACAGTGGCGCGAGTTTGGGCTGGGGCTATGCGATTTCTTCCTGAACCAAGATGATGGGCAGGGGCGTTTCGGCAAGGTCTGGTCTAAAGCGGGCGAGTGCATCGACTGGGACGGAACCATCGGCTGTTTCCTCGTCCTTCCTCTTCTCCATGCCTACCGCATGACCCAAAAGACCGAATATCTTCAGCGCGCCATTCGGGGCTTCGACTACTACGTCACGCACGATCTCAATCGCATCGAATGCACGGCAGGTGCGCTCGATACGCACTGCATCGACAAAGAAACCTGTTGGCCTCTCTTGGCTGGGGCGCTCGATTTATATGAACTAACGGGCGAGCAATCGTACTTGAGTACCGCGAATTTGGCGGGTTACTATACGCTCAGTTGGATGTTCCATTACGATGCGCTTTACGACGAGGAAAGTGATTTCGCGCGCTATGGATACAGAACCTTGGGGGCAACATCGGTATCCACCCAACACCATCACCTCGACCCCTGGGGTGCGCTCCTGTGCCGCGACTGGCTCCGCCTCTACAAACACACGGGCGATATACGCTGGCGCGACCGGGCGCAAACCACCTGGGCCAACAGTCTGCTGTGTTTGTCGGATGGAACACTGGGAATTCACGGTCGCCTCCGGCCTCGTGGTTCGCAGAACGAGGCCTTTTCCCACTGCCACTGGGGGCATCCCGGCGAACCTGTCATTGAAGGGCAGCTTAACGATTGGCTGGTGGCGTGGCCAGGAGCCTATCGTTTGCTAACCCTCATGGAAACGAAAGATTGGGATTTACTACGCGCAGGACACAACTCGCAACAGTAGCCATTATAAAGAGGGGACTATTCCATTAAGAGTCATCGCCTCATTGAACGTCTGTTTGCGCGCAATGATGGCGTTTAGTTTGGCTTTGTTATTTCCGATATGGGGCAATAGATAGAAAATCTCACAGGATGTGTCGGCGTGCTGCAATCGCGCGAAACCGTCTGGCCCTGCCTTGACCTGTCCTTTGGCGCCAGAAGGCAACGCGACCCAATTATACGTTTGGTGGGGCTTCAAACGCACTTTGACATCGAGCTTGACATCCATTTTATACGGCCACGCGCGTTTAGCAACGTAATCTGGGCCCGCGGCACTGGGCGCTCGCAACTGCGGATGGTGCATCGCCACCGCTGTTAAATCGCCCTTTTGATAAATACGTGCCACGGAACCATTATCGCTTTGCCAGCGCCGAACAACTCCAATCTGCTGTAACAGGGCTTCATAGACAGCCGTTGTTAAGGTCTTATTGTCGCGTAGCGAGGGGTCGAACAGTAATACGTAGAGGCTGCCTTCGCCCAAGGAGCGTTGGACTACTAGAGGCTCGTTGCCCAATCGTATCACTACAGTTGAACCGGGCTTTTTATCGGAGTAGATGATACCAACAGGGGCATAGTTGCTCGCGCCAATGCGAGCGCCGCGCAGAGTGAGCGGACCAGAAGGCGCGACATCTCGCATCGCAAAGCTCACGTCGGGGAATCGCGCCGCGAACGGTTTGCGCTCGAATGTTTTGGTGATGACTTCCTGCAACGCGCCTGCGACCGTGAAGCCTTGTTTGATACGTCCGGTGTGAATCAACTGGGTGAATTGTTGCCAACCCTTTTCGGTCGGTGGGTCGCCAGTGAATAAAACCACCTTCTGGGGAGCTGTTAGCGAACTCAAGCATTCTTCTCCCATCCCCAAGAAATTAAAGCCCGATTGCGCTAACGCATTTTCGGGGGAAAGGCGGTAGCTGGTCGTCCAAGACCATCGGTTTCCTCCACCATCCCATGGGCGGAAAATACGCCTGGATGAAATTGACAGAAAATCGGGCTGAGGATGGCGGAGTCCATCTTTTTTTGCATCGGCAAAGCCCAAACCAAAAGATAAGAGCTGGCGGTAGCGGGCCAACAGCACAGGATCTTTGACGGCCTCGCTGAGGGGCGCCCAACGGCTCGGCCAGAAATCGCCCTCCATATGGTCGGCCTGCGTCGCCAAGGTTAGATCGAGCGCGGTCGCGTAGGCGACTTCGCTGTCATAGTAGGGCACATCGTTGCCACCTCCCCCGCTTTCCATGACGACGCCCTGTGAGGAGCGGTTTTTGGAGCCCATCTGGCTGTAGTAGGGGTTGTGATAGTAGGCGCCATCCAGGAATTCGGGACCGTTGAAATATTCTTCGGAGAGCATCGCCACGCTCTTGAGTTGTCCAGCCAATAGAAAGTCGGCTCCATTGGCCACGTCCTCGGGATTGGGCATGATTTGCACAACCCCGTTTTCGCTACGAGCGGTACGGCCTAAAAAGTCAGCCATTTTGAGCCACTCGTAGTGCGTTAGCATGTCGAAAAGCAAAAAATCGGGCGTATAATCGCTCTTGAGCTTTTTGGAGTGTTGCTCGAAGGTGATTGGCTGATACTGCGCCCAATCTTTGAGGCCGAATGCGGCGGGAGTGGGCATTCCACCCAAATAGTAGCGCGCATAATCGGCGAACTTGAAAGTGGAGGGCTTTCCCGAAAATGGTATTAGCTGAAGTCCCTGATCGAGCCCCTGCAAGTCGCGGCGGAAGGCGCTAATTGTGGCTGGATTGTAGCCCGCCGCGCCGCGTCCTGCGCCCCACATCCAGACCATGTCCTGAAAGCCGAAGCCGCTAAATCCGCTGCGTATCGAAGAGCGCACCACGCGCTCAAAAGCCTCGCGCGAGGCCGGATGCGGCATCGCGAACGCATGGGTAGTAGCAGATAGCGGGAATCCCGGTTTGCCGAGGTCTTCTCCTTTCCAACTCACTTCAAAAGCGTTTTTGGCGTGGAGGTAGGGTTCGTAAGTCGGCCCCCATGTTTGAATAAGGGTGGGGATATTGTTGGCGCGATAGAAAGGCAACAGCGCAATACGCTCTGGCTGGTGAGAAACCATAATGGCCCCTAACTGGGGAACATAGCGCCTCATCAGTTGCATGGTTTCTTCAGCGTAGATGCTGTTAGCCCAATCGCTGCTTGTCCCGAGGAAGAACAGATTCGGTCGGAGCGGAGCGGCGGGCGCCTGCGCGACTACGGGAGGTTGGGCCAAATATCCTTCGGGGCCGGTACGTGCAATGGCGTAGCGCAACTTCCACTGGTCGGCGTAACCATCGGCTCCCGCATTGATTCTCAGCACAATGCGATCTCCGGCCTGAGCCTCGACCATGATAGAGCCTTGGGCCGTCGCAATGGGGAGATGACTGGCGGGAACACCAACGCGGTCGATGACACGGCTATCGGTGGTTTCCTGCGGCCCCAGACGAGACACGGCTAGCACGCCGCCATCGCCGCCTTTGACATCGAGCCCCTTGTTGTCAACGTTGACCTTGACCATGTACAAATCTGTCGAGGGCACCGTCCACATAGCGATTAAGTCGCCCTTCTTGCCGGGGGTGTTGCGGTCCGATTCGGGACGCACGGTCAAATCTCCCGACGCCTCCTTCGCCGACCAAAACAGGTACGGCGGAGTGATTTGAGGAAAGGTGGGCGCAAGAAATACGTTGGGCGCCGCATCAATACCCAGCTTTACGGGGGTGTAATTGGCAACGCTTGTCTCTCCGGCGGCAGCGACATAGAAACTCCAAGAACCAAGATTATCTGGTTTGACAGTCAGGAGCGACGCGGTAGGTGGCGCTGGGAACTTTGGAGGTATAGGTGAGGAGGGTATTGGTTTGGGAGCGGCGCTGGCAAGCCCACTTAGTAGAGCGGTGCCACTGAGGAGAGAGAGGGAGGTAAGGACAGCAAGAATCGTTCGCATCTGGGTATTTTGGATGAAGGCGCATTATTTAGCCGCATCGAAGGGAAGAATATTAAGAGCACGGGGGATGGGAAGAGTTACCTTTTCTCCTGGAGTTTTAAGGTGTTTTTTACTTTTGTACTCTTGGTAGCCCTGCAGGCTTAGTGCGAACGATGACATAACGCATCCGCCATAAATCGGCATAACCATCTATTCCTGCATTGAGGCGCATAACAATTCGATCCCCGGCGTTCGTCTCAATCGGGATGATGCGCTTCGCATGGGGCGATGCGTGTCCACTTGCGGGAATTGCCACTCGCTCTATAACTTCCGTATCATCCTTTGCCCCCACTCGTAATCGAGAAAGTGTAAGCGTGCCTCCGTCGCCGCCCAAAGCATCGTTGCCGACGTTGTCTACGTCGATTCGCACCTGATGACGCCCTTTCACTGGAGTCGTCCACATAACGATTAAGTCGCCTTTCTTGATCGAGACATTGCGGTCAGATTCGGGCCGCACGGTTATCAAACCAGCGGCGTAGCCATATTCCCACTCCATCACGGGACGCCAGGGCGGGTTGGGTTCGGCGACGACTCGCACCGTATTGGCTGCATCGCTATTGGGTGTTATGGGCAAGTAATCTTTCGTGCGGGTCTCGCTAGCAGAGGCAGCATAGAAACTCCAAGCTCCCAAAGATGCTGGGCTAACGGCGTTGAGTGAATAGGAACTGGGCGCACTGCTTTTGGCCGGAGGGGGCGACGCCTGTCGTGTTGTAGGCTTGGGGACGGCTCTTACACCAGTCGCGAGCAGAAAGACAACGGCGCATAAAGACAACACATATTGCATGATGAACTTGAAGACGCTCTAAACATCGAGATGCACTATGTAACTGAGGCGATCAACTATCGCGCCTTCGACAGAAAGTTGTTTGGGTGAATCGAGAAGAGGAGATAAAGAAAATGCCACAGGAGACAGGCCTGCGGCACTTCGATAGAGTTACTTTCTCTCCACCCTTGTAGAGGACAAATCGAACAGCTACTGGACGCGAGGATCACTGGGATCGTAGGCGATATTGAAATTCCACGTGTTAATATTGTTTACGTCAATGGGCCCCATCTTGCTCTGTTGAAGGTATTTGACGTGACCATCCATGTAGGCCACATTGGATCCACCCAAATGGCGGGCGAGCGACTCGATAGGAGCCAGAGGCGCCGAGGTGATGTCGTCCGAGTTCGCGTTGTACACACGCCCTGGCGAGTTCCAGATGGTGAACGTGCAGTCACCTAACAAAGCCATTTCGGCAGTCCTGCCCACTTGGGCGGCTTTGATGGGGTTGTTGAACGAACCCGCGACTAGCTCGCTCATACCGTACGATCTGATCCAGGGAAAGGTCAGTGCCGGGCTGGTGAAGCTGAGGCTTTGGGTGTTCTTGCCACTGGGACAGGCAAATATCTGGGTGCTTTTGACATACGGATAGATGTTGACCATCCACAGCGCAAAATCATTCCCGCCGGTCGTTCCTCCGCGTGTGTTGAGCGGGTAGGTCTCGTCGTAATCTTGCACGTACTGCAACACGCCCAGCCCAATCTGCTTGAGGTTAGATTGGCAGGAAGCGCGGCGGGCGTTTTCCCTCGCACGAGCGAAAACGGGAAACAGGATCGCGGCCAGAATTGCGATAATCGCGATAACAACTAGAAGTTCTATAAGGGTGAAAGCAGAGCGTCTTGATGGATTGGTAGAGGTGCAGTTCATGGAAACGGGTTCGAAACAAATACTCCACTCCATTATACCCCCCAGAACTAGATTTTAAACCAATATAGGTACTTTTTTATCGATTGAAACTCGAACTCTGCGGTGCCAAACACGGTGATCGGCCATTCGGCCCAGTGGACAAAGGACCTTTCAAGGATGTTCGGGCGCCGGTATAGGCGACAAACTCCAAGAAGGGCCGGAAAAGAGCTTGGAGAGCCGCAGAGAAACTACGCGAGCCGAACTTGAAGCGTCCGCTCTTAAACTTCGACTACTTGTTACCCCCAGTGTCGTATTGGCGCCCCCTTTGTAATTTTATGGAAGACGTTGTTGCAATTCATCTCGAATTCCTCTGTATTGATGGTGGTTCGGTATCGGGCCTTGTGAGCGTGACAGCGCTGAGTCCTAACCTCTACCGCGAGGATATGAGCGGATTATTGAATGTGGCGAGGACGCGAACAGCATTGAGACACACCGCGTCGCGGAAGCAAGCAACTACATCCATTCTTTCTCGCAAAGCGAATGTGCTAGAAATTGAGCGAGGATGGCTGCGACGTCGCGAGTCCGCTCGATGGGCGCCATATGCCAAAAATTGCCTTAATGCAGCCTACTGAGTTGTATTAGGTGAAAAATAATTTATTGAAAAATGTTTAACATCCGTCCTCAATGGGTATATTGATCGATAGAGGTTTACAGTATACGTGAGGGTTTCGATTCGAGATGTCGCAAAGCGAGTGGGGACGGGTCCCATGACCGTTTCCAATGTGCTTAATGGGCGTGAGGGTCACGTCTCGTCCGCGATGCGCTCTCGCGTGTGGCAAGCTGTGGAGGAGCTCGGCTACGTCCCGGTGGCCTCTCCTATCTCACAGAAAAAACGTCAACCTACCCGTACCATTGGTGTTGTCTTCGATACCTTCACTCCCAACGACCGCGGTTTGGGCAACGCAGTGTTCAGCGGCATGATGGAAGAGGCGCGTGAACAAGACTACGATTTGCTCTCTGTTCTGCGCTCGCCCCGCCAATGGAACGGCTCACAGGCAGAAATCGCCTTGTTCGATGGACGCGCCGACTGCTTCATCTTTCTGTCTTCGATTGAGGGATCGCGCGAAGCAACACTGCGAGATCTTGTCGCTCACGGGATGCCTTGCGTTGTGGCTTTTCGCCGCGATGTTCCAGAGGGAGTTGCTACAGTTGACGGAGACCATGAAGCCGCGATGGAACTTTGCATCCAGCATCTGACAGAAATCGGGCATACCCGCATCGCCTTTATGGGCGGTGACCCCGCACGTAATGCGGGTCATCGTCGAGAAGAGGGTTTCCGCAATTCGATGAAGTCACGTGGTTTGCTGCAAAGCGAGGAATGGATACGCAGTCTCGGCAGTTTCAATCCCTCCGAGGAGCAAGCCACCGAGTTGGCACAGCATCTCATCGACCTGAAGGCAACTGCCGCTGTATGCGCGTCCGACTGGCTGGCGGCTAAAATCTGGGATGCCCTTCATGCACAGGGAATTCGCGTTCCCGAAGACATTTCTCTGACGGGAGTAGATGACCTCCCTCTGGCCCAGGCACGCAATCTCACCACTATCGCCATGCCGGGCGACGAAATAGGACGCCTTTGTGTTCAAATGTGCGATCAACTGATGCAGAGCCCTGCTACGACTCCTTTGCACCATGTTCTACCTGTGCGGCTGGAAGTTCGCTCTTCTACTGCTCCAACGATTTGCTAATACCTCGATCTAGAGCCAACCATTGGCTCATCTGAAATTCGTTATCCATGAAACTAATTCACAAACAGCACCAAGCATTCACTCTCATTGAATTGCTCGTGGTTATTGCCATCATCGCTATCTTGGCGGCCATCCTGTTCCCTGTTTTTGCTCGCGCTCGTGAGAACGCGCGCCGCGCGTCCTGCCAGAGCAACCTGAAACAAATCGGTCTGGGTTTGTTGCAGTACTCGCAGGACTATGACGAGCAGATTGTTCCGGCCTATGCGCTCGGTACCCCTAATGTTCACTGGCGCACGCTGATTCACCCCTACATCAAAAGCACGCAACTCTTCGCCTGCCCTTCCAACACCATCAACTCCACCCCGGCAAACGATAACCAGACTCTTGTTTTTCCGGCCTCTTATGCGGTGAATGGAACTAATGGCAACGCGGGGGGCTTGATGGGGCGCATCAGTTCTACTGCCAATACAGGTGTTAGTCTTGCTGCCGTTATTGAGCCGTCGCGAACATGGATGGTCACTGAAACCCCGACGCCCCACGCAGAAATCCCTGGCGCAGGTAGTGGTGGTCCCGGTTGCACTGTCGGCTATGTGGGTTACAAAGACTTGTTCGGGCATATGACAATGCCGAACTGGTTGTTCGCCGATGGCCATGTTAAATCACTCAAACCGCTGGCCACCATTGACCAGGGCGGCACGAGCTACAATATGTGGAACAAAGATCCGGCAACAGCGCCTTCCGCCAGCCAACTGACTTGGCTTTCTTGTGAGCAGAATCTACTCAACAAGTAAGAAGGCGTCACTCCTATTGAAAGTCGAAGCGCGGAGATGACTTGGATCATCTCCGCGCTTAATCAACGCCGCCCCGCTCCGTGTTAACAGCCTTGTCAAGCTCGAAAGGCGATAACTATCGCCTCGTAACCCTACTACCTCTGAATCTCCCATGTTCACTTCCTTCTCGTGCCCCGTTTTTTGTCGCTTGGTAAGTCTTCCTCTCCTGCTCGTTCCCGCCCTTTCTGCTTGCGCTCAGCAAACCCCAACACTTTCCACGGCGAGAGCGGCGGCGCCCGACGTTACGAAAGCTGTGGATGTCACAAAACAAGTGATGGCACAGGTGCAGGACAACTCGCTGGACATTGTCGCTGAGACGGCGCTCGCAGGAGCCGATCCGGCGCGCAAGATCGTTAAAAAGCTGGTCGTCATCTACTCGATTGACACGCAGCAAAAAGTGGCTGCCGCGACCGAAGGTGACACTCTGCGGCTCGTGGCTCCCGCTGGCAAGACGCTCTCGATCAATAAGGCACTTTATGGAGACATCTCTGCCCCTGTGGTTGATGTGGCCACCTTGCTAACTACTAACTTTCCCCTGTCACCGGTGGATATCAAAGTTTCTTTGCCACGTCCTGAGCTACAGATTACTCCCATTCAGCCCGTCAAATTTGAAAAGCGCGGCTCCACTTCCTTCGTGGATTTTGGTGCCGATGCCTATGGCAATCTGCAAATTACCCTGCCCAAGGACGCCCCCGTCAATCAGTTCACTATCCGCCTGGGGGAGAAGTTGGACGCAACGGGAGCCATTGACCGCAAGCCGCCGGGGAGCGTGAACTGCCGCGAGTTAACGCTTGCCACCCAGCCTGACAAAAGCGTTTACCAACTCCAAATTCCGTCGAAGCCTCGACATAAAGATGCAAAAGCAGTGCGTACACCACCCAAAATCGGTGAGATTACGGTGTTCCGCTATGCCGAGATCGACAATGCTCCCGCTGCCTTCGACGCGAAGTCAGTGCGCCAACTGACGGTACATACCGCCTTTGATGACAGTGCGAGTTCGTTCCAAAGCTCGGACAAAACGCTGGATGCCGTGTGGAATTTGTGCAAACACACTATGAAAGCCACCACGGCATTTGGCGTCTATATTGATGGCGAACGCGAGCGCATTCCCTACGAAGCCGATGCCTACATAAATCAGCTTTCGCATCTGGCCTGCGATGCTAACCCCGAAGTGGCCCGCGCCACAATAGAGCACCTACTGGCGCATCCCACCTGGCCGACGGAGTGGAGCTTTCATATGCCGATGATGGCCGCCGCCGACTATGAAATGACGGGCGACATCGCTCTCTCCGACCACAACTACGAGGCACTGAAAAAGAAACTGTTAATGGATAAAGCGCGCGAGGACGGCTTGCTTCGCGCTCTGGCTATCGTGGACTGGCCCAGCGCCGAGCGCGACGGCTACAACCAAATAGAAGGCGTCAATAATCCTGGCGCACAACAGCAAATTGGCCCGGAAATCAACACCGTCGTCAACGCCTTTTATTACCACTCGCTTCTCAAGATGGCTAGCATCGCTCGGGTGACTAAACGTGAAGGCGACGCCCACCTCTTCGAGACCAAAGCAAAGCAGGTCTATAGCGCATTTAACAAAATATTCTTCGATCCTACGCGCGGCATTTACATTGATGGCGAAGGTTCCAAGCACGCCTCCCTTCATGCGAATATGTTCGCCCTCGCTTTCGACCTCGTCCCGCAACAGCACCAAAAGACGGTCGCCGATTTTGTGCAATCGCGCGGCATGGCATGCAGCGTGTATGGCGCTCAATATCTGCTGGAAGCGCTCTATAAGGCCGACAAAGCTAACTATGCTTTGCAGCTGATGACTTCGCACAGCGACAGGGGCTGGTGGCACATGATCGACCTTGGCTCAACGATGACTCTCGAAGCCTGGGACCTCAAATATAAGAACAACCTGACGTGGAACCATGCGTGGGGCGCTGCCCCGGCCAACATCATCTCGCGCTATCTTCTGGGCGTTCGTCCGTTGCAAGCGGGGTATAAAAAGATTTTGATTGCCCCTCAACCCGGCACTCTGGAGTGGGTTCGTGGCAAAGTCCCGACGGCTCAGGGGCCAGTCGTGGTCAACTACCGCAACGGTGTGCGGCCCCGCTTCGAGATCGAAGTCCCCACAGGGGCGTCGGCGCGTATTTTAATCCCGACTTCGTCAACTGGGGCAACTAAGCCTCTGCCACTTTGGTTCGATGGCCAAAAGACAGAGGGAGTAGTTGAAAATCATGCCTTCGTTATAGATGGGGTTGGCCCCGGGAAACACATTTTTGAGTTCTCTGACTCGAAGCCAAAATGACATAATAAAAACGCCGGTTGTTTGGCGTTCTGCAAAACGAACACGTTACTTTTGAAAGTAAAGCCATGTTACATGGGCTGAGTGCTTATCAAAAAGCTGCGCCACGTCTGGAGAAACGGCATCTATTGGGTCAGTTGATTGGGATAGTAGCGCTTCAAATCCTGTAATGTCCTGCACCACACATTGACTCCTTAACATGAGTTCCGAAGTGAAAATTGAAAAAGTCTCTTGCTAACATGAAACATCCAATCATGGATTTACTAGAAGTTCCCTCTCTGCCACAAGCTCTTGAGGAGCGACATCTCCACCTCAGAGTCGGGAGACGCCGTTTTCTGGGTCACCTCGCTACTCTGACTGGGGCCTTGGCCGTAGGAACCGCGAATAGACCTGCTTGTGCGGCGCTGAATGGGACGGACGCTCCAGCGACTGAGCCTACGGTGCGCCGGACGTCAAGACCAAGCACCTTGATGAATCGACCTATCGATAGGGAAAATGTTGTGCGTCGTCACAATCCTACCTTCACTACTATTGATCCCTATGCGGCGCTTTCTCTTGGGAACGGCGAGTTCGCCTTCACTGCCGACGTGACGGGCTTACAGACTTTCTCCGAACGATACGAACCTAAATTCCCACTTTGTACCGCCTCGCACTGGGCTTGGCATAGCGCCCCGCTTCCAGCAGGTGTGAAAGTCGAGGACTTCCAGTACGAAAACTTCGATAGCTACGGTCGCCCAGTTCCTTATCCGACCACCCAGAAGGGGCAGGCTCCGCTCTATAACTGGCTTCGCGAAAATCCTCACCGCTTGCATTTGGGCCGTGTTGGATTGGAAATGACTATGGCTGATGGCTCCCCCGTTCGGCCAGACGACTTGAGCAATATCAAGCAATCGCTGGATTTATGGGGCGGCATACTGACTAGCCAATTCGAGATAGAAGGCCAACCTGTCACGGTTATAACCTCCTGTCATCCACAGTTGGATGTGTTGGCTGTTCGCATCGACTCGCCGCTCATTGCTAAACAGCGCCTACGGGTGATGATAGCCTTTCCTTACGGCTCTTCGCGAATCTCGATGGCCGATTGGGCCCAACCAGAAAAACACCAGACCCTACTCAAGAACACCTCTAAAAACCAAGTCGATTTTGAGCGCCAAGTCGATGCAACACAGTACGCAGTTCGTCTCTCTTGGGCAGGACAGGCCTCTCTGCTTCAAAGCAAACCCCATGAGTTCACTCTGAGCTCGAAAGGCAAGCGTATAGAGTTCAGGGTTCTGTACTCGTCTCAACAGTCTAATGAGGCGTTGCCAAGCGTCGCGCAAACCGAAAAAGCCAGTCGAGAGCATTGGAAGCAGTTTTGGAGTCAAGGCGGCGCCATTGATTTCGCTGGTAGTACCGCCCCTGAGGCCCATGAATTGGAGAGGCGTGTCATTCTCTCTCAGTACCAAACCGCCCTTCATTGCGCGGGCTCGCTTCCCTCCCAAGAAACGGGATTACTCTTCAACAGTTGGTACGGCAAGTTCCATTTGGAGATGCACTGGTGGCACAGCGTTCATTTCACTCTGTGGGGGCGTTTCCCGATGTTCTACAAGAGCATGGCTATCTATCAGCGCCTACTCCCGCAGGCACGTGCCACCGCGAAGCAACAGGGCTATAAAGGCGCAAGGTGGCCCAAAATGATTGGCCCGGACGGACGCGACTCGCCGTCTCCGGTCGGCCCGTTGCTTATTTGGCAGCAGCCACACCCTATTTACTACGCCGAGCTTTGCTATCGACACGACCCGTCGCCAAAGACTCTGGAAGCGTGGCGAGAAATCATTTTTGCCACCGCCGACTTTATGGCATCCTACGCGGTGTTCGATACCGCGAAAGGGCACTATGTATTGGGGCCGCCATTAAAGACGGTTTCGGAAAATACCCCCACGAACACGGCAATCAACCCCACTTTCGAGTTGGCTTACTGGCGTTTTGGCCTTCGCACGGCTCAGGAATGGCGCCAGCGACTCGGCTTGCCCCGCGAGCCCGAATGGGACAAAGTGCTCAACCAACTCGCGCCATTGCCCCAACAGGACGGTGTGTATTTGTTGCAGGAAGGCATGACCGATACCTACACCAAATGGAATTGGGAACATCCTGCTCTAGTTGGAGCTTATGGTGTGCAACCCGGCGATGGCGTAGACCCAGAAGTCATGCGCCGTACCGTTCGGAAAGTCATGGATTCCTGGCAGTGGGATAAAACCACATGGGGCTGGGATTATCCGATGACTGCGATGGCTGCCGCTCGCACTGGTCAGCCCAAACTCGCAGTACAGGCTTTGCTTAATCCGGCTCCTCGCAACCACTATCACCCTAATGGTCACAACTATCAACGCGATGACCTCACCGCCTACTTACCAGGAAATGGTGGACTACTCGCAACAGTTGCAATGATGGCAGTGGGTTGGAGCGGAGCCCCAACCCATCATGCCCCCGGTTTTCCCACCGATGGCACCTGGAAGGTGCGTTGGGAAGGATTGAGCCAGCTATTATAGGGCATTGGATGTTCTATTTTCCTCCTAATTCACCTTCCGCCTTAAAGTGTGTAACACGTCCGTGCGGTTACCTCCTGGGTGGAATGAAAACCGGCGCGAACGGCGCCTCCCCGGTCTGCACCTGCACCGCGCCGCAAATCCGAAGGTACTTGGCGAAAATAAGCGGACCGTTGCTGGATCGCATCGACATCCACATCGAAGTGCCCAGACTCTCTTCGGAAGAGTTGATGAGCAAACGGGTAGGGGAATCATCGGCTACTGTTCGTCGCAGAGTCATAAAAGCTAGAGAGAAACAGTTGGCGCGTATGGGTACGTGCAACGGGCATATGAAGGCCAAAGAGCTACGGGAACACTGCGATATGGACGGCGGGACGAAAGAACTACTCAAAGCTGCGATTGCGCAGTTCAATCTTTCGGGAAGAGGCTATGACCGAATTCTGAAAGTGAGTCGAACGATTGCGGATTTGGAAGGGGAAGAGAAGATCGAGATGCACCACGTCGCGGAAGCGATCAACTACCGCGCGTTCGATAGAAAGCTGTTCGGGTGAATTGAAGGAAAAACGAACCGAAGAAGCTTGGAATATGGTGGGGGCGCCGATGCAGCCCGACCAATCCAAGAGGGATAGGAAAGTACCTTCGCGGACAACGAAGAAGCATTCGTAGTTCATGACTCGCTGTTGGCGTCATTGAAGCAAGCAAAGAAATCAACTACCACGCGTCTGGGCTTCCCCGATAAGGTGGGCAAAGAGACCATTTCCAGAAGAATAACGGTAGCAAGAAGAAGACACCCAATTCACACCAGTTCTTCGTGTCGTAGCGCCATGAAGGCTTCAACAATCTGAGGATCGAACTGTCTCCCACTCTGGAGCTTGATCTCCGCGACAGCCTCTTCGACGGCCCAGGCCTTTTTGTAGGGACGCTCATGAGTTAAGGCATCAAACACATCCGCCACCGCTAAAATGCGGCCCTCGATGGGAATGCTTTCTCCCCGGAGTCCCCGCGGGTAACCGCATCCATCCCATTTTTCGTGATGGCTGAGCGCGATATCTTCCGCCAACTGAAGGATTTCGGAGCGCCCTCCAGAAAGCAAGTCCGAGCCCATTGCACAATGCTGTTGCATCGAGCGGATTTCTTCGGGAGTTAGGCGACCGGCTTTGAGAAGAATCGAATCAGGCACACCGATTTTCCCGACATCGTGCAGTGGCGCGGCTCGTTGCAGAACTTCGACTTTGCCCGCACTAAAACCCAGGCCGTGAGCGATGAGCCCTGAAGTCACAGCGACGCGTTGGGTGTGTTTGCCAGTCTGGTCATCGCGTTGTTCTCCTGCATGGGCCAGACGAGCGATCACTTCCAGTTGGGCTTCGTTGAGTTCTAACTGATAATCCGCAACTTCCTCGGCGCGATTGAGGAGTTCCGCGAAGAGCACTTGGTTTTGCTGCTGCACGTCGCGAAATGCGAGGCGGATGTTGAGCAGGTTGCGAACGCGCAGCACAAAATCCTCAGCAGTAAACGGTTTGCCGATGAGATCAACGGCTCCTCCGACCAGAGCCAGATGACGCATCTCTGGAGTCGGCAGTGCGGTCATCATCAGAATGGGAAGTGATAGTCCCCCGGGTGCTGACCGTTGGAGAAGCTCTAACAGTTGAAAACCGTTCAAGTGTGGCATCAGGACGTCTAGGATTACGATGTCGGGGTCCTCTTCTACGAAATGGGCCAGCACCTGACGTGAATCAAGGGCGGTTATGATGTTGGTGTAGCCAGCCGTCCTCAACAGGGTTTTGCCCAAAGCAAGCGTGTTTTCATCATCATCAACAATGAGGATCTTGGCCGAGCAGAGGAATTCGTGGGGCGCCATTTTTATCACCCTGAGGGCGGATGCTCGGCGCTTGAGGCGCGCAGGGCAAGATGACTTTTGCAATGATAGTGCCACAGAGATTGAAGCGAAGAACTCTTGGAACAAGGATCAGTAGGGCCAAGGAAAAAAGGGCTGTAGGCTGCAAGGGGTTGCTCAAAGACGCACTCGCGCAGTTCAACTTATCCGGTCGTGGGTATGATCGGATTCTAAAAGTGTCGAGGACGATAGCGGATTTGGAAAGGGAAGAGAAGATCGAGATGCATCACGTCGCCGAGGCCATCAACTATCGCGCGTTCGACCGGAAACTGTTCGGGTGAAAGAAGCCAAATTTCCTCACACCATCCACTTTTGGTTCATACATACGCACATGGCGAGTAGGAATCAATGGCCAAATTTCAATAGCCCGTCGATCCCGGTGCGAAATTCGTTCTCTGACAAGCATGATTTTTCGCTTGTACATCTCAACGTGAAGGTTGTCAGGATTCTTTCAGAGCCTTCTCTTAATCTCCCCTCCAGTGCAAGCAATAGATAACAGCTTGCCCCCGTGGAGGCATCATGAAATCACCTGTTCAGTTCCCGAAATCCAGACACCCTATCACCCCTCCGACCCGCCAGCGCTCCGGAAAATTGTGGTTGCTACCCCTACTTGCTTTGCTGGTATTGCCCCAAACGCAAACACCGGCCCATGCTTTTGCTGGCGAAGATCCGTTGCTGGGGCGGCCCTGGCACCATGAAGAATTGACCGAACTGGCGACTGTCGCGGCCCAATTCGACCATACGACCAGCAGCGAAACAGCCTACAAAGACAAAACTCTAGAGCAACGCGAAGACAATCCCGACCCCAAAGATTTCAAGGCTGCCGAAATTGTCGGCTGGAACGCCGACTACGTCGATTCCTATCTTTACAGCCCCATCTGGTGGGCGCAGGGCGGCTTCGACCGCTTCAAAATCTCTCTGGCCACCGCTCCCGATTTAGAGCGTGTCCACTTCGACGACCTCTTCGACTCTAATCAAGTCCGCTTCATGTGGCGCCGTTACACCACAGGCGCTGTAGCTGGCCTATTGTGGGCCAAAGATCAGAAGGCTGCCGATGGTTCTCAGGGCGACATCGCGGCGGCACAAAACATCCTCGGCGTCTCGCTACACGCCATGCAGGACTTCTATTCGCACTCCAACTGGATAGACGCCCCGGCCCGTCGCGACAAAACCCTCTTTGAAATTCCTATCGCCCAGCGGCCCAGCCTGTCGCTTTATACCGGCGCCTACGAACACGACGAGAATCTGGGTGTTAAGTCGCACGGCAAGTTCATCTACGCCGCGGCGGTTTGGAACCGGCCTGGTATCAAGCAACTCATGGATGTCGCCTGTGGCCCCGGCTCACCTATCGGCGACGACAAGATTTGCCGCGACTTCCACGAAAGCCAAGGCGCTATCCCGGTACAACCCAATGTTGGCGGTGTCAAGCTGCCCTCCAATGTGCTATTCGTCCACCCCGGCATCAACGTTGACAACGTGTGGAGCGCCGAAATTGGTGTCAAGGAGCGCGGATTAACCGACATCACTGGCCCACAGGCGCTCGATACCGCCCTCACGCTCGCTCAGCGCCAGTCCGTACAGTGGCTTACAACCATTGAGAAGGCGATGATCAAAGCCGGACCAGAAGCCGCCCAGTTCTGGGACCGCGTGAAACACGGCAAGCCTTCCGAAGCCGAGCGCCACGCCCAATTCGAGAACTTCGCGAAGTTCCCGTACCAGTTCTTCTCTTCGGGCCCTTATCCGCCTCAGGTGAACAACGCGCCCGAATATTATCTGCGCCTCAAAGTAAAGACCGGTGATAGCACCTTTGCGGGCACCGATGCCGATATTCGCTTGAAAGTGGATGGCTGGGACGGCGACCCATTCTTACTCGATTACACGCCTAAAAAGAACTTCATTCTCGCTCACAACGATTTCGAGAAGGGCTCCGAAGCCGTCTACAGCGTGGGGCCCTTCAAGACCCTGCCCAAAAACGTCACTTTCTTCAACGACTCGGCGACCAATTGGGATGTCGTCAAGGCAGCGGGCAAAAAGTTCCTCGACTCCATCGTCGCGCCCATCAAAACTATCGGCAGTGTTCTCACCACCATCTCCGGTAAGGAAGCCGACTGGGTGCAGACCAACCACCAGGTGTGGATGCCCGACCAGTTGGCGGCGATGACCAGCACTCCCCAGACATTCCATATCCCCCTAAATGGCGGCGACCGGGGCCATTATGAAGTCTCCGGTACTATCGCCAAAACTGGTGAGGATAGCGACGGACTCCACATCAAAATTCACCTGCACAAGCTCTTCTGCATCAAGGAAAGCAAGTGGGACCGGGGCTCCAACTCCGATGAGCCTTTCTTGCTGGCTGTGCCGATGAGCCTACCCGGTGAATCGCAGCCCTTCAAAACCGAGCCCTACGACGATGTGGATACCGGCGAAAACCGGGAGATCAACGCCGATTTCGACTTCACCGTGCCCCGCGAATATGGCATGGTCAACCTGCCCCTTTCCCTCATGGAGCATGACGATGAGAACAGTGGAAAGCGGGATGAGTTACTCGATACCTTCGCCGGAAAAATCAACGGCGACGATAACGAAGAGCGCAGTTTCTTGAACACCATCGGCTCTGCCGCCGCCGCCGATTGGCAGCTTGGGCACCTCGAAGTCACTGCCTGGACGCGCAATGGCCCAATCAACGTCGGCATCGTTCATGACTCCGACATTAACCAATGGGTCAAAGGCCGCAAAGAGTACACGGTCAATTTCAATAATCTGGGTGGACTCAAGCCCTATCCCATCACCCCCGACGACTTGATGCCCTATTTCCCACCGGGGTCATCGCAGCCACAAGAACCCACCACGCCCACCGATCCAGGCACGCCGACCGACCCCACCGGTCCGATCATCCCATCCGTTCCTTCTATGGAACAGTTGGCTCTCATGGATAAATTCGCGGGCAAGTGGCGCACGCCCTGGGGCGTGTTGACTCTGACCCGCGATGGCTCCACCATGAAAGGCACCTACCGTCGCATGAACCCGATGACCCACATCGAAAGCGATGCTGAAACGGTGATCCTCGGCCCATCTCGCGAGGCGCGTAGCATTGAGGGCCAGGTCAAATTCGGTACGATGTCGATGGGAACGCTTTTCCTCACGTTGGGCGCCGACAATGACATCTTCACCGGCAATTTCGCGCACAACGGCGACAACGAACACCCCGGCCAACGTATCAAAGATACGCCAACCACTCCTACCAACACCGATACCACGCCGCCGGTGCCGACCATCCCGACAGTTCCCACCACACCTGTTCCCACCGTCCCAACGGTTCCCACCACACCTGTTCCCACCGTCCCAACGGTTCCCACCACACCCGTTCCGACGGTCCCGACTACGCCTACAGATCCAGTTCCCACCATCCCCACAACTCCTACAACACCAACGGGCGGCGGCTTCCGTCCCCTCGGCGGCTGGAGCGTGCAAATCGAATCGGTGCGGGTTGCACGTGGCAGCGATGTCGAAGTCGTCGCGAGTTACAAGAATGTCTCGCGGCAACGAGCTGGATTAGCGGCCAGTGATGTGGAAATGACCCTAACCGACTCCGATGGCGTTGGCCTTCGCAGCGCTGGCAATCTTTACCGCGCTGGCGGCGACCCCGACATGGAGCCGGAAAAAATGAGCCGCGATCCGCAGGTCGAGCCCGGTGGCGTCATACGCGTCCTACAGTTGTTCAAGATTCCGCGCAGCGAGACCCCGCTCAAGACCCTGACTGTCTTCGGCTACCGTTGCAAGCCGCTCACCTTCAACGTGTCCGGTCTCACACTTCCCGAACCCGTCGCGCCAGTCCAACTCCCAATTAATGGCGCAGTCGGAGGCAGTAATGGATTCTCTGACTTCGACGATTACAACGTGCGTTTCGATGGGGCTCGCAAGGGCCGAGGCGATACCATCCAGCTCTTCGTTTCCGTCAAAAACATGAGCAAAGATGCCTTCAAAAATCATCCCGGTACTGACCTGGACCTCGCTATCCTCGATCAAGATGGCATCGCCATCCCCGACAATGGCACCGTCTATCGTGCCTCTGGTGATGGCCTCGATCCCGAACGTATAGATCACACCATTACTCTCGTGCCTGGTGGAACGGCGACTGTGTGTTACACCGTCACCCTACCTAAAGGGGCGCAACCTAAACAGGTGCAACGTTAGTTAGAGGTTGGCGCGTAGTTCGTCGGCTTCTCGCTCCCGTTCTTCGACAACTTGAGGCCAAGAGATGGCGCTGTCTGGCACCAAGTCGCCGCGCCTTCATAGGGTATCTACCCTCTCCATGAGGTATTTGAGTTAGTCTTGCTTTTCTGTTGTATCGAAACTCACCCAATTGAAGTGGTTGAGGAGTTCGCGCTGTTAGGGATACAACCTTTTCTCCACCTCTTTATGTGCAAGGGGCCAGTAAACCAAC
>SDZD01000176.1 GCA_004172935.1 bacterium | reverse complement strand
ACCCTAAGCCGCATCGCATCAGCTTGACTACAAGCAAAAACGGCGCTCCGGATCGGGGCGCCGTTTTTGCTTGTAGTCAAGCTGATGCGATGCGGCTTAGGGTTGTCTGTTGCAGCGAAGCTTTTAAGCGGTGGGGCTGGCTTCGGGGCGATGCGCAGCCGCGTTGAGGGGAATCATGCAGAACGGCACTTCGAAAACAGTCTCGGTCGAGACCGTAGACGGAACCCACCTCGTGGTTCGGTCATGGCCACAGGTTATCAAATGGATCGACGAGGTTCGCGATGGGTGGCGCTGGATCAACGGCACGCGCGGTTCAGATCCGGCGAACATCCGGCACTACATACCTCAGCGATTGGCTGCTGCACGTGATGAGATGGAGCGGTTTTCCAATGAAGCGCGAACACTTAATGAACTTCCCGGCATTTTCGAGAGGCATCTTCTGGATGGATATTGCCCGCCCCACCCCAAATCAGAACGCGGTCAAGATCTTCGACATATCCAAGAAGTCGGAGGCTCCGAGGCAGCGTTGTTCGCCTTCGGACTTCTGCAAGGGTTGGTGAACATTAGTCACATACAAAATAACGATCATTGGCGCGGTGCGGCACTCGCCTTGAACCCCGAGTTGCTGGCTTCGGCGGGTTCTGTGGACCGCTTCAAAACGGAAAGGGCAAGTTTCATTCGGGCTGCTCGCGAGCTTTCGGAGTTCGTGAGTTCTCAAGAGGCAGAACGGGCCGACCAATGGGGAAAGGCCTTTGCTGATGCAGGCTCGGCAGCTGGCGTTTGGGGGCGTACTCTTACGCGTCGCTGGCTCAGAACCGCTCTTCGTGCTCGGCGTCGGGAACGCCAGGCGATGGAGAAACTTCATGCGACGGACACCGCATTCACCGAAAAAATGGCTTTGAAGGCTCCCGTCGAATACTGGGAGAAGAAGCGTGACCGCCATGGGAAGGCGGAATTCTGGGCTCGTCTGTGGGTGCTGTTCTATTTTCCTATTGCGCTTGCATCGATTGGCTCGGCGTTTTGGTTCACTGGTCAGTACCTTCTCACAACGCCGACAACGACACTGCCCCCCGGGATTTACATCATCGCCTCCGCGGGTTTGGCCTCAACCGCCGGGCTGCTTTTCTGGGCAGGACGTCTGCTGACCAAGCTCTATCTGAGCCAGCATCATCTCCGGCAAGATGCCGATGAACGCGCTACGATGACCACCACCTATTTGGCACTCTCGGCGGAACAGGCACCCGCGGAAGGTGATCGGCAAATCATCTTGGCAGCTCTGTTCAGGTCAACGCCGGACGGTATTGTAAAAGAGGAGGGCGGGCTTGATCCCAGTATCGCCGCAGCGCTCGGGAAATTCCTTGCGAAACCTTGATTGGGCCGCTGCAAGTTATGCCGACTTCCGAGGAACGGTTAGTTCGGCCGTCCGCTCGAGGTGGTAGGCCCGGAGGGACTCGAACCCCCAACCAGACCGTTATGAGCGGTCGGCTCTAACCATTGAGCTACGGGCCCCCGGAGCGAGGGAGGCTTGGCCTAGCAGGGGAGGCGGGCGGTTGC
>SDZD01000112.1 GCA_004172935.1 bacterium | reverse complement strand
TATACGGATGATGTCCTGATTGGGTTTGATCGAAGGCACTGTGAATGCGCATCAGGCGCGGGATCTGCCCTCGGCGCGGAGAGGCTGGTGGGTAAGAAGTCCTACTAATGCTGCCGATATGATGCTCCGACTGAATTCCTTCAAGATGGCGGTTGTTCTGAGCCGTCGTCCCCCGGTGCTTCCGTCTTGCCCTCCTCTTGATTTTGCAACAACCGTGCATGCTCCACATCCCTCTCGTCCGTGCTGTCTCCTTGACCAGCAGTAGGATCGTCCGATTCGGCTGCCTCCTGGGCTTCCTTGGAAGGGTTCGACATAGGTGCTTCGCCTGTGGGCTGAGTTGCGGCTTGATCTGAGCGCTCCTGGCCCAAGTGGAACCAGCCACCGCGCTCCCAGGAGCCTGGTTGGTAGAGGCAGTCTTCCCGAACCTTGGTGTCGATGATTGCCTCCATGAGCTTGTTCAGGCGGTCAAAGGGAATGGGCTTGAGTATCCACGCGTCGAAACCTGCATCAATGTACTGTTGCCGGTTTCGCACTCTTTATCATTATGATGGTGTTGTAGTGTGATTAGGAAGGGGTGAGGGGATTTTGGGAAGGGAGTTGGTGATGCGCGCGTGATTTGCAGAGGTAATGTGATTGAATGTCTTCTTCTACATCTTCTTCTTCTGAAACTGAGTCGAAACCTCCTATTGATGATGGGCTTAGGCCGTCGGCGCCGGAACCCAGTTCGGTTGTTTCGCGGGCTGAGGCTGCTCTGAGCGCGGCTAATGATGAGCGGTCGCCGCTTTCTTATGCCGATTTGCGACGATTTTTTGCGCTTTTGATTGGGTTTGGGCTGTGTGGGCTTCTGGTTAGGGCGCTTGGCGACATTTTGATGCTGTTCGTGGTGTCGTTTTTCATCGCGATGGTGTTGAATCCGTTTGTTTCGTGGATGGAAAAGCGCGGCATCGGGCGCGGTATCGCGGTGTTGGTTACGATGCTGCTTTTGGTGGGCACTGTGGTTGGAGTTGGGTTTTTGGTTGTGCCGCCTGTGGTCGAGCAGACCTCGACGCTGGTGAAACAGGTTGGGCAGAACTCGGAGGCGATTCAGAAACAGGCTATTGGACTGTTAGATCGCTATCCGCAGTTGCGTCAGTTGTTGCCCGCTGAGATTCGTGACTCTTCCAACTTTAGTACCATCTCGAAGGAGTTGACGCCGATTATTCAGGAGCGTTTGCGCGTGTTCGTGCAGAGCGCGGGGCCAGGGGTTGGGAAGAACGTGCTGAACACGACGCTTGGATTGGCTGGCGGCTTGTTTACGTCGGTTATCGGGTTGCTGCTGGTGGCGTTTATTCTGGGCAATCCGAAGCCGTTGGCGACGGGATTCTTAGCGGTGGTTCCGGCGCGGCATCGGGACGCTGCTGGGCGCTCGCTGGCGCGCATCGAGAATCAGATGTTGGCGTGGATTCGGGCGACGCTCATCAACGGGATTATCACGGGAGTTTCTACTGCGGTCTTGCTCAAGCTCATCGGGCTTCCTTCGGTGATTGTTTTCGGTGTGCTGTCGTTCTTCGGCGAGTTCGTGCCTAACCTTGGGCCTATCGCGGCATCGCTCCCAGCGCTTTTCGTGGCGGCGGGTATGGGGACTCAAAAACTGCTTTTCACGCTGATAGCGATTTTGTTCGTGCAGCAGGTGGAGAGCAACCTACTGGTGCCGTTCATCATGGGGCGCGAGCTGGATTTGCATCCGGTGACGATTGTGTTCTTCGCGTTGGGGATGGGGGCTTTGTTTGGTGTCGCAGGGGCGATTTTGGCGGTGCCGTTGGCGGCGGTTGTCAAAGTTTTGGTGGATGAGTTCGTGATTAAGCCCAACCATGTGCCAGTGAAGGAAATCGAGGAACATGCGGAGATTTTGATTTCGCAGCGACAGTGGGGAGCTTGATTTCGAGCTGTTGATTTTGAGCTATTGGCTGTTAGCTTTTAGCTGCTCATGGAACTCGCGAGGTTTGTTGGTGGCGTAAGGACGAGGCGGGGGTGTCTGGCGTTTTTGGCCCCACGCCCGAAGGGCACCCGACCTCCCCACTGCGTGGAGAGGGTGGCTCATTGAGGCGGGGGGGGCTGGCGCGGACATGGCAGGCCATGTCCCTACAAGCGTGGTGGGGGTGTCTAGCGCGGACACGGCGGGCCATGTCCCTACGGTTGTCGTAATAGTGGCAATCTATCGCGGATATGGTGGGCCACCTAATGTGCGACTCTTTTGGGTAGGTAAGAGCGCTTTTTCGCCCCGAATCGGGAGCAGAAAGCAAGAACTACGTCATCCTGAGCCTGCGAAGGATCTCGGCCTCCTCAGAGTACTTCTGAGTTGCAACGGGAGATCCTTCGCAGGCTCAGGATGACGACGCTGCAAATCCATTACTTCGACAAAATTGAATGACACTCTGAAAAAGAGGCGCACATTAGGTGGCGGGCATGTCCCTACGGTTGAGGCGTGGGTGTCTGGCGTTTTTGGCCCCACGCCCGAAGGGCACCCGACCTCCCCACTGCGTGGAGAGGGACCGCTCATTGAACTCAAGCAGTCGTTCGTTTGGTCGCCAAATTTCCCTAAAACAGATTTCTATTGAAATGCTAGTCCTTAGCACGTGACTGTGTCTGAATTGGGGGTATGGATGCTTCGCAGGCTCAGGATGACGACGCTACTCTATCCACACTTGAACTATCGCTTCATTTGGCGACTGCTCTAGTGTTTGCCGGGTGCCCAATGCAAGTGGGGAAAGTACAGAGCGTAGTGGGTTTTATGGTTTTTCGGGTTGGGTGAAGAGTTGGAGTTCTCGGATTGATAGGCGGCTTTTTTCGGGGCGGATGGCGGAGATGGTTAGGTGGATGAAGCGGACTTGCTTCAGTTTCAGAGGCTTGTTGGAGTAGTCCTGGCCGGAGAGTTCGGTGTTTTGCTCCTGAGGCGTCCAGTGTTCGTTGTCGGGGGAGAGGTCGATTGAGTGGGTGTACCAATCGCTATCTTTGCCCCAGAAGATTTGGTAGTGGGTGAGGTTGTGGACGCTGTTTAAATCTATGAGTAGGGTGATGGGGAAGGTGTTGTTGGGGGCGAGCCATGTGGTGGAGAGGTTGCCGTCTATTATGGAAGTGAGGTTGGTGTCGGGAGTGGTGCTGCCTGATAGCGAAATGGTGGCGTTTTTCAGGTCGAGTCTGTTGGTGGCGTTGGGTTGCCCGGTGTCGTTGGTGTTTTGGGAGGGGGCTTCGGGTTTTTCGTATTCGCTCGTCCATTTGGCGTGTGTTCCATCGGGGACGAATTGGGTGGATGAGGGGCGTGTTTTGATGGTGAGCGTGGCGCCTTTGAGTCCTTGACTGTGGGCGGTTACGGTGATTTTTCCGGCTTTGTTGGTGCTGCGTATGAGGGCGTAAGCGATGCCGCCTTCAGTTGATTGGGGAGTAACACCGCTGCTTTTGAGGTTGGCGCCTATAAGGTGCCCTTCGCCTGAAACGCTGAGTTCGATAGAGAACTTTTCGAGGGCGGTTTTGTTGGAGATGAGGGTGCCGTTTTTGTCGCAGACTTTGATGTAGATCGGAGTCATATCCGAGCCGTCGGCGAGTGGCTGGATGCCATTTGTTGCTACCTCAATTTTTAGTTGAGCGGCCTCTTCGGGGGGCTTGACGGTGTGGGTGCAGACGACACGCCCGTTCATTAGCCCTTCGGCCTTTAAGTCGCCTTTCAGGGCTGAGGCGAGGTTGAACTTGTAGTAGGGGCTGCCGCCTTTGGCGGCGATGAAGGGAGCGGTTTTCGCGTTGTCCTGCCTTGTGATGGTGCCCACCGGTTTGCCATTGCGGGTTAGCCTGACAGCGTCGCAGTTGGAGAAGACGATGACCGAATCTTGATTTGTGGTGTTGTTATCGCTGGCGATGAAGACCATCGGGCCGTAGGTGCGATTTCGCGCATCCTGCATGGATTGCATCTGGTAGTAGCCAAATTTGGGGTAACGGTCTTCATCGACTACGCCGCTAAAGGCGGTGATGGGGTCGGAGCCGCGCGTGTAGTCGTTGTAGCTCCACAGGAAGTAGCCGCCAATTCGGGGGTTGGCGTCCAGCCGGGCGTGATCCCAGTAGCCGCCGTCTTTTTCATCGGCGGAACCGTTGAGGGCATTTTGCCGCATGATGCTCTGGTTTATCAGGCCCTTTTCGGTGTACATCCTTGAGGCGCGTAGGCCGTTTTCTTTGCTGGCGTCGGCGTACCATGTGTCGCCCCACTCTCTGGTGAGAGAGGGTTTGTTCGGCAATGGGTCGGTGCCATCGGGGTTGGTGACTTTGTAGAAAACATCGTAGTGGTCGCGGCTTCGCTGGTTGAGGTCGTCGGCTGTGAACATCTGGTTGCCGGGCATTTCTTCGTGGGCGATGGCTACCGCTTTCTGCATCCATGAGGAGGGGGTAGGGGATTCGTTGAGCGAGGTTTCCCACAGGAAGAGGGAGGGGCGGTTGCGGTCGCGGCGAACCATTTCGCGGATGTCGCGAAATGAGCGTTCGGTGAAGGTGGAATCGCCGCTGTAGAACTGCCAGCCGGGTTGGCACTCGATGACGAGAAGGCCGAGTTCATCGCACGCATCGAGAAAGGCCGGGGACGCGGGATAGTGCGAGGCGCGCACGGAGTTGAAGCCTCCCGCTTTGAGCTGCCGGGCGTCGCGGTATTGCATCGAATCACTGGCGGCATCGCCGACGTATTGATACGCCTGATGTCTGTTGGCGCCGCGAAGATAGAGCTTTTCGCCGTTGAGGTAGAAGCCATCGGGTTTGCCTTGAGGCGAAGTGAAGGAGAGGGAACGGATGCCGATTTTCGTGCTTTGCTCGTCGAGGAGTTGGTTGGAAGCGTAGAGCGAGGAAACCAGGCGGTAGAGATAAGGGTGATCGGGGTGCCAGAGTTTGGGGGATGAGACTTGGAGTTGCTGATGGAAGAGCTGTTCTCCCTGTGCCGGGATGGCGTACTCTTCGATTGTTTGGCCGACCTTGCGATTGTTTTTATCGAGCAGTGAAGTGACGAGTTTGGTTTTGAGCGGGCGATTGTGGGCGTTGACTATGTGGGTTTGAATTTTGACGGTAGCTTTTTGGGGGGAGACGTTTTCGTAGCTCACCAGCAGGCCACCTCCAGCAATTTTATTGGCTTCCAGTGGGTCGGAGATGTAGAGAGGCTCGGTGGCGACTAAGTGGAAGTTGCGGTAAATGCCACCATAGTAGTTGAAATCCAACTTGCGCATCGGTTTGCCTGGGGGCGTTTGCGGGTCGTCGGTGTTGGTGACTTTGACGGCGAGTACATTGTCTCGTCCGAAGAGTAGTTTTGCGGTGATGTCAACCGAAAAGCCCATGTAGCCGCCGAAGTGCTGCGCCAACTTGTCGCCATTGAGGAAGACCTCGCAGTTCATCTGCACTCCGTCGAAATGGATGGTGAGTCGTTTGTTTTTGTATTTGCCGGGGAGGTTCAGGTGGCGCCTATACCAGCCGATGCCCTGGAACACGTTGCCTCCGCCATTGTGTTTTTGCTCGATGTGCATCACGTGGGGGATGGTGACGCCATCCCATGAACTATCATCGAAACCCATTTCTTCGGCGTGGGGCAGGTCGCCTTTATGGAAGGCCCAGTTCGTATTGAAATTGAGCTGTTGTCTTGGGGATTGCTGCCGTGTTGCTGCGGAGAGAGGGGTTGTGAGGACGTTGGCAAGCAACAGCAGCAGATAGAAAGAGAGAACGCGGAATGGGCGCATCGGAGTTGTGAAGCTGGCGCAGTATGCTACACGAGTTAGGTGGCGTAGGGGGGAAAACCACCCCTAGCCCCTCCTTGAAAAGGAGGGAAACCATCAGGGCGCGCTTTGCGCGGCTGGATGTTACCCTCCGAATGTTGACTTTTGATTTCCTAATCCGTTAGTGACAGGGAACTGTTTGAGGGCGAACACAAGGTTCGCCCCTACAGGGGAAACAAGTAACTGGAATCTCGTCAGATTTCCAATAACGGATTAGAGTGGCAATGAGCAAAATTCGGGGGCTATAAGTCCATTTTATGGACAACGTGCCCTGACGTTGTCGGGCGCCCAACCTTCGTGAACGTAGCAGGGGGCGCTGGATGGGGCTTATTGCCATAAGTCCGTACGGGGTTTTGGATGTTATTCTGTTGGAGGTTTAGCGAATATCCCTAAAATAAATATGGCACGGCTTGCATTTATATGATGGCTCCTTCCGACGATTTGTTCGCCTCCGAACTTGAAATCGCTCAACTCGCGGCGCGTGGCGGGCATGACGAAGAAACCGTCATCAGGTTATTTCGCCGTTTGCGTGGCTCTAAAGAAGATGTGCGTGGTGGCGACCCTGCATCGCTGCGCGATCATCTGGTGATGGTTCATGCACCGCTGGTGGAACACTGCGCGCGTGGTTTTCTGGGGTCGGGCGAGCCTGTGGACGACCTGATTCAAGAGGGGTACGTGGGTTTGATTAAAGCGGTCGACCGCTTCGACCCGAACAAGGGCATCAAGTTTTCGACGTATGCCTGTCACCTGATTTCGGGTGAAATCCGCCACTATTTGCGCGATTTGGGGCGTCTGATTCACGAACCGGGCTGGCACTTCGAGTTGCGTGGGCGCATCAATCGGGCGGCGGATTGGCTGACGCAGTCGAACGGGCGCGTGCCGACTGCGGAAGAGATTGCCAATCACCTGAGCGTGAAGCCGGAGACGGTGCGCGAGGTGCAGGAGCGCAGTTCGACGCTGTATGTCGATTCGCTTGAGGCTAAAGCGGAGGAGTCGCAGAGCGAAGGGCGCGTCGATTTTCTGGAGCGTTTTCAGGGCGAGGCGCCCAGCGCCAGCGACGAAGGGCGCGTGGAAGACCAGATGTTTCTGGAGATGGCGCTGCCTCAGTTGCGCGCTTTGGAGCAAACCGCGCTCACGCTGTTCTTTTTCGATGAGCTTTCCAAGTCGGACATCGCGCGTAAGCTGGGCATTTCGGTCAACTACGTTTCCTATCTGGTGAAGCGGGGCACGGAGTCACTGAAACGCATTCTTGAGGCGAGCGAGCCGATTCCCGGCGCACTTAGCGCGCAAACGAGTGTTTCGCAGCAACAGGCGCGCGCGGCTTACTTGTTGGGGTTGGCGCGGGCTTCGGCGCAGGGCGACGAGCGTCGCACCTTCACTCCGAAGTCGGCGGTTCCGGTGTTGGCGAAGCCGGGTGTGGCGAGCCTTTCGCAGTTCTCCGGCTGGTTGGACGACGAGGTGGCGCGCGTTGGGCGCTATGGCGGCGAGTTCTCGGTGTGCTGGCTGGCCATCAAAAACTGGACGAGTGCCACGCAGGAGTTGAGCGCGGCGGAGAAACGACAGGCGGCGGGGGCGGCGGCTTCGCTGGCGCGGCGTTTGGTGCGCGGCGTGGACA
>SDZD01000111.1 GCA_004172935.1 bacterium | reverse complement strand
CATCATGGGGTGTGGCCGAAGGCCGAGGGGCAAGGCCCCTGGGGGATGCCGGGCGGGACGGCGCAGCTTTTGGTCTAGGGCCTCAGGCCCGTAACCAAAACCAGCCGGGTTCGAGCCGGCGGGGGCGCAGCCCCCAAGAGGCGGCGGCTAAAAAAAGGTTAAGAAGAAGGTTAGGAAGGATACATGGCGGGAAAACTTTTGCCTGACAACGACTTAGCTTTGTTTTCCGTCAGCCAGACTACCTGACCCGTCACCAAAACAACCTGACTCAGTGCCTTGACGCGTCAGCCAGACTACCCGCGTTTTGCCCGCACTGTGAAATCCCGTCAGCCAAACAACCCGAAAATGCCTTCATGCGTCACCTAATCAACCTGATCTGCGCGGGAACCGTCACCCAAACTTCCCTACCGTTTTTGCCAAGTGTCAGCCAAACAACCTGCCAGAAAACACGGCGTCAGCCAAACAGCCCGCCACCTGTCAGCAGGACAGCCTGGAAAACCGGCCATCCCGTCACCTGAACAACCTGGGTGAGGCTTACTGTCATGGGGCCACATGGTCGTGCCTGTTTCATGGATTCCCCGACCCGTCACCTAAACAACCTGAGTCACAGAAGCTTGTCCTGCTGGGGCGGGTTCAATTCGGCTCGCGCGTCCAAGCTGCGCTTATTCGCCGCTCGTTGCTCGCTGACAAAAGCCCTCGATGGGTGGAGAACGTAGGCCACGTCCACCAGCTTAGCCCGAGCGCCCCGCTCTTCCTCCTTGCGGCAGGTCATCAGCACGCCCAGCTGCTGCAACTCGGTCCATGTGGCATCGAGTGCGGCCACAGCCTGGCGCTCCAGCTTGTAGCCATCCAGCATGCCACTGTCCCGCTTGATGGTCGAATACTTCATGGTGAAACTGTTGCCCACCGACGCCTGGGTGTACTTGAGCACCAGTTGTTTGATCAACCAACGGGCCAACTGTGAACGCCCCTTCATCCAGCGGTCATAGTTGAATTGACGGTAGCTCACGGCCTCGATGCTGGCCGTGACAAAGGGGTGAAACTCGACGTACCACCGGGCGTGTGGATCACGGTCTAGATCTTCCTTCTTCACCCCCGCCAGGTTGACGATGAAAGTGGCGCGGCCGAACTTGCCAACGCCCAACGAATCCTGCCCTTCAATCTCGATGTCGATACTCCCCAATGAAAGGACATCAAGTCCCTCGGCCAGGTCACGATGGGTCATGGAGTGACCGTGCTTGGCCAGCTCCTGGCGAAGTCGATAGAGGGTGAAATACAAGCCGCTGCGGTGTTGGGCGTCCTCGAAAAAGCCTCCGGCGCCCTTCTCGCTCGCCATGTGCCGCAAAGCCTGCTCGATCAGTTCTTCGCGGGCGCTGGGGTAGTACTCGATGGTTTTGCCGGTGGGATGGCCCTTGTCATCCTTGATCTCAAGCCGCGCAGGACGAATCACCGCCGTCATGTCGATTGAGCGGTATCGGAAAGGTACTTTCCGAATTGGCAAATAACCGTTTGGTTCGCGCAGTTCGTCCATTCTGCGGCGCGACATCGAATACCCTGGAATGCTGTCCCACAGATCAACCGCATTCGACAAAATATTGCGTTGCGCATCATCGTTGGCCAGGAACGACTGGAACAACGTCAATTGGCGATTGTCGAAAGCCTGCTCTGCCGGCGGCGGCAGTGATTTGCCCTTGCGCACGGTGGACGCAGCTTTCTTGCCGGCCGGCGACTTTGGCGGGCGCTTCGGGGGCCGCTCTTTCTTCGCGAGCCGGCGAGCCACATCTGCAGGCGGCTCAATGTGGCTCACAACATGCTTGACCAGTGCCAGGCCTTGTGAAGAATCGGTAATGGCGGTTGCTCTGGCCATGGCCATTGCCTCCTGCTCTTTCCGCTCCTTCTCCTGCTGTTCGCGATGGCTTTCCGCCGTCTTGTGGGCGACATCAGTAGCCACATCCGGGTCAGCGCCACGGTCGATGAGGTCCTGACGATACTTTTTTTCATCAAACTGTTTAGTCATCCCGCTCTCCCAATTTGGTTATGGGAGGATTGTGCTGGCTGGCCAACGCGCTTGTGTTCGGCCTGATTGCCGCCTAAAATGTCGATGTGCGGTCGTGATTCGTCTCGGCTAACCACTGTCCTAGTGAGCACAGAACGCCCGGCTGCTATCCGGGCGTTCACCTTTGTGACGCTGTATTTCGGCTTCATTTGGCCTCTTTGAGTTTTTTCCGGGCTGTCGCCACGGCCTTGAGTACCGGCTGCAAGGTTTCCTCTGCAACCGCCCGCGATGCCAGGACTTCTGCATCGTTGTAGAGGGCCTGCATTTCCTGCGCAAGTGCGATCGGCAATGACAGGGTGACTTCGACGTACTGCAACGGTGATGCTTGCTCTGCAAGCTTCGTTCGGATTGCTCGTACCTTGTTGCCAACGTGTTGCGGCTCCACCCCGTAGTTACGGCCGATCTCGACAGTGCTCAGTCCATGCACATAGAAGTCGCGCATCCAATCTTTGGTGCGTTCGCTGGTTCGCGGGAGGCTGGCCAGGACTTTTTCAAGGTCTTCCGGAAACACGCGCACAACGCGTAGGTCTTGCTGCTCAGGTCGGGTCATTTGAGTGGTACTGGTTCATTGCACACCTTGTGACTGCAGACGCAGACGGCCGACGTACTTGCTTGTCGTTGCTGGACACTGCTCAGCCAGGCCTTAGCAGCCGCATCACAGCTCGCCTGCGACGAGAATTCAGGAACCGATGTGATGCTTGCTGCTGCACCAGTGCTCGTATTAAATGTCAGAGTCAAAAGCAATATCCACATGGGCTGTGCCTCCTGAAAAGGGTTATTGAACCGACAACAGTCGCAACTCGTCAGCCTGGTAGAAGCGGCGATGCAAAGCGGTATTGCCAAACTGGACAACGGCATAGGCCTGCTCGGGGTGCCGTTCGGAAATGACCAGGCGCGCTTTGCCGTACTTCTTGGAGAGGTCTGCAAACTCTGTGGCAAAACGCGAGTGGGGTGAAAGTTCAACGGTGATCAGGATCTCGCTGTCGCCTCGCTCAATTGCTGGCTTCTTGCGCCAGGCTGGCTCACTCGCAGTCACCACGGCCTTATCGGTGGCCGGCTTGCCACCGCTCTTGCCTGCTCCGGCGCCCTTCCCTTCCGATGCGGCCTGCTTTGCACGCTCCGTCTTGTCGGCTTTCATGAAGCCTTCAGTGATGTGGCGCTTGTTGACCTTCGACGGCGCAGACTTGAGCTGTTCCGTCAAAACCTTGGCCTTTTCTGGCGCCTTTCTTTCCAGAGACGAAACTGCAGCCAGCACGGCCCTGTCTGCTGTGATGCCCTCCTCCACCAGCTCGACCATGCTTTCGCCGCCTTGCGCGATGGCGTACATCTTGGAGATCCACGACTTGGTCTTGTTGTACTGCGAGGCAACCTTTTCCAGCATGCCATTCGCGGCCTCTACATCGCGTTGAACGCTCACGGCCAATTCGAGTGTGCTCAGGTTCTCGCGATGGTTGTTCTCTGCAAGGTGAATCTTGTAGGCAACGTCGTCAGACATTTCCTTGACCATCAGCGGCAGAAGTTTCAAGCCGGCCATGCGAGCAGCTCGCATGCGTCGCTCACCAGCGATGATTTCATAGCGGCCATTGCCGATTGGTCGCGCAAGCAACGGCTCAAGGATTCCGTTCTCGATAATCGATTCGGACAGTTCAATGAGCGGCCCTTCGGCAAACACCGTTCGGATCTGGCGCGAGTAGCGGTCGCAAGAATCGATAGGAGCCATCACAAACTGGGCGTCCTTCTTGAGGTCGTTCAGTTTGTTGCCAAGGCGTGCAATAGAACTTTTCAGCGCGGTTGTCATGGTGCTTCCCTTTAACCCTTCAGGACGATGTCCAAGATGTAGCTGATCGCTTCACGCACTTCGGTGCCGGCCTTCCGCTGGCTTTCCCCTTGAGAGGCATGCCAGACAGGCCTAGACGCTGCCATGGCCCCCGAAATACTGGTGCGGTCGTGAATCATCATCGGCAAAAGCATGTCGGGTGCAGCCGCTTGCACGTCGTGAAGAATCCGGCGGTCAAAGTCACTCCGGCTGTTGACCATGTTGGCCAGCAAGCCGATCACTTTCAAGTTTGGGTTGTACTTCTGCTTCACCTCTTCGATGGTTTCCAGGAGGTCGCCCAGACCGTCCACGCTCTCACGCGCAGGAACGAACGGCATCACAACGAAGTCGGCGGCGATCAAGGCTGCCTGCAGCCGCTTGCCAAGTGTTGGTGGCGGGTCCAATACCACCAGGTCGGCGCCGGCCGCACATTTTTCCAGCCGGGTACGCAGTGTTTCAATGCCAATCTTTGGGTTTTCATCGACCTGAACCAGCCTGCGATCACCAGTCATGAGGCTGACCGACCCCTCAGTTCGGTATGAAAGACTGACTGCCATCGGAGAACGAGTCGTACCCGTGAATAAGCTGAGCGAAGGTGCCGTCTCACGGTCGAACTCATCGGGCACGAGGTTGCGGGAAACTGTGCCTTGCCCATCCAGATCGGCGACAAACACGTTCAGCCCTAGTTCGGCACCGAGAAATGCCGTATGGGTGCTGAGCATAGATTTACCTTCTCCGCCCTTCTGGATCGCGTAGACAAGTGATTTAGGTTTGGCCATGGGCTATGTCCTAGTAAACGGGTTTCCGGCGCCGACGCTGCATCATCGGTGAGGCCGCTACTACCCAAAAGGGCAGATGCATAACTGTACCATAGGAACAGTTGCAAGCAAAGGATTTCCCGTGGGAAACGCAATTCGGTTTGCGGTGACGCTACACAAGTGTTGGTGTATGGTTCTTCTATGTGCAACCTCTATCAAATGGAAGAGGCATTCGAGTTGCGGCGCAGCTTGGGTCTTCTCGGTCGACAGCTTGAGCTGCCAGGGTTTGACGCCCGCACTGTTGGCCCGTTTCAGACAGGCTTGTTCCTGGTGCCCCATGGCGATGGTCTTCAGGGGCGGTTGGGTCAGTGGGGTTTGATTCGGCCGGGGCAACCCGGGCGGATCGACTACATCCAGCCTAAAGTTGACCCAGGTAAGAAGCCTCGCGCCAAGAAGCCTCGTCGCACCAACAACGCGCGCATTGAGGCCATGGATGGGACTGAGCCCCCAACCAATGCCGCGAAGGTGTGGAAAGCCGGCCGCCGTTGCTTGATCCCCGCCCGGTGGTATCAAGAACCGAACTGGGAGCTGAAAACAAAGAACATTTGGTGGCACCTTACCCGCGCCGATGGTCAGCCTTGGTTTTTGGCGGGCTTGTGGTCTGATGATTGGGCTGATCCCGAGACGGGAGAGGTAATACCCAGCTTCACGATGGTCACGCGCAACTGCGACGGGCACCCTCTGCTCGGACGCTTGCACCGCCATAACGACAAGCTCCCCGACGATGCACAGGACAAACGTTCCTTGGTGCACATCGATCCGGAAAACTGGGAAGAGTGGTTCCACGGGTCCGAGGCCGTTGCCCGGGACTTGATCAAGCTGCAGCCCATCGAGGTCTTTGACCTGGCGGACGCTCACGCCACTGATGCCGCCTTGGCCGCTCTCGGG
Organism: bacterium; assembly: GCA_004172935.1. Taxonomy (GTDB): domain Bacteria; phylum Armatimonadota; class Abditibacteriia; order Abditibacteriales; family Abditibacteriaceae; genus Abditibacterium. The sequence continues at coordinate 7,530 of SDZD01000111.1, read as the reverse complement.
GAGGCGTAGGCCCCTGCCCTAGTCTTATTTCAAAGGTGCGGCGTATACTGTTCTTATGTACAGTATTCCGAGTACACTGGATCAGCCGATTCTGATTGCATCCCGGGCGGTCGTTCTTCCGCTGCTGGGGGATCGTGTGTGCGCAGGCTTCCCAAGCCCCGCCGCTGACCTTGGCGCCAAACGAATCGACCTCACGGCCGAACTGATCGTTCATCCGCAGGCAACCTACCTGCTGCGCGTCAGTGGTGATTCGATGAAGGACGCTCACATTTTTGATGGCGATGTGCTGGTCGTGGACCGTGCAGTCAAGCCGCTTCACGGCCACATTTGCGTGGCCGTGGTGGATGGCGAGTTTACGGTCAAGTACCTGTACATGCGCAACGGGCGGTTTCGTCTTCGCGCTGCTAACCCAACATACCCAGACATCGTGCCGCGCGAAGGCCAGACCGTTGAGGTTTGGGGCGTTGTCCGTCACACCATAAGACATTTCCACGTATGAGTTTGATTGCACTCTGCGACGGAAACAACTTCTACGCTGCGGCCGAAATGGTGTTCAGGCCTAGCCTGGTCGGCAGGCCAGTTGTTGTGCTTTCTAATAACGACGGCTGCGCAATTGCACGCTCCGACGCTGCCAAGGCCTTGGGGATCAAGATGGGCGATCCCTGGTTCAAGATCAAGCACCTTGAAGAGCGGGCTGGCTTGGTGGCTCTGTCCGCAAATTTCGCTCTCTATGGCGACATGAGCGACCGCATGATGACCGTGATGGCGGGGCTTGGCGTTGACCAACTTTGCTATTCGATTGATGAATGCTTCATCGACATGACGGGCATTCGTGGAGACCTGGAGGCCCGCGCTCATAAGGTCCGAAGTCGGGTGCTGCAATGGGTGGGCATCCCCTGCTGCATTGGCATGGGCCAGTCAAAGACCCTCGCCAAGCTCGCAAACCACATTGCGAAGTCGGCCGAGCGCAAACCAGGAAGCTACCCCGCACGCTTGGCGCAGGTATGCAACCTGGCAAGCCTCTCGCCTGCGGAAATTAGCGAGTTATTTGCGCTCACGCCTGTAGGCGAGGTTTGGGGCGTAGGCCGGCGAATCGGTGAACAGCTTGCCGCCGGCGGAATCAACACCGTCCATGACCTGGTGAACCTTGATGCACCAACAGTTCGCGCCCGATGGGGCGTCACACTGGAGCGAACCGTGCGCGAGTTGCGGGGACAATCCTGCATAGAGCTGGATGACATGGCATCGCCACGGCAAGAAATTGCATGCACCCGCAGCTTTGGCCAGCCGGTGACCGAGCTAGAGCCGCTGATCGAGGCGGTAAGCAGCTACGCCAGCACGGCAGGCGAACGGCTGCGCAAGCAGCAAGGGTTGGCCGGTGCTGTGCGGGTGTTTGCTCACACATCGCCATTCAGGCCTGGTCCACGGTATGCACGAAGCATGGTCGTTCCACTGCGACGGCCATCGGCTGACACCTCAACGCTGGTAACCGCTGCTGCCAATGGGCTGCGTGCCATCTATGAGCCAGGGTTTCAGATCGCCAAAGCAGGCGTCATGCTGCTAGATCTCATCCAGGCCGACAAGCTGCTGCAGCACGAACTGGACCTTGAGGCGGACGCTGACCATGATCGCACTCGCCTAATGTTGGCGATGGATACCGTGAACAGTCGCTATATGCTTTCGGGCGGGATACGGAGTTCGCCCCGCTCAGGCGGGTCGAAGCCCTACCGGGCCGGCTCCTACCGCCCTCATGCCCCGTCCCCCGGACGGGCCACCGCTCGATGCTCCTATGGAACCGACGAGCTGCGCCACGGACAATGAATACGGTCTTGAATGGATGCCAACTGCTGACGCTGATGGCGAAGACGACACGATTGAGTGTTTTCCACCTGGTCAAGCTGTTATTGGCGGCTGGTGTGTGGCGTTTGATCAAGTGTTATCAGGTTGGCCTTGATTCTGAACAGTTCCCAGAGGCCGGGGTGCATTCGTCGGTCGCCAGCTTCCCATTGCTGCCAGGTACGGAGAGAGCTGTAAATCAGCTCCGCTGCTTCTGTTTGGGTGAGATCTGCCGCCACTCTTCCTGCCAAGATTTCCTCAGGCGCAGGAGTGGCTGCCGCGCTCTTTTTTCCTCTATTGGGATGGTTGACCATTGGTGTGACTGCCGGTGCTTGTGGTGTCTGATGCGGAACGCATCACTTCATCAAAGATGGCTCGCGCCTTAGGGCTCTCTCCGCTGACATAGCTTGGCCAGGGGGCAAAAGGCAATGACCGGAAGCGTCCACCGAGGACGAACACGGTAGGGCAACGGTAGACCATGGTCCCCTCTTCCAGTCGAACGAGAACGACATGCCCGCACTCTTTGGGCAGCTTTGCATCAGCGACAAGGATTGCGTCCATGACTCCAACTTTGTTTTTGTCACCGCGCATGAAAAACAGATGGTCAGCCGCTGCAAAGATCGTGAAGGCTCCAGCCAGGACGCCGATCACGGCAACACCCAAGCGCAGCTCACCACTCACGCCCTTGGCCTGGGTCAACCCAAAGAGACGATGGCCAAACACCAAGACTGACAGGACACCGCTGACAAGGTACACCGGGACGCACCAGTTGAAGGCATCCATTGCGACGCCATGGCGGTCATCAACCACTGGTTGGAGAAGGCTAAGAAAGAGGGCTAGGCCGATAACGGCCATCGTCACGAAAACGGCGAACAGCCGCAAAGAGGGCCGCATGCCGGTCTGGGATGCAGCCTTGAAGAACATGCCAAGTAGCGCGTAAGCGAGGAAAATCTGAGCCGCTAAAAATGGCATGTTTGCCCCTGACGTTTAGAGTTGGATCTGCCGCGCATTGTTAACTGAAGCGCGCGGCAGATTATCCTGGTTGTGGTTAGGACAGGCTGAGCAGCTTATCGAAGCCAATGCTGTTGGCATCTTCGGCGCGGCCTTGATTGTCAAACAACGTGTGGCAGCTCTCGCAGTACTTCAGTTCGTTATAGCGTGCGAGCAATTGCGGCTTATCAACGGTGAGGGCTCTTTCATTGTCCTCGTGGTTCTCCCGGGCACGCTTATAGATCGCGTAAAACACGCCGAGGCTTGCGATAGGCATCACGTACTTCAAGATGCTCAACAGGCCATCAAGTGACTGACTCATGTTCGGCGAAAGTGAAGATCCTGGTGCATTCGCGGCCAAGCTCCCGATGAGGTCAGGGGCTGCGCTGTAGATTGCCGCCAGGACGGAGCCGACGATCACAACACCCATAACTGGTTTCAAAGCGACTTCCGGCTCGTCAAACACGCTCGCCCGCTTGCTTTGCTGCGCCCCATTCTCGGAATAGGAGCCGCCCCCCATCCCGGCGCCGATCCCCCCTGTGCCAATGCCAACACCACCTCCCGAAAAGCTCCCCGACTTGTTCCAAAGCTGCGTTTCCGCATAGTTCATAGCGGCTACTGAACGGCCATTGGCCGAGCACCGGGGGCATTTGCAAACGGATGTATTCATGATGAAAATAGCCCCTGAAGACCCGAGGCGCGGCGAGCTGTACCTTACGGCTCAAGCCTTAATTTTACGCTCAATGAGCGTATTTTGCAAGGGTCAGCTCGCTCCATTTCCCATGGGAAACGCATCGGCGGTTGACATTGGAATGTCAATTGAAAGTTGTGGACGGGGATGCGGCCCGGCCTGAGAATCAGTGTGTGTATGAATTTGGTTTCTTTGGGCAAGATCGTTCTGGGCGGGCCTTGTGCCCGCCTTTTTTCGCTCTGCATTGATGGGAGATTGCCGGTCAATCCCAGTCAGCGTTCCCGATCTGATGGGATCTGCCGAATGCGCTCAACCGGATTAGGTTCATCCAGCCGTTTCACGAATTCCGAGCGAACCTGTTCCATGTAGGATGCGACCTCTTTAGGGCCGTACCCGTCGCGCCGCCGTATCTGCTCTTCAATCGCTCGCAGGCCGTCAAAGGCGGTGCGCAGCTCGGGGAACTTGGAGCACGCTTCGGCCTCAGGCAGCTTTTCAAAGGCGAGCGCGCGGGCAGGGCGGGCAAGCTGCTCGATGATCTTGGCGATGGGCCCAGGGTTCGAGGGCTCTGGGATCAAATATTGCCGGTCGATCAGATGCCCATGAGTACCACTCACCGCACTGGCCAAATTCCAGTCGCGGGCATTTGCCCTCGTGAAATCAAGCTCAAGGCCTTGTTCACGCGCAAGCTGTTTCATGAAAGTCTGCAAAGTGCGGCCATTACCCTCAGGAAAGGGGTGGATGCGGTTTGCTTCAATGTAGATGCCCGTCAGCTCTTCGCGCTTTTGCTTGATGGTCAGGCTAGTGGCCACCGCAAAGGCCTGCGTTCTGTCGGCCAGTTTCTCCCAGCTCGACACGATCCGGTCGGGGTTCTCGAAGACGGACACCAGGCCGTTTTCAGCAGCCTTGGATGAGGGCGTGGTGCGCAGCTTGCCAGCCCACTCATAGACATCCTGGAACAGGTGGCCGTGGATCGCTTCAAGCCTGGCCAGGCCGAAGGACTGGGGAAGGGGAGGGGCCCGGCCTGTTTCGAGTTCAGCCATGCGCATCGAGGTCAGGCTGTATTCAGCAGCCTTGAGTTCGTGCCTATCAGAGATCCCCAGTTTGTTGCGGAAAACTCCGTTTTCGTCCCTTAAGTCGGATGCCATCGACTGTGATCAAGCTGTGAGGCTTACAGCGCCCAGCTTCTGGACTCGATAAAACCGACCACCGTTTTGTTGGCCATCAGATAGCCTTGCAGCTCTTCGCGTGCTTGCTCGGGCGACACCTTGCCGGCAATGATGGCAGCAGTGATTGCCCTGTCTTGCGCCGTGGGGGCCATGTCTTCGAGCGCAAACACGGCCTCGGCCTGCTCCGTGGCAACACTGTACGCGGCACGTTCACCCGCCAGAAGCGGGGCCGGTGCCGCGCCTGGATCGATTTGGCGGATCTTATGCAGCAGCGGTGCCATTGGGTGTCCTTTCAGGGCCAGAAGGGGAGGGCGGGATACTAGCCGCCGCGCCCCATAATTCTTGCAGATTTGTGATTCTTGTGCCGAATCCTTCAAGCATCTCATCACACTCGGCAATCGATTCAGCATTCAAACCATTGCGCCTGATGATGGCCAAGGCAATGGTGCCGTCGTACTTGCAGTGGTACACCGCATCTCGGTATTCCAGCACACCCCCCATCAGGAGATCCGCGTACTGCAGGGCAGCTGCCTCCATCACGAGTTCATCGGTGCATGTGAAGCCGCCAAATTCACCCGGGTCAAAGAGCATGGTCTGAACGGGTGTAGCGCGGCTGGATCTGGCCACAATCTTTCGCTGCCGATCGGTCCAGGTCTGCATGTGGGAGATTCGAAATGCCATGTCCCGGCCGGTGCGTCGTTCCGCTCGCGCCTGAACGTCCCATGCCATCGAATCGACCGATGCCACACGCGGATGGCTGGCCAGCCGCTCCAATACGGTGCTCTTGACGCCAAAAAGATGGAGGCGAACATGCGGGGGCAGCACCTGGTGGACGGCCTCAAGGATGGCCAGAATGCCATTTGAACCATGGACCTGCCGCCGGCAGACGGAACCAAGTCCCACCAAGGATGGCCACGCCATGACGGGAAGCCACTCCGCGCACGTTGCATACTCGTCGGGTGTCCAGCCTTGAAGAACGGGCATGGGTGCCTGTAGCTGACGGGAAGCCGCCTCTTTCTGGCACTGGTTCAACATGTACGCGGTCGCCGCAATGCGAAGCAGCCGCAGTGGGCGATCTTGGGCGATCTGAGGTTCACAGCAGTAGTCCATGGCCGCGTGCCAAGCCCAGGGGTATGCCTGGACCAGGTCATAGTAGTCCTCGACGGACCAGCGGTAATCGCCATATCGCACCGCCGCGACGAACCCGGCAGAGTCCAAGGCCGCATCCAGTCCGCCAAATTGATCGGGATCAGGTAAGCGAAAGGCTTTGAACTCGCCTTCTCTCTCATGACCTTTCGGCCACGACCTGGCAAAGGCATTGGCGGAAAACAGCACTGGATAGCCTTTGTCGCGAGCTGCTGCAACCAATTGCCCACCTGTAAGGGGAACCCCAACGCGAACCATTGGGATCGATGGAGCGGTCCGGCTCACCATGACAGCTCCAGTTGTTTGGCATTCGCCTCGTTATGGATCTGAACCACTTTGCCGCCGCGAGCATCGTATGCGTTGTCGGGGGAGCGCAGCGACTGCGACATGAGAACGAACCGAGCGACAGCCTCAGGTGAGCGGTGCACGATGAATTCGTCGTTCGTCACGTTGTTGACTCTCGCCCACTGGTTCCAGGCAAAGCTGCGGCCCAAGCCCACCGTTGTGGTGGTGCTGGGGAACCTGTCGGCTCCGCGCACGATGTCATCCCAGGACGCCCCGAACTCGACGGCGTCGAACCGGCTGTGCTTTCCAGTCAAAGCCGCGCGTTCAAGCTCCAAGGCCAACTCAAGCAGGGCAGGGTGATGCGCAGCTAGCCAATACAGTTCCCAGTGTTTGGAGGCTGGGCAAAAGAAGCACGCCGATTTGACCGGAACCAGATTGGCACCGAGCATCGATGTGATCGCATGAACGCAGTCAGGGCGGGCCCAGCCGATCACCTGCAGCGGATAGGAATAATCAAAGTCAGCGTCAGCTGGCTTGAGCGACTTCGAGCGGCGAACATCAGCACGACCACAGTCGTAGCCGATTAGCTTCAAAATTCGTTGACCATCGTTCCGCGAACGTTCCCACAAAGGATGAGGCGGCCTAGCATTCGGCCCTCGCATAGCTCCTTTGAGAAACTGGTCTTGAGGCCCTTGCTTCCATTTGATCGAGCAGGATTTCATTCCGAAAGCCAGAGATGGAAGCGTCTCGTTCTTGATGCAGTTGCCGTAGAGGTCCAGATAACCCGTTGCAGACATGGGCACCTTGCGGCAGACATCAATCGCTGGCCAGCCCCAATCCATCAAAACTTGGTTCATCACATCGACGTGTGCCAAGGTTTCTGGTTTCTCCCCGCCAGTGTCGGCAAAGGTGATCACATCCGGTCGAATACCAGCAACGCGCAGCGCAACAAGCATTGCTGTGCTGTCAACACCCGCACCAAAGCAAACGACAACCAGTCGGCCGGTATACAGGTTCCGAAGAGCGTCGATTTGCGCAGGAGAAAGCAATGCGTCGGCTTCGCCAGGTGACATCATGTGGTCCTAGTGAGGGTAAGAGGGCAGGGCTGCTATCCCTGTTATTCCCATCGCAACGCCTTACGTTGCCCTATGGCAAGTATACCATATGAACAGTTCTTGTAGTATGCATGCGTTTTGGGATCGTCACCAATGGGAAAGCCCCCGCACCGACCTGGCCTGGGGCACCCCCACCATCAAGACCGTATTTGGTGAGCCTGTGCATCGCCTCGCTGTCGCCCTAGGAGCATCGAGCGGTGGCCCGTCCGGGGGACGGGGCATGAGGGCGGTAGGAGCCGGCCCGGTAGGGCTTCGACCCGCCTGAGCGGGGCGAACTCCGTATCCCGCCCGAAAGCATGCG
>SDZD01000175.1 GCA_004172935.1 bacterium | reverse complement strand
CGCCATCCGTGAGTGGCACGCCCTCCTCCAGTGTGACGGCCTCGCGCACGCCCTCAAACAGTGCGTCCGTGAGTGGCACCACCACATCCACCGGCACGCCATCCGTGAGTGGCACGCCCTCCTCCAGTGTGACGGCCTCGCGCACGCCCTCAAACAGTGCGTCCGTGAGTGGCACCACCACATCCACCGGCACGCCATCGTCAAGCATGTCTTGTAGTTCGTCTCGGAGTTGGTCTGCATCGCGGTCTGCTTCTGCTACTGGGTCTCCATTTGTTTCTCGTTCTGGATCAGCGACGTCATCTCCATCATTTTCACCTAGCTCCTCTGTTTCCGCTTCTCGTTCGTCATCAAGCTCTCGTTCGCCATCGTCTTCTCCCAGTGTTTCCCGTACGCCTTCTTCGACACGTTCTGAATCAGCTACGGTTTCGCCTTCGTCCACCGCGAGTTGCAGTGGATCACGCACGTCGTCCTTTTCGTCGTCGCTATCTGCAACACGTAGTTCTACTGCTTCCTCGTCTCCTACATCCTCGAGGTCGGCATCTTCGAGCGCCACCTCTTCTCCATCCTCTTCGCCATCGTCCACGTCAACTCATACACCGTCGCGTACGGGAACCGCAAGCAATACTGCATCCCAGACGGCTACTGCCTCCGTTACCGCTTCGATGACACGTTCGCCGTCTCGCACCGCATTGCCGACGTCGTCGACTTCTTTGCAGCCCGCTTATACATCTGTTTCGGTGACCTTCTCCTTACCTGGCCTTGTTATTGGTTGCGATGTTTTCGCTTCTGATAGCGACGCCCTGAATGCAATTGCGGACAGTGTTGCGGCTGCAGTGCAGCTTCCACGTTCACGTATTCTTGTTGCGGTTGAGGTTCGACCCGATTGTCGCCGCATGTTGCAAGCCGGTACCGCTCCACGAACCGTTCTGAGAGTTCTTATTTTCACCTCCCCGCTCCCCTCTGCCGATTCACAATTGGATACGATGTCTGTTGCGCAAATGGTTAGCAGTAGGTCGGCTTTTGACTTGTTGGAGCAGTTTTTGGGTACGTGCCTTGCGTATCCCTTGTCCACATTTGCTTTGATGTATGTGCCACGTTTGTGTTTACTTCACACACGTTTTATGTGTTCAAATCTCTTGCGATGTGCAGACACACCACTGGCAGCTAGCATTGGTGTGAATGCTGCTGCCATTGACACGTCGCCATTGCGAGGGTCTGTTACGTTTGATGACACGACGTCAGTTGGGTCGGCTTCGAGTGGCAACGTCACGCTGCTCGTTCTACTCATCGTAGGGGTGACTGTCTTCGTTTTGTTGGCGCTAGTGAGTGTGTTGATCATCGTGCGCCGCCGCCAAAGTGCTGCCTCAGTTGGTACAGTCACAGCCGCTGACGTTGGGCTCACGGAGGAGGAGTGCGCATCCCTTGATGATTTCCACTAGATGTGCCTTGACATCCTCCAGCGACATACTCTGCATGAGCTCCTGGATGTCGATGTGCTCCATCAACGCTTCCTTGGCCAGCAGCATCGCCTTCTCCGCGGTGCCGCCGATGCCGATGCCGAGCATGCCCGGCGGGCACCAGCCGGCGCCCATCGTCGGCACGGT
>SDZD01000174.1 GCA_004172935.1 bacterium | reverse complement strand
GTTATCGCCTTTCAGCAACCGGCGATTCTCTCGAACGAAACGACCCTTTACTACTCCCTTTCTCAGCCTGTATTCTGATTGTCAAAGACAAGTTTGGAACCGCGCGCGCCTCGTGTCAACCAAAGCGCCACACACCTTCCTACTTTCCGATATAAAAAACACGCCAGATTTTTCCGCCACTATCATCAGAAAATAGCATCGAGCCATCGGGCGCGATTTGAACATCCACCGGACGCCCCCAACTGCGGCCCCGGCGCAAAAATCCCTGCACAAAGTCGGTGATTCGAGTTGGTTGCCCATTTTGAAAGTGAACGCGCACCACTTTATAGCCGGTTTTCTCCGAACGGTTCCACGAACCGTGAAACGACAAGAAGGCATTACCCCAGTAGTCCTTGGGAAAATTGCCACCCTGAACCGGGTAGAACGCCACCCCGAGCGCCGCCGAGTGCGCTTGAACTGGCACTGTCGCTACGCGCGTTTCACTCACCTTATCTGGGCGCCTGGCACCAAAGTTCGGGTCAGCATGAATGCGCCGCTCAATGTCGGTGTAAGCGTAAGGCCACCCATAGAACGCGCCCTGGCGCACCACAGTCAAATAGTCGGGAGGCACATTGTCGCCCAGTTTGTCCCGCTCGTTCACCACGGTCCACAGGTTGTTCGTGTTCGGCTGCCAGGCCAAACCCACTGGGTTCCGAAATCCCGAAGCGAAAACACGCCGCGCGCTCCCATCAGGATTCATCTCCGAAATCGCCGCGCGTTGTGGCGACGATTCCTCGCAGCTGTTGCACGAACTCCCTACCGTGACGAAAAGTTTCTTGCCGCTCCGGTCGAACAACAGGTTGCGCGTCCAGTGCTGGTTGTAGCCACCTTTGGTTAACCCAGCGATTCGTTGCGCCCCACCTGCAGCCTTCACTGTACCGCGCCGATAAGGAAAGCGCACCACCGAATCGGTGTTGCCCACATACAGCCAGTTGTTCCAAAACGCGAGCCCGTAAGGTTGACTCACCTCTCTCGTGAATGTCGCTTTAGAAACCACACGGCCCTTACGCACGCGAAGCACCGACACCCGATCCGCTTTCGACTCCGATAAGAACACGTCGTACTGCGACGCAGTTGCGCCCGGCGCAAACGTCATACGGCGCGGCACGAACAGATTCTCGGCCAACAGCTGAACCCCAAATCCGCGCGGCACACTCAGTCCCGACTGCGTGACGACCCGGTTCGGCACCTCTTCCACACGCACAATGCGCTGATGTGCCGCGCTCACTTTGGCACTTGTGGCTTTGACGAGAGAATTTTTACGCGTTGGTTGCGTGACCAAAGCAAGAGTCATCGGTGAATGAGGCGCACCACAACCGCTGATGCCAAATGCCACGAGAGCACCGCAAAACAAAATCAGAAAGCGGGATGACATGGCGACAACCGACGAGGCCCGCCTAAAAGCGGTGCCCCTTTCAACGATTTCAAGCAGTAAGGAAGAACCCGTTCTTAGTGGTGCCCTGTGCCCTCACTGTCCCTCGTAATGGAGCAGACGGGTACTCTATGAGGAAAATAAAGCCAAACTCCCCGACGCAATGTTTCCTTCTCATTCCCTCTCGGAGCGGTTTCCCAATGAATTAATGC
>SDZD01000173.1 GCA_004172935.1 bacterium | reverse complement strand
GCTTACAGTTGCGCTTCCTGACGATGTCGAGCCCGTGAGATTTACGGTTGGGCCAGAACCGTTAAACCATTTTGCAATCTTCCCATTGGTATCAATCGCGTAGATGTTGAAAGCTGCAGAAGTCCCGGTGGCTGTCGCTCTAGCCTGCCCAACTGTATGTGCGCCCGTGTGCGAGTCTGCATACTCACCTTCTAAACGGATCGAGAATCTTGCGATTGGCGCATTTGTTACCGTGATGTTGAAAAGCGGATCAGCAGCGTACTGACTGAGACCAGTAAACTGCAGCGTCGAGGCTCCAGCGAGATCGGGCTTAAAGAAGATGGCACCCGTCGCGTTCGACGAGATCCATTCCCCGGGCGCGAGGGTCATCGGAACGGTAACACCTATTGGAAAGGTACAGATGTTATCTGAATAGAATTTCCCATTCACAGCAACGGCTGTCATTACGACGTTGCTTACGCCCGTGTGTGGAGTTGCTCGGTAATTCGAATCACGCAAATGGGCATGCACGCTGTAGCAACTCGAGTTCTGCATGTTGGCTGGAAGGCCGAATCCAACTTTTGCTGCAGGTCCCGGCTGGGTGACCGTTACGTTGTTCGGCGAGATGCTGCCGCTGTTTGGAAACGGCGATCCGACGGCCGATGGCAAAATGCTGATATTTGAAGCGGAGCCAACGTAGAGGAATCGTTTCTCAACCGCGGCCCTATTTAAAATTGAGCTGGATGCGCTCGGGGCTTCGTTGCAATTGGAATTGGCACCAAAATACTTCTGATTAAGCTGATTGTCGAAGGCGAGCAAGACATAGGAGATTTCCGCAGGAGCGCCCGTTGTCGAATCAACGCCTACTTGCAAGACGTCCGCGCATTGATACGCAAACAGATTATCCTCGACGATCGAGACCATGCGATTCGCACCTGTTTTAGCAACGACGTTGTAGAAGAAGCTCGTCGAAGCTAGGCCCGCCCCGCCGCCACTTTGCGAGATGTTCAGTGAGCCCGTTGTTGAGGGCGCGTTCGCTGTCTTGACGTAGATGTAACGGCGACCCCAGAAATCATTCAGCGTTAACGAATCGGTCGCGCTGCTCGGCTGACTGCACTCTGAATTGAAGAAGAGCTTGTCGGTAGGATTTGATGATGTGATCGTTAACTGCGCGCCGTAACCCACGTTGGCGGAGAGACCGCTGTCGTTCTTCGCTTGAAGAATGATCGGCGAGCAGACACCCGTCTGGATTGGTTTCTGAGACGTGGAGCTATTTGGTTGGGAGTTATCAACTGCGAGTGCCGCGATTTTTGTTGCGGCCGCAGACGTTGAGCCGCTCGATGAGCGATTGATCACGCCAGAGTTGAGAAACGTGCCGGTAGTCGTGCGCGGGCAAACTATGATCTGCGTACTTTGAAGATCTGACGCACTGTTGATGCCGGGGATGGTTCCGCCGAAGGCTCCTTGCACCGTTGAAACTTCACTGAACGATGGAGAAAATTTCCGAGCGTCGCGGAATTCGTCGCAGCGGTAGCCGTCGTCATTAGCTCTTAAACCTTCGTCGTTCTGCGCGGCATTCGAGTCTGAAAGTTTGCGGTAGAAGATAGAGAATCCGCCGAGCGCTTCGTCAGCGCCGGGGAGATTC
>SDZD01000012.1 GCA_004172935.1 bacterium | reverse complement strand
TCTTCGTTATCGCGACCCAAAAATCCAGTCGCACCCACCGAGAGCCCAAAATCGGCCAGTACCGCCGCGACATTAATACCTTTTCCGCCCGCGCCAGTGGTTTCGCTGGCGACTCGATTCACAGAACCCACCGCGAAGTTGGGCACCGTGACCGTCCGGTCGATGGCTGCATTTAAAGTGACAGTCAATACATCCAGGCTCATAGTTGTTCTCCTAACGCGCGCACTTCCGCTGCCGTGCGGCAAGCGAGAGCGCGTTGTGCCAGACGTTGGCTGCTGATCGTATCGGTTTGGCGAAGCGCCGCTTTGACGCGCGCAATCGCCGGAATGCTCAGGCTCAGGGTGTTTACCCCCAGTCCCGATAGCACAAGCGCCCCCAACGCATCGTCGCCGATGTTGCCACACACGCTTACTTTCTTTTTCTTCTCTTTCGCGGCCTCAACTGTCATCGCAATCAGGCGTAGCACTGCTGGGTGAAGCGAATCGGCTTCCCCGCTCAGTTCGGGGTGCAAACGGTCAACTGCCAGCGTGTACTGGGTCAAATCGTTGGTGCCTATCGAGAAGAAATCGACTTCTTCCGCAAATTCGCGCGCCATCAATGCTGCCGAGGGCACTTCCACCATCACGCCATATTCAACGCTCAACGCGCCGACTTCTTCGCGCACCGTTTCCGCGAAGTCACGCGCTTTGCGCCACTCTTCCAACGTGCCAATCATCGGAAACAACAAGCGAATCGGTCCTGTTTCGCTTGCGCGAAAAACGGCGCGCAGTTGCGTCTTGAAGAGTTCTGGGCGGCGTAGTGTCAACCGCATTCCCCGCACTCCCAGAAATGGATTCTCCTCGTGGGGAATAGGCAAGTAAGGCGCTGTCTTGTCGCCGCCAATATCGAGTGTGCGCACCGTGAGCGGCAAGCCGTTCAGTGCGTCGTTCATTTCGCACAGCGCCGCGAACTGCTCCTCTTCCGAGGGCGCGCTATCGCGGTGCAAAAACAAAAACTCTGTGCGAAGTAATCCCACACCTTCCGCACCATTTTCCAGCGCTTTCGCGGCTTCATTAGCAACACCAATGTTGGCCACAACTTCCATGCGGTGCCCATCGCGCATAAGTGCGGGCCGATATCGCTCGCCAAAAGCCGCATCTTCCTGCTGCCGGAGTTGCTCCTGAAGTTCGCGTGCCGCTTTCAAATCGTCTTCGGATAACTGGCTATATAGGCGCCCTGCATTACCATCCAATACGCACAGCGCTCCATCGTTGGCTAACTCCAATACCTCGCCGCCCATCGCTACTATTAACGGCAATTTGAGCGAACTCGCCAAAATCGCGGTGTGTGAAGTTGGCCCGCCCTCGGCGGTGCAAATACCCACCACTCGCTTTGTGTCGAGTCCCACCACTTGCGAAGGAGACAAATCGCCCGCAACTAAAATCACTGGATGTTCAGGCAACGAGCTTTCGGTGCTGACAATGCCCATGAAGCGCAAAACACGCGCGCCCACATCTTCCAAATCGACGCTGCGCTCGGCTAAACGCGCATTCGAGCTGCCCCTCATTTCTTCGGCTCGCTCTGTAACTGTTTTATTCCACGCCCAGGCCGCGTTTTTTCCTTCGCGAATCAGGTTTTCGCTTTCCGTCAAAAGTTCGGGGTCTTCCTGAAGCGAGAGCTGCGCCGTAAATATCGCCGCCTCATCGCGTCCACCGCGCCCCTCGACTTCCTGTTTCAAGCGCAACAGCTCTTCGCGCGCGCTTTTCAGGGATAACTGCAACTTGGCGCACTCGGTGCCAAAATCGCCGCCTGTCTCCTCTATTTGCAAGGAGCCTTTGCGTAAGAAGTGCAGCGGAGCAATCGCCAGCCCCGGCGCTGCCTTGACGCCTTTCAAAAATGGCGCCTCCGACATAGGAGCAAACAAACTTTGAACGCTGGAGGACGCGGGTAGGGGAGCTTCCAAATCGTCGCCAAGGCCACTTTCGATTTCCCGTTTCAATACTTCCAGCGCTTGCTGGGCATCCGTGCCCTGAGCCACGATGCGTACTGTCTCGCCGCCCGCGACTCCCAGTTTCAAAATCGAAATGACCGCGTCTGGTGAAGCACTGCGCGTCCCGTACTCGATGCGAATTTTCGATTTGAACTGCGAAGCGATTTCGCTGAGGCGCGCGGCAGGGCGCGCATGGAGTCCGGCGTATCCGACCACCTTCGCCTCGATAGTTTGCCCCTCGAAAGCTTCGGCAGTGCCCTCTTCCGTCTGTCTCTTTCCGCCCAAGGCCGCTACGATGTCTTCGACATTTTTGGTCTGCGACAATCGTCCAATCAATTCCTCATCATCCAGTACATCGGTCAGGGCCGCCAATATATTGAGATGCTCATCCGACTTGGCCGCGATAGCGACTACTAAATCGACCCGTTCGCCATCGTTCCACTCGACACCGCGAGGAATTTGTACCACGCTCACGCCCGTCCGTTTAATAAGGTGGCGATCTGGCGCCATGCCATGCGGAATCGCGATGCCATGCCCCAAAAACGTGTCGGAGTGAAGTTCGCGTTCCACCATGCTTTCGATGTAGGCGCGCTCGATTAGACCCGCATCAACGAGAGTGATGCCTGCCAGCTCGATAGCTTCGAGCTTGTTGCGCGGGGTGGCGCCGAGCAGGATGGTCTGTGCGGAAATTTGCATGGAAGTCGAAGGCGAAAATAAGAAAAGTAACTGGTGTTTAAACGATAAGGTTTAGGCTTTCGTGCCCACGGTAACGGTTTTTTCGGGAGAGGCAACGGGGCGTTTCAGCAACCACAACCCCCCGGTCGTCACGAGAGTACCAACGACAATCGCGATGGCCCAGGGCACAAGTCCGGTGAAGGCGCCGGGAATGATAGCCGCGAAAATTCCGCCGTGTGGCACCAACGAACTAACACCTGCTGCCATCGATATGGCACCTGTCAACGCCGACCCCACCATAATCGCGGGAATCACGCGCATTGGGTCTTTGGCGGCGAAAGGAATCGCGCCTTCAGTAATGAAGGCCAATCCCAGCGCCAGAGCGGGGCCACGGGCCTCGCGTTCTTCGTCATCAAAGCGATCAGGGAACAGCGTGGCTGCCAAAGCCAGGCCCAGTGGCGGCGTCATTCCGGCGGCAATTACAGCAGCCATCGGGCCACCCACTTTCGAGGCCAACAGACCGACCGAGAAGGTGTAAGCCGCTTTATTGACCGGCCCACCCATGTCGAAGGCCATCATTGCGCCCAGAATCAAACCAAGTACCGCCGCGTTCGTGCCCCGTATCGAGTTGAGGAACGTTGTCATCGCATTCAGAATCGCGGCGACGGGTGGAGCAATGACATAAATCATCGTCAACCCCACCACTAGCGTCGAAAGGAACGGCAATATCAGTACGGGTTTTAAACCCTCAAGATTGCGCGGCAACTTAATGGCCCGCGCTAAGTAGGCCGTCAAATAGCCCGCCATGAATCCCGAAGCGATGCCCCCCAGGAAGCCCGCGCCCAAATTTTGCGCCAGCATTCCCCCGATCAAACCGGGAGCTATGCCGGGGCGGTCGGCGATTGAGTAAGCGATGAAAGCCGATAAAACGCCGACAAACAACGCGAAAGCGGTTCCGCCACCGATTTGGCTCAGCGCCGCACCCAGCGTCCCACTTTCCTTGCCTGCGAAAATGCCGCCCAGAGCGAATGCTAACGCGATGCAAAGTCCGCCCGCCACCACGAAGGGCAGCATGTACGAGACACCCGTCATCAGGTGCTTGTATGGCCCAGTGCGTTGCGCACTGCGCTGCTCCTTGGCATCTTGCACTCGCGCTGCGAAATCAGCAGAGTTGGGGGAAGTAGCCGCCGCAGTCGCCGATTGAGCAAGGGCGCTTTCAATAATTTGCGGCCCTCTTTGCATCGCGTCTTTTGTTCCAGCCATGAACACCGCTTTGTCAGCGAATCGCGACAGGTCGATTTTCACATCGGCGGCGATAACAACCGCATCGGCAGCCGCAATTTCTTCCTGTGAGAGCGTATTCTCGGCTCCTACCGAACCTTGCGTTTCAACTTTTATCTGGTAACCAAGTGTCTTCGCGGCTTTTTCCAGCGCCTTCGCGGCCATGAAGGTGTGGGCTACGCCCGTTGGACAAGAGGTGATGGCGACGATACGTTTGGTGGTGGGCTTGGCTTCCGTTTGTTCTGATGAGCCTTCGCTTTTTTGCGATTGGCTTTGCGTTTCTAAAAGGGGGCTTGCGGAAAAACTTGTTGTTTCGTGTGAATTTGGTTGCTGATTACCGTTAATCTGGTGACTGGCGCCCACAGGAGCCAGCGCAAGCGTGCCTTCCAACACTTCGCGGGTATTGCGAATTGTTCGTGCCGTCGAGGTGGAATACACCGATTTACCTGCGAAACGCGCCATGTCAACATCGACATCCGCCGACATCAAAATCACATCGGCAGCACGAATAATATCCGAGGATAAAGGCGTGTTTGAGCGTCCCACCACTTCGGTATTAAGGTGGTGCCCCATTTGAGTGCATACATCTTGAATAGCAGATTCTGCCATTAATTCATGCGTTGTCCTTGAAGGAGCCGCGATAACCGCCACGATCCGTTTCATCAGAATTTTTGCAATAAATAAAAATTATGCTGGGAAGCTTTCCTAAATTTATCATTGCCTTTCGAAGTCCGCAACATATTTTCTGATTTCTTTCGAAAATTTGCGAAGGGCTATACTGTGAGAAACTTCTGAAAGCTTGAATTCGCGTATGTCTTCGTCTCTCATCACTAAAACCGACGGAGTTGTTGAATCTCCTACCCAACGTCTCATGACGGTAGATCGCCGCAGCCAAATTGCTGAACTGATGCAGCAAAGAGGTGCCGTGCGCGTCAGCGAGTTAGCGCAGCGTTTCGGGGTTTCACAGGTCACTATCCGCAACGACTTCGTGCAGTTAGAGCGCGATGGTCACCTCATTCGCGAACGGGGCGGCGCCTTACCCCCCGCCGAATCGAGTTCCATGATCTCCTCGCTACTGGAGTTCAAAGCGCGCACCCAACTGCGAGTCGAAGAGAAAGCCCGCATTGGCATGGCCGCCGCGAAAATGGTGTCTGCGGGCGACTCGCTTCTGCTCGATGCTGGCACTACTGTCGTCGAAATGGTACGTCACCTGAGCGGCATCTCACCGCTCACCATCGTAACCAACGCCCTCAACGTGGCCTACCACATCGGTACTACCACCGATGCCAAGCTCTTCGTTCTAGGAGGTAAATTCGAGCGCGATGCCGCCTCCATGCTCGGCCCCTTGGCCGAGCAAAGTCTGAGCGATTTAAGGGTCAGTAAGCTATTTTTGGGCGCTCAGGCTTTCGACCTCGAATACGGCCTTACTGATACCACACTCGAAATCATGGGCATCAAGCGCGCCATGATTCGCTCCGCCCATCAGGTAATTCTCATGGCCGATTCCAGCAAATTCGAAGCATCTGGTTTCATCAGAGTCGCCCCATTCAGCAGCATTCACACCCTTATCACCGATACCGGACTCAGCGAAGAAGTCCGAGCCGAATTAGAACGCTCAGGCGTCGAAGTAGTAATCGTCTAAAAACGATATTCGGTTTGTATTCCCCATCAATTATTTCCCTCTTCCCCCATTTCTTCTGCCCCATAAGCGATATTCTTAGCGCTCGGCTCAATCCGCAACATCTGCTTGGTAAAAGGCCCCTTGTTGCGCACGACATTACCGAAGAAATCCACTCCATTCGATTCAGTCACTTCGATGACTGCTGTCGCGTCGATGTTGTAGTCTGCGCCGTTATGCCGTCCCGGATCGGTCGAATGCGGACTCAAAAAGCGATTGTTCCTCACCGCAACGTTACAAGCCGAAGAAATGAGCAGATTCAATCCCTTTACCCTCTCGAAAGTGTTGTTCTCAATCACGATGTCATTGAAGATCCCCGGTGGCCTCAACTTGCCCCCTCCCATGCTCGAACTGAGGCAAATTGCCCCTGCCTGCTCACTCCACGGCATCGCCTGATGATAGCCCGTCTCGATGATGGTGTTGCCGCGAATAATCAGATGGTCGGCAAGGCCCGCCCCCGTTGCCAGTTCACAATTCACTATGATAGCCTTGTCACAGCCCCGAAAAGTGTTGCCCTCGATAAGGCCATCACTCACTTTGACAAGCGCCCCGCGTCCGTGACTGTAAATCTTGTTGTTGCGGTAAATGAAGCCCTTGCTGCTGCAATCCTGATTGAAAACGCAATCGCCCTCTTGGGCGCTGAATTCCCCTTTCACTATCGCTTCAATCAACATCCCCGCCTTGCCTCTATTCACTTTCCGTAGCGCCACTATCTCTTGCGTTTCGGTTTTCATCCCACTGCGCCACTGCAAATGGTCGCCAATGCGCAAGCCTCCATCGGCTGGCCCATATTCTGGCGCTCTAAACAACACTGCTTTCCCATTGCGTTGCACGACCTTAAATTCTCGCGTTGGTACGCTCCAACTATCATCGCCACATCGCTCGATAACGCAGTTCTCGATTTGTGCCCCCACTCGTGCCACATTGCACTGCAATCCGTCCCACGAAGTAGTCAACAACCGTTCTTCGGTCGCTCCCACTGGTTTGGGGCCGGGAACGATTTTGCAATCGAACATCTTAATGCCCGTTTCGTTGTTGAAATCAACCAAACCCATCCCCGGTGCGCTATGAATCGTGACTCCTCGAAACACCACATTCGAGCATTGGTTCTCTACCGTGATGCCGTGACAATCCCCCATCTCCTGTCCCCCGCTCAGCGCAACTGGGTCTCCCAAATCAACGTTCCGACCAACGTCCTTAAGCGTGATGCGAAGCACTCCCGGCTCCGCCCACGATGATTTCGTCCCCCATAGATGGTTGATGCCATATTTGTGAAATCGCGTTTTCGGGTCGCAAATCACGATGCGGTCAAAGGCGATCTGCGGATACCCCGCGTCAATCTTGACATCCATCCAACCCTTATCCTCGGCTATTTTTACCACTTTCCCCTGAGTGAAAGTCAGCGGGTCATAATCCACAGTCAGTCCCCGCAAAGTCAGGTTCTCGCTCTGGTTAATCTGAATCGCCCTCATTCGTTTGGTGCAGACCATCGTCACCCCATCTGCCACAATCTCCAAATTACGCGCCTTGGAAATCGTAATCAGCGCGCCCGCATTCCCCACTGGCGACACCCGGTAAACGCCGCGCGGAATTACCACACGCGCTTGCCCACTCTTCACCGCATCGCCAATCAGCGCCCGTAAATCGCCTTGCGTTTGTGCTTGCACCGAAAGACAACTAACCAAAGCAAATGCAACGTAGCCGACAAAGCGGCATAGGTTTATCCACATGAAATTTTCGTTTAAATAGGGTTGACCTACTCTTTGAAAAGCAGCGACTAATGTGGTTTCCTTTTCTCTTGCCTGACAGCTGTCAAATCTGCTTTAACTTCAGCCCTCAATCATGAATAAATATCTGATGTCTGTGGGCTTGACTTTGCTTGCGTCGTTCTCGCGTCCGGCTTTGGCCCAGCAAACCACTCCTCTCGCTGCATCCAAACCAAACATCATCTTTATTTATGCCGATGATTTGGGGTACGGCGATTTGAGTTGTTACGGCATGACCCGTTTGCAAACTCCCAACGTCGATCAGTTCGCCCGTGAAGGTTTGCTCTTCACCGACGCCCACGCCACTTCGGCCACCTGCACCCCCTCGCGCTATTCGTTGCTCACAGGCGAGTACGCATGGCGCCAAAAGGGCACGGGCATCTTGCCCGGCGATGCTGGACTCATCATCGCGCCGGGCCGCGAAACTCTGCCCGCGATGCTCCAAAGAGCCGGATACAGCACCGCCGCCGTTGGCAAATGGCATTTGGGCTTAGGCGGCGAAAACGGCCCCGACTGGAATGGAGTCGTTACCCCCGGCCCCAATCAAGTTGGCTTCGATTACTCCTTCATCATGGCCGCTACTGGCGACCGTGTCCCCACCGTCTACGTCGAAAACAGCCGCGTCGTGAACCTCGACCCCGCCGACCCCATCTCGGTTTCCTACCAAATCCCCTTCGAGGGCGAACTCACTGGGGCCAAAAATCCTGAACTCGTCAAAATGAAATCGAACGGCCCCCAGCACAATAATGCCCTCGTCAACGGTGTTCCACGCATCGGCTTCATGAAAGGCGGCAAATCGGCCCTCTGGAACGATGAAACTATGGCCGATACCTTCACCGCCAAAGCAACGGCCTTCATCGAGAAGCAGCCGAAAAACAAGCCGTTCTTCCTCTACTTCGCCACCCACAACGTCCACGTCCCGCGTGTTACCAACCCACGTTTCGTCGGAAAATCCCCGATGGGACCGCGAGGCGATTCTATCGCCGAGTTCGACGGCAGCGTCGGCCAAATCCTCCAGACACTGCAAAAATTAAATATCGACAAAAACACCCTAGTCGTGCTTTCCAGCGATAACGGCCCCGTCGTCAACGATGGCTACTTCGACGACTCGATTATCAAACTTGGTGACCACAAACCCGCTGGCCCTTTCAAAGGCGGTAAATACAACGCCTTCGAGGGCGGCACTCGCGTCCCCTTCATTGTCCGTTGGCCGGGCCGCGTTCAGCCCGGCACTTCCTCGGCGCTATTGTCTCAAGTCGATCTACTCGCCTCACTGGCAAACCTTACCGCCCAAACGGTCGATACCAAGTCGGCTCCCGACACACAAAACCAACTGTCGGCCCTGTTAGGCATTATGAAAACCGGGCGCACCGAAATGGTCGAGCAGGGCAGCGGCAACAACGACCTCGCCCTTCGCTCCGGCCAATGGAAACTCAAGCTCGCCAATAACGCTAAGCCCCAACTGTATGACCTTACTGCTGACCCCGCCGAAAAAAATGATGTCGCCGAAGCCAATCCCGAAAAAGTCGCGCAACTAAACGCCCGCCTCCAACAAATTCGCGGCTAAAACAACGACTCTGGCAAATCGACCACGAAAATCTGATTGAAGTACGCTGCCCCCTCTTCAGTTGAATGTGCCACACGTCGCAAGAACGCGATGCGTTTTCCATCCGGTGAGAACACGCAAGCCAATGCCAACGGCGCCTCACTATCCGACGAGCGCTCCGTCAGGCGAGTGCTTTCCCCTGTTGCAACTTCAACCATGAACACACTATTGTCGGCGACATAACTCACAACGTGACCACTGTAATCCCAGCTAAATGCCGACGCCACATCCCATACATCGCGCGTGATTTGCCGTGGCATTCCCCCATTGGGCGAAACCGTCCACAACTGCACAGTTCCCGTATCATCACGCATCAAAAAGCCGATCTGTTCGCCATCAGGCGAAGACCGCAACCAGTGACGCGCGCCCTGAATGCCGGGAAACACCCGATTCTCGCTATAAGTCAGGCGGCGTTGCTGCGTCCCCAACGGCGGAAGTGGCCGTTTAGTTGGTGTGCCCTGTAATGGCCCATCTGCCGAGGCGCGAGTTAAATCATCCGGCAAATCAACGATGAACACTTCCGAAATGGTTTTACCTGCGCTGGTGACCACTTCCCCCTGAAAAGCCAATGCCCGTTTTTGCCGTGTGCCATCGCGCTTCACATACCCCTCATTTCCAACCCAACTCTCCTCAAAAGCCCGCTTTATCTCGTCCGAACCCGGTTTGGGCCGCGCAGTCGTGCGCGTTGCCAACACCGAAAATAGTGCCCCATCATGGTTGCGCCCATGTTCCTCCGAAACCCGAACTTTCTTCTGAGCCGCGCTCACCCCGACATTGCGCAAATCGCAATCATGCCCCTCCGTTTCTTCCACGAATTGGTCGAGTAGGGCATCGTTGTAGGTGAAACTCAACCAACGCCCATCGGGACTCCAAACATGCACATGCGACCCGCCACGCAATGCCCCCGCAGTTAGTGGAGGCGTCAAATCACGAGCATCCAAATTGACCGCTAATTCAGGTCGCGCTACATCCACCATTACCCCCTGCCGATGCGATGGCCCATACGACCAATCTTTCGTCGGATTCTCCGGCCCCAGAATAAAAGCCACCCGGAATCGGCGAGGATTAAAAGTCACCACCCCGCATTTCGCCCCATTGCGCGCTGTGTACAACCGCCGCACTTCGCCACTACTAACATTCACCATCTCGATGCTGTCGCTATCGAAATTAACGCCTTCCGTATCCGAGCGCACATCATAAACAATCCACTGACTATCGGGCGACCACACGTTCGCATTAGTGAGAATATGCCCGCGAGCCTCGCGGGTTAGTTGAATTTCCACCCACCTATTTTCCTTGGAGTCGGTATATAAAAGATCCCAGAAGTAAAAAACTCGTCATCCAGCGCGCACAGCGCCCCTGATGCTCAATCGACTGGAGCCATGTTAATCCTAACCACTTTTCAAACGGACTCAGGTGAATAAGGCTAATATTGGTTGCAAAATCAATCAGCCTTTACTGTATCTCATCAAATACCTTTTTGTCAGCCAATTACGCACAGGCTTATCATAGAATTCAAGGCAGATGTAGGCGATGATAATGGCAACAACTAACAGCATAAGCCCAACCCCCAGGCCATTCGAAAGAGTGATTTTGTTGTTGGTTACCCAGGCAAAATACATATAAATAAGTGGATAGTGTGTGATGTAGAGAGGGTAGGAAAGTTCCCCTAGAAACTTATTTGTCTTTGCCGAGTATTTTCCATTCAAATCATTGCCAGCGCCGATTGAAACGATGATGGGAAAGAGAATAACGATGCAAAATGCCTCATACAAACCATTGATCCAGAGATGTTCGTGACCGCCAAACCTCGGAGCAGAAAAGCTGGCGATCAGGAGCAAACTACAAATCCAGAAGGCTCCCTGTACCTTGATTAATTTGCCATAGCGCGAAAGCAACACGCCGGCAAAAAACGGAAACAGCATCCGCGTAAAACCGATTCGCAATTGAACGGGGTCGATGCTCCAGCCGCCGATCATATCACCCTGTGGCCCCATAACCAGATACTGAGTGAGTAGGCAGGCAAACAAAAAAACTAAAGCCGCTAAAACGGGTTTAGAAAACTTGCGCACAAAAAGGGCATAGAGAATATTGGCTAGATACTCGAAAAGGAGCGACCATGCCGGCCCATTCAGCGGATGCATTTCCTGCCAGCCGCGAATGTCCATCGAAATTGGGACGGGGATTAAAGTGAAACCAATCACCATCATCATCAGCAT
Organism: bacterium; assembly: GCA_004172935.1. Lineage (GTDB taxonomy): Bacteria > Armatimonadota > Abditibacteriia > Abditibacteriales > Abditibacteriaceae > Abditibacterium. The sequence goes on along the minus strand of SDZD01000012.1, from coordinate 123,617 downwards.
TTTCCAAACTGGTGTTTGATTGATGAGTGGAAAAACGCTGCATGTCTGAAAGTAGAAAAAGATGGCGCCAATAATCGAACCCATCACAACCATAGGTTGTAGACGGATCAAACGGCGCTTGAAGAATTGGGAAACAGTCATCTTCTGCCAACGGTCATCATAGGCATAAGCAACCACAAAGCCCGACAGAAGAAAGAAAAAATCAACTGCTAGATAGCCATGATTGATGATCTGTTTGAAACGGTCGCCACCATTAAGACTCTCAAAAACATGAAAGGCTACTACCATAATGGCGGCAACACCGCGTAGACCATCCAAAATCTCGTAATGGTTTTTGGGAGCAATATAATTGATTTTTTTGTCCATACTTTCGTAGATGTGTTGAACACGTAAAAGAGCAACAGCTCAACATTTTTCAAACCTAGGTTGAGGTAGCGCCCCAAATGTTCGTCAGAAAGTAAGTTTGTACTCAATGGGAGTGGAGCGCTGGCACAGTCTTGTTTATGGGTTTGCTGCCGGGCCGAGTAGACACATGCTCACACATTGATACTATGCTGGTTTCAGGAACTGCATGAAAGCGTGGCACATCCCGGCTTGTTGCGTGCCCACTCTGGTCTTTTGGCGGCCAGCGACTCCTGCTCTGGATGTTCGGTGAAGGGCGTTCGGAGTACCCGCATCAGAGTTTCCAAGAGCGATAGATCACCCGTTTCCACCCCGTCAATGGCTTGCTGTGCCAGATAATTGCGCAGCACATATTTGGGATTCACACCAAACATCCCCTGTTGAATCAGTTCGGGATTGGCTGCTTCCTTTCGCAGCCTGAGGGCATAGTTGCCAAACCACTGTTGTAGATGGGGGTGGGCTTCCGCTGATAACTCTGCGTAAGAGGCGTCCTCGATCAATTGTTGCAGCAGCAAATTCTCGCCGCCTTGGCCCTCGGCCAACTCAGGCGTTAGGGAACTCAACTTCCGAAAGAAGCGCGTCATGTCCATCTCCGACTCGACGAGGCTTTGGGTAAGGTCTTCGATGAGACTTGCATCGCCCTCTTGGTGAAGAGGAGTTAATCCCAACTTTTGCAGCATCATCGCGTGGTAAGCCTCAAAATAGGTACTCCGGTAAAGTTCGAGGGCGCCTTCCAACTCCTCCTTCTTCGAGACGAGGGGGATAAGCGCGCTTCCCAACATCGCCAGATTCCATAGCGCCACGCGCGGTTGCTGCCCGAAGGCATAGCGTCTCTGACCAAAGTCGGTGGTGTTGGGCGTCCACTGCGGTTCGTAGGGTTCGAGCCACCCGTAGGGGCCGTAGTCGATGGTCAGTCCCAAAATAGACATGTTATCGGTGTTCATCACGCCATGAACGAAGCCCACCGTCATCCAGTGCGCGATCATAACCGCAGTGCGCCGACAAACCTCTTCGAACCATTGCACATAGACCGCGTTGGAAGGCTCGCCCAGTTCCGGGTAGAGGTGGCGGATGGTGTAATCGGCCAGAGCGCGCAGATTGCGATCTTCTCCGGCTGCTGCCATCATCTCGAAATTGCCGAAGCGGATAAAAGAAGGGGCGACACGAGCGACTATAGCGCCTTTTTCGGGACGTGCATTGCCGTCGTAGAACATGTCGCGCACAACCATATCAGCTGTTCCCACGAGACTGAGCGCCCGCGTAGTTGGCACGCCCAGAGCGTGCATGGCTTCGCTGCACAGGAACTCGCGAAGCGATGAGCGCAGTACAGCTCGCCCATCGGCGCGGCGCGAATAGGGAGTGGGTCCGGCTCCCTTCAACTGAAGCTCCCACCACGATCCATCGCTGGCTTCCAGTTCGCCCAGAGTGATGGCGCGGCCATCGCCCAGTTGCCCGGCCCAACTTCCAAACTGGTGCCCCCCGTAGCGGGCAGCAAACGGCTTCATGGTGGATGTAATGAGGTTGCCGCCCAGTGCGTCCACGGTTTCGTCTCGCTCTTGCGGTTGCTCCAACGCTAAAAAGTCGGCCAGATCATCCGACCATGCGAGTAACTGAGAAGAAGATACGGGAGTGGGTTCGATTCGGGAATAGCAACAACCCGGCACTTGACGTGGGCGATTATGAGGCGCGATTTCCCCCGGTAGTTCTTCAACGAAGGAATTGCGAAAGGTGGCGAGGTGGAGTGGATGACGAGTAGCGGGCATGATACGTAACCAGAGGAGAACCAAGGTCTATGCCAGTCTTACTCTGAATGTGGACTTCTTGGATTCGGCTTGCTCTTGAAGACTTGGACAACCAACTCGCCAATTTCGACTTCCACGAAGGCTCTTACCTGTCCCTGCTTACGCTCGTCAAACGCCCTGAAGAAGAAATGGCTCCGGAAAAATATTTTCTGGTGAAGAACGTTACTGTCACAAACGCAAATACGCAAGTTCTATCAGTAGAACTTGCGTATTTGGTTGCGGTGTCTGGTTGAGCCGTTTAGGCCGTCACCGTTTTGGACTTATGATTTGTCGACCAATCCTTGCCAGTAGTTGATCCGGAGCAAAGCAGGATTGGTGGTAATTGCACCATCATCTTCACCACTCCACAGATTCTTGGGAGTGGCTGTCGCCAAGGGCTTCATCGCTTTGACGTGACCGTCGCAGAACAGGAAGTTACAAAAGTTCAGGTGACCTTTGAACACATAAGCTGGGTCGCCCCAACTTGTGTCATTGGCCATGTCTCCAGTGTAAGCACGACCCTGGGAATGCTCGGCAACCAGGATGGTTTCCGAGGTCATGGGAATCTGAGAAAGCGATGCCCCAACGATGTATTCCGAGGGCGGGGTTCCACCGAAGGTGTTGGCGCCGTTAATCGCGTAGGAACGATAGAAGATCGGCGAATCGGCGGGTAAACCTGCCGCCGCTAAGTTAGCGGGAGTGCTGTCGTCTGCGACGATTGTGTTGTTGGTATTAGAAGGGCAGGAAAACAACTGGGTGCTTTTGACGTAGGGGAAAATGTTGCGACGCCATGTGTTGGCCTGTTGCCTAACCCCTGCGTCGCCATAATAGCGCTGCGGAAACCTTTCGTCGTAGTCCTGGGTGTACTGCATGATGCCCAGACCGATTTGCTTCATGTTGCTCATGCAGGAAGCTTTGCGCGCATTTTCGCGAGCGCGGGCAAAAACTGGGAACAAAATGGCGGCCAAGATAGCGATGATAGCGATAACTACCAACAATTCTATCAATGTGAAAGCTTTGCGAGATTTAAATGACTGCATGATTTCTAAATATTTTCGTTCCAAAATAGGGACGAAAGTGTGTTGTTTATGCGCGAGTTCCTTTGCGAGGAACCATGCGTTTAGCGAGCGTAATGGATCGCGTCGATTCTGATTGAGCTTGTGGGCAAGCACCACACGAAATCCGTTGGAAATGTGGTGTCTCTTCCATCACGCCACTCATTGTCGGTAAGTGATTTGTTAGCGCTATCCCAATGATTATACCCATCTACGCCGCTTCTTAAACAAAAGTTAGTATTTTTTACTTTAGGAACACATATAAGCGCGCCTGTTGTGCTCAAACAGGTCGAAAGTGGTTTGGAACCGAAATTTTGTGCTCAAACTAATTCAGCGGAACGATATTTTGTATTGGGAAAAGTCGAACTCAATTCGTAACACCTGTTATCGCGTAGATAGAGTGGAGTACACCGCTCGCCAACCAACGATGATAGCAGGAGTACACGGTGCTCCAATTCGGAAATTCGGGAGGGAGTTGTCGCCACTGGCAGCCCGTGTGTGCGACATAGAGGATGGCGTTTACAACGCTGCGCCTATCTATTTGAGCTTTACGTCCTGTGCTCAAACGCAGCAGTGGCTCGACACGCAGCCACTGCGCGTCGCTAATGTCACTTTCAAACGCTCCCTCTTTGTGCACGCCTTCGCTCTCACTGAGCGTTTGCGGCTCCCAACCTTCAGGCAGCATCGAGCCTCGCAGCGCAAGTTTTGCTTGTAATGTCGCCTGTTGCAGTGGCGTCTCTGGAATGGTGATTCGTGCCTTCAGAAAATTCCATGCTAAAGCGCACGCTTCTTCTAACGGCTGAACGACAGCGCTCAATGGCGGGTCGAAACACTCCATAATAGGTAGGCCGTCGCAACCCGTCAGCAAGACATCTTCGGGAATTTTGTAGCCACAATCTCGCAGTGCCCGGTAAACGAGGATCGCTATCTCATCGCGTAAACAGAAAATCCCATCGGGACAACCATTGGCTTCAAAATACTCTCTCAATCGCTGAATTCGTTCGGTCTGGTTTAATCTGGCGGGAGAGCTGATGTATTCTAGAGCCATCCCAGATTTTTCCATGACTGCGATGTAGGTGAGCAGACGGTCTCCAATCGCAGAGGAGGGATCGAATACGGTGGGTTCAGAGGTGCCCACATAGGCGATGCGCTTTCGGCCCACAGCTATCATGTGTTCGAATGCATCTTGCACCGCCCCTCTCAGGTCGATACGCACATAATCTGTATTTGGGTGTTCGGTTGTATCCAGAAACACACAGCGATGGAAAAATTGAGAAGCGCGAAAATCGGGTTCTTCCGATAGGCTGTGCATCCAACTGGCGATTACTCCATCTACCGCCGAGGATTTTGTGGCGTTGATTAAGTCCTGCAACTCGCTTTTTGTTTGCAAAAGCCGCATCTGATAGCCACTGGCCGTGAGTTGAGCGTCCAACAGGCGCACCATGTTCGAGTAGTAAATTGGCTCCGAACTTCCGCAAAGCACGGCAATGACTCCCGTCTGTCCAGTCGCGAGTGTTCGTGCTGCCGTGTTTACCGTGTAGTTGAATTCTTCGACAACACGTAATACCTTTTTGCGCGTCGCGGGCGAGACATGGCCTGCTCCCTTGATTGCTCTCGAAACCGTCATGGGGGTGACCCCAGCGGCTTTAGCCACATCTTCCAGAGTCACAGCGGTTTTATGTTCCGACTGATCTGCACTTTTTCTACGCCTGGACATAATTCATGGTATCCGACAAATGGAACTATAGGCACAGTAGTTTTTATGTCAGGTCTATCTCTTCGTTCGGTCCTAATAGAAAAGTGGAAAGAGGTTGAGAGATACATTGAGTCTAAAATGTCAGATTTAAAGTTCAAATGGCTGTTTTTTTGAGCAAACCGAAAGGGTAAATTAAATGAGGTTGACCTACTTTCTTAATTATCCATCTCTGTTATGACAACGCGCTCCTGCCCTAAAAACATATTTTTGCTTTAATTGAGCTTTTGTTAGCGAGGGCTATTATGCGGTAAGGCCGAAGGGGCCGAATCCTCTGGTCACGGGGCTACCTTTCGCCCGATATGAGGTGTCTATCTACTTCCACTATCTCGCACCCATCGCGCACTTAATTTGAGTCTCGAAACTCCGTTTTCAATTTCCATCTCAAAATCTCAAATCAGATCATTTCAATCTATGATGTTCAAAATCGCTCCAGTTCTTACTGGCCTTTCACTTTTGTCTTTGATGCTCACGGCCTTTGCTCAACCCGCTTCTGCCAAGAAAACCGAAAAGCCCATTCAGGTTGCCAGTTACTACTTTGGCAACTACCACCTCAATGAGCCTCGCAACGAGGTCGTTCACGGCAAAGGCTGGAGCGAGTGGGAACTGGTTAAGAACGCCAAGCCACGTTTTCCCGGCCACCAGCAACCGCATGTCCCGCTGTGGGGTTATGAGGATGAAAGCGACCCAAAGGTGATGGCCAAGAAAATCGACGCCGCTTCCAAGCACGGCATTGATGCCTTCATCTTTGACTGGTACGACTACAATGGCCCCTTCCTGGAAAGCACCATCAATAAGGGGTTCCTCAAGGCCAAGAACCGCAACAAAATCAAGTTCGCCCTTATGTGGGCCAACCACGACTGGCTCGATATTCAGCCCGCCAGACGCGAGAACACCCAAAAGCTGCTTTATCCCGGTAAGGTGGACCAGAAAGCCTTCGACCGCATTTGCGATCACGTCATCAAGGATTATTTCCTACAGCCCAACTACTGGAAAATCGACGGTAAACCTTATTTCTCGATTTACGACCCCGCTAAATTTATTGAAAGTTTCGGTTCGGTCGAAGCTGCCAAGGTCGCTCTCGATGGCTTTCGCGCCAAAGCTGTTGCAGCTGGGTTGCCGGGTATCCACCTGAACGTTGTTATCTGGAATCCTTTTCCAATCCCAGGAGAAACTGCGCCCACACCTTACACCCGCGCTGCAAAGATTGCAGGTTACGACTCGGTTTCCTCTTATGTCTGGATTCACCACGCCGGATTGCCGGAGCAGGCGACTGACTATAACTACGTGCGCGACCAGTACCTCAAATACTACGATAGAATCGCGAAAGAACCAGATTTACCTTACTTCCCCAATGTTACTATGGGGTGGGACCCCAGCCCGCGCGCTGCGCAAGACCAACAGTTCGGCAGCTTCGGTTACCCCTTTATGAACACCATCAAAGGCAACACTCCGCAGCGGTTCAAAGAGGCACTGCAATTGGTCAAAGACCGCCTGTTGGCTCAGGAGAAGGGGCCGCGCATCATGAACATCAACTGCTGGAACGAGTGGACAGAAGGCAGTTACCTCGAACCCGACACCGTTCATAAGTTCGCTTATCTCGATGCTATTCGCGATGTCTTCGGGAAATAAATCGCCTTCGCGCCGAAGATACCTGAATATTGAAGTTGACCAAGATGCCCTAATTACTAGTCGGGCATCTTGGTGTTCATTTAGACCCACAACCACAGCACATCTATGAAGCCAAGCCACGGCCCTCTGAAAAGGGCTTCTTCTCATCTCCACCTGTTTACAGCCCTCACGTTTCTAGTTGGGGCAGCGAGCGCCGCCCCAACGGACGCGCTCAAAAGCGAGTTCGTTTCTCCTCCTAACAGCTCCAAGCCCTGGGTTTACTGGTATTTTAATGACGGCTGGGTGAACAAGGTCGGTATGAAGGGCGACCTGGAGGCCATGAAAAAAGCCGGCCTCGGCGGCGGCATTTTCTTCGAGATCGGTCAGGGCATCGCGCGCGGCCCGGTGCAGTTCATGTCGCCTGAGTGGCTCGATAATTTCGCGTATGGTGTCCGGGAATCACAGCGCCTTGGCTTGCAACTTGGCCTCGCCAGCGCGCCGGGATGGACTGGAAGCGGAGGCCCCTGGATTACGCCCGAACAGTCCATGCAGCATCTGGTCGGTAGTGAAACCAGCGTCTCCGGCCCCTCAAATTTCGATGCCGTGTTGCCCCGACCCAAACCGCGCGAACCCTGGTCGGGCCTCAATGATCTGACCGCATCTTTGCGCCAGCAATGGGAGGGCTATTACCGCGACGAAGTGGTGTTGGCCTTCCCAACTCCGGCGAAAGGAACTCGCATCGACGACACCGACCATAAGGCGCTCTACTACCGCGCCCCTTACTCGTCGGTGCCGGGGGTGCCGCCCCGCATTCCTGCCCCCGCCTCTTTCCCTCTGGGCGATGGCGTTCCACTGGCGGGCATCGTCGATTTGACCAGCAAACTCGGTCCCGATGGTCATCTCAAATGGGAGGTTCCTGCCGGAAATTGGACCATCCTGCGCTTCGGTCGTACCACGGCAGGGCGCACCACCGCTCCGGCCCCGGCCCCCGGTCTTGGCTTCGAGTCCGATAAGTTCAGCGAAACAGCACTCGAAAAGCATCTCGATGCCTATGTTGGAGCCATTCTGAACAAAATCGGCCCCGATTATCGCAAAGGCGATAGCGGCCTCACGATGCTGCACTTCGATAGTTGGGAAATGGGTGCGCAGAACTGGACTCAGGGCTTCAAAACAGAGTTCATCAAACGGCGTGGTTACGATCCTACTGCCTATCTGCCAACCATGATCGGCTATGTTATCGGCTCCCCTGAGCGCTCCGAGCGCTTCCTGTGGGATTTACGCCAGACCGCCAATGAACTGGTGCTCGAAAAGCACGCTGCTGTCATGGCGAAGTACGCCCACAACAAGGGCCTTACTTTTTCGGTCGAACCTTACGATCTCAACCCGTCTTCCGACCTTGACCTTGGAGCCTACGCCGACGTACCCAGCGCCGAGTTTTGGTCGCACCCCTGGAGTTTCCCGACCGAGTTCAGTTGCTTTGAGGCGGCTTCGATTGCCCATGTGAATGGCCGCAGCACAGTAGGAGCCGAATCGTTCACCGCATTATGGGGAGAAGATTGGAAGCAGTATCCCGGCTCGATGAAAAACCAACTCGACTGGGCGCTGTGTACTGGCATCAACAAAATCGTCTTTCATCGCTACGCTAACCAGCCCAACCCCGGCCAACTGCCGGGTATGACGATGGGGCCATTTGGCGTGCATTGGGAAGCCACGCAAACATGGTGGGATATGGTGCCCGCTTTTCATCAATACATCTCGCGTTCCAGCAATTTGCTGCGCAAAGGCGCATCGGTCGCCGATGTGCTTTACCTGACGCCCGAAGGCGCGCCACAGGTATTCACCCCGCCACCTTCAGCGCTGACGGGAGAGTACCCCGACCACAAGGGCTACAACTTCGATGGTTGCTCGCCGAAAACTTTGATGGCGAAAGCGAAAGTCGAGAGCGGGCGCATCGTCTTTCCCGGCGGCGCAACTTATCGGCTACTGGTGCTTCCGTCCTGGGACACCATGACGCCGCAACTGCTGCAAAAAATTACCGCCCTCGTCGAAGCCGGAGCGACAGTTATAGGGGCGCCACCGCTCAAGTCGCCCAGTTTGGTTGGCTATCCTGCTTGCGATGACCAGATTGCGACGCTTGCCTCCCGATTGTGGGGCAAAGCACCATATGCGTCGCGCCGCAAAGTGGGGAAGGGCCTCGTGGTTTACAATGCCTTCAAAGCCACACCTCCACTGCAAGGTGCTCAATGGATTTGGTCGCAAAGCTCGAACGCCATCAAAGAAGCTCCGCTCGAAACCCTTTACTTCAGCAAGGATTTTGAACTCGATTCCAAAACGCCTCTCGCTTCGGCCGTCGCCACTTTCCACGTCGATAACGATTACGAACTCACTGTCAACGGCCAAAAAGTGGGGCAGGGCAGCGACTTCCACACTGCTCCCGATTACGACATCGCCTCTTTGCTGCGCGCCGGGCACAATGAAGTCACCATCAAAGCCACCAACACGGGCGACGGCATGGGAGGAAAGCCCAATCCGGCGGGAGTTCTTGGGGCCGTCACACTGACATTCGTTGATGGCAAACAAAGGCGTTTCGTTACTGGCGCCGATTGGTCGGTTGCAACCAAACCAAACGGAACTCGCACTGCTGTCGAGGCATTCGCCGCCGCCAACTCTGCCCCGTGGAACATCGCCGATAAGCCAGCCGCCATCTATCCCGATTACGCCGTCACTGCCAATCTGCTGCAAAGCCTCGGCACGTCCCCCGACTTTTCGGCCACTGCGCCGATGCGGTTCATCCATCGCCGCTTGCAAAAAGGCGATCTCTATTTCGTGGCTAACTCCAGCGGCACTACCTCTGCTCCCCGTGCCACATTCCGAGTCGTTGGATTGCAACCGGAGTGGTGGAATCCGGTAAGCGGCGAAAGCCGCGACCTGACCGATTTCAAAGTGAGCGGCGCCTCGACCACCATCCCACTGAAACTGGCTCCCTACGAGAGTGGCTTCGTCATTTTTCGCAAACCACTCGCTGCCAAAGTGGTGTCGTCTCCTAACTTCGAGAGTTTCAAACCCATTCAAGCCTTGACTAAGCCCTGGAATGTCGCGTTTGACCCCAAATGGGGCGCGCCCGCCAGCATCACTTTCCCGACGCTGGAAGATTGGAGCACGCGCAGCGAACCAGCCATCAAATATTATTCTGGCAAAGCCGTTTATACGACGACCTTCGACCTGCCATCCACCATTGCCAGCACCACCAAAGTTGCTATCAATCTGGGCACAGTCAAAAATATGGCTTCGGTGAAGTTGAACGGCAAAGATTTGGGAGTGGTGTGGTGCGATCCCTGGCGGGCCAGCGCCCCCGCTGGCATCTTGAAACCGACTGACAATCGGCTTGAAGTGACTGTCGCCAACCTGTGGGTAAATCGTCTTATCGGCGACGAATTTCTGCCCGATTCGCAGCGTCAAACCCAGACAACCCTGCGTCCCTATCGGCAAAACTCCCCGCTACAGCCTTCAGGGCTGCTTGGCCCGGTAACTCTTGAGCGGGTTGAACAGACCTGAAGGCTGTAGGGGAGTTTTGCGACACCAAGGCTGGCTTATTGGGCCTTAATCTCAATGCCGTTGATCTTGGCGTTTTGGTCGGGGCTACTCGGCGTCGCGAAAGTACGGATGACGATGTTGCCTTTGGCATCTGGTGTGATGTTGGGGAACGTTTTGACGACAGCCTTGTTGATGCCACCAGCTGCTGCGTAAACCTCGAAGTTCGTCAGAGCAGGTTGACCGTTTATGGTCACGTTAAAGAAGCGCATTCCCGGTTCTTCGTCGGCGACTTCCGCAAAATGCAACTTGATTTGATACTTGCCCGCAGGAACGGGATAAATATAGGAGAAGTCTTGGCCGTAGCGCTCGAACTGGTAAATTCCGGCTGGGCCTGCATCGGGAGCACTGACATCAATAGTAACGTTGCCATCTCCAGCGACTGAACCCTCAGTCATATTCGGGTCCGCCACAAAGTCGCCGATGGGATCGTCGCTACCAGCCGCGACTTTAATAGGCAGGTTTAATTTGATGTAACCAGTAGTTGAAGGCGTCGGCAACGCTGCATATTTAAACCCTTTGGGCATCCCCGAAACAGGACGGTCAGCCTTGGCCCGACCCCATTTGAGGTTGGGTTTGGCGCCCATGTTAAGCACGAACTCGCCGCCCTTCACTATATCGGAGTAGCTGAGGAATGACTTGTTATAACTCTTGCCATTGAGACGGGCCGACTGCACGTACATATTCTGCGCCGAGTTATTTTGCGCCAGAATGGTGAACTTTTTACCGTTGGGTAAGTTCAGAACAGCGCGGTTTACCAGTGGGCTGCCGATTTCGTAAGTGCCCCCCGATGAGTTGACTGGGTAGAAACCGATGGCGCTGAAGACATACCAGGCAGAGGTTTGCCCCGCATCGTTATTGCCGGGCTGTCCTGCGGGGGTGTCGTCGTAGAACTTACGCATAACTTCGCGAACCCGCTCTGCCGTTTTGTAAGGAGCGCCAGCATAGTTATAAAGGTAAGCGACGTGGTGAACTGGTTCATTGCCATGAGCATATTGGCCTATCAGGCCCGTAATATCCGGGATGTTGGCCATTACGTCGTCCTTCTCATTGAACATTGCGTCCATCTTGCTGATGAACGCTTTGTCGCCGCCAGTAATATTGATTAGACCGGGCACGTCTTGCATGACGGTCCAGTTGGACTGCCAGGCATTGGCCTCGGTGTAATCAGCGTGAACCAACTGCTTGGGATTAAAAGGCCGACGCCATGAACCATCCGCCTTGCGCCCGCGCATGAAACCAACAGTGGTGTCGAAGACATTGCGATAGTTGGCGGCACGAGCATAAAACATCGCGGCATCTTCCTTGTGCCCAAGTTTCTCTGCCATTTTGGCGATACACCAGTCATCATAAGCGTACTCCAGAGTCCGCGAAACTGATTGTTTGTTCGTGTCTGGGGCGCCGGTTGAGGAGTTGATATATCCCTGCTTGACATATTCACCGAAGGCGAAGCTGTCAGGGCGGCCTGTGGTTGAAAGTGCGGTGCCCTTGAGAGCTTGATAGGCTTTTTCGGGGTCGAAACCCCCAACTCCCTTCAAATAGGCATCGACCACGACTGGCGCTGAGTGGTAACCGATCATAACCCAGGCTTCATTGCCCCAGTTCGTCCAGACCGGTGTGCTCTTCCTTCCGAATTGCTCGTAGTGTTTGGTGATCGAGTCAACCATTGCCCCCGATTTTTGTGGCTCGATGAGGTTGAGCAGTGGCATCTGCGCACGGAAGGTATCCCACAACGAGAAAAGGGTGTAATAGTCGTTAGTTCCAACGTGATTCTTGCGGTCGGCACCGGTATAGGTACGGTCAACGTCGTTGAACAGAGTTGGAGTTAGCAACGAGAAGTACATGTTGCTATAGAAGGTGCGGCGGATTTTCGGATCGGGTGTCTCAATGCTGATCGAGTTGAGGGTGTCGTTCCAAACCTTCTTCGCGGCGGCATGGGCGCCGTCGAAATCCCATGCGGGAATTTCCGCCGTCAGGTTTTTACGAGCGCCTTCGACACCGGTGCTGGAAATGCCAACTTTGACCAAAACCGCTTCGTTTGCGGTTGTTTTGAAGTTGGCCATTGCCTTGATTAAGCGGGCTTTGGCAGTGGTTGTCCCAGCTGGCTGGGCCTTTCCATCGGTTTGAATGTCGAAAGAATCGAATGGCTTGGAGAACTGCAGCACAAAGTAAACGTTGCGATCTCCACCCCAGTCGCCCACGACACGATAACCGCTTACAGTGGTGCTGTTCTCTACTTTGAGTTCGGCATCCCTCAAATCCTGGGGGCTACCATCTACGCGAGAAACCAGGTCGAGAACGATGTGAGCATTGTCGGTTTGTGGAAAGGTGTACTTGTGGAAACCGGCGCGCTTAGTGGCGGTTAATTCGGCCTTGACACGGGGTTTGTCGAGGAACACGCTGTAGTAGCCAGCATTGCCCGTCTCATTAGAGTGAGAGAATGGCGACCAGTAAGAGCGCCCCCCTTCGGAATTTAAATCCACCTGTCCAACGGTGGGCATCACCAGAATGTCACCCAGGCCACTGATACCCGTGCCTAAAAAGTGGGTGTGGCTGAAACCACGGATGGTGCTTTGCGAATAATGATAGCCAGAGGCGCTATCCCAGCCGCCCTGAGGTGTGTCGGGGCTAAGTTGCACCATGCCGAATGGCACGGCGGCGCCGGGGAAGGTATGTCCATGCTCCGCCGTGCCCAGAAAGGTGTTGACGCTTTCAGCGGGCGAAATGACTTTGTTGTTGGAAGTTACATCGGTTTGGGCCATCACAATGGATGATCCCATGCACAAGAACGTCGCTCCAAACGCGAGCAAGCGCGAAGAGGTGAGCAGTGTATTTTTCATATTAAAGAGTGTGTTGTCAGCTTTTGGCGTTAGGAGAGAAATGAACCGATACACATCAGGATTCAAATTTGTAAACGCCCGATTTAAACTCGACTGCCCATTTTCCCTGTGATTTTTGGACGGGAATATTCTCTCCCGTCTCGGTTGTCGCCCTGTCTTTTAGATTCGGCAGAATGAATGTTGCAGAGGTGTTTGCGGGAACCTCAATGGAAAATTGGTGCTTGCCATTCGGCATCTTCTTCCACTCCGAACGAATCACACCATAGAGGCTGTTGTAAGAAGACTTGCAATAGTCCAAATCGGCGACAGTTTTCGGCTCAATGATGAAATGCTTCATTCCAGCGGAATTGGGTTCCGCTTTGATGCCCCCCAGTCCGTTGTAAAACCAGGCAACAACGCCTCCAAACATAGGATGACAGTGAGAGTCATGACCATCCCAGGACTCCCATAATGTGCTGTTTTTGTCGTCGAGCAGATAGCCGAAACTGGGGAAATCCCTTTGGTTCATAACCTTATAAGCAATGTCATCACGGCCCGCATTTGAAAGGACTTCCAGCAACAATGGAGTCGCCAGAATTCCGGTATCAAAATGGTAATTCAGTTTCTGGAGTTGCTTGAGAAGGGAATTGAATACCAAATCGCGCTTATCATCGGGAACTAGCCCGAAAGCCAGAGCGAAAACATCGGAGCCTTGCCTTCCTTGCCAGTACGAATCTTTCGAAGCGTCGAAATAGGCTCGGTTGAAATTCACCTTGATTCCCGCCGCGAGTTTCGAAAACCGCACATAGTCATCCTCTTCCCCTAGAACCTTGGCGACTTTCGACATAATATCGGTGACATGATAGAAGTACGCGGTGTTGACGAGCGGTTCGGGGATTTCCGTGGCAGAGGGCGTACACCAGTCTCCCAGGCACCAGCCGTTGGGTTCTTCCCTGGTTACAAGTCCCTTTTCATCGGTTCTGGTTTGGAGATAATCGACCCACTGCTTCATACCGACATAATGCTGTCTGATCACGGTTTTATCGCCGTAACGACCGTAATGAAGCCAGGGCATGATCACATACGCAGACCCCCAGGCGGGGCCACCACCGCCGCCACCAAAAGGAGCGGTATGGGTAACGAAGCCCGTCTTTTTGTTTCTGGCGTCGTCCATGTCCTGGAACCACTTGCAGTAGAACTGAAACATGTCGAAGGAGTCGAGGGCACTTTCCATTGCTACTTGCCCATCACCGGTATATCCCAGTCTTTCGCGGTGCGGGCAGTCACTGCTGATGCTACCATGAAAGTTCGCTCGCTGCGTTTTGATGTAAGCCGCGCTGATTTTATTGAATAGCGGATTGGAGCATTCGAACGTCCCGTTACCAGCTACTGCGGTATGGACATCTTCGACGAGGAGGCTGTCCAATTCAACTGACTGATCGCTAACGGTGACCTCTAAATCCCGAAAAGCGTGCCAGGTAAATCGCGGTTTCCACGTCTCTATTCCTTTGCCTTTGAGAATATAGGTGTCAATTTGCCCGTAATCGTGCCCTTCTTCGCTGACATAGCGAATTTTGACCTGGCTTCCACTTTTTCCTCTGACGCGAATCGAGGCCCAACCAGAAACCGTTTCCTCAAGGTGGAATTTATACACCAGGTCCTTTTTTTCATCGAGAACTGGGTGCAAAGTCCTCACTACTTTATCGAAAGGAGCATTTTGTGCTTCCAGTTTTCCTGTCGGGCTGCGCACCAGAAGAGCGGGTTTCCAATCGTCGTCTTTATAACTCGCCTTTTGCCATGCTCCAAGTTCTAATCTCGCATCATATTTTTCGCCGCTAAATATCCCATCGTGCTGCAGGGGGCCTGTGTTGGTTTTCCAGGAGCCATCGGAAACGACTTGCTGTGTGCTGCCATCTGAGTAGGTGATTTCTAACTGGAGAATCATCCGTGGCAGGTCGTACCACATCTTGCCTTCAACCGTTCGATCACGTTGGTTATACCATCCGTTGCCAAGCAGGACTCCAACGCAATTCGTTCCTTGAGTTACTTGCTTGCTAACATCAAAGACATTGTAAAACACCCGTTGTGTTGATTGATCGTCGTAAGGGTAAAGCAATCCCTTGAGCGGCCTCTTGTCATAATTGGTGACAGCGGGTGCTAACACCTGGTCGCCAATTTTCTGACCGTTAATGGAAAGTTCGTAGAAGCCGAGACCACTGACATGGACTGTTGCTTTCTTGATCGTCTTCGTGCAGCTGAATTCCTTGCGAAAATAGGGCGCTGGCCCGGTGGTCGTTGAGTCAGGCGATGGGTCTTCCGATATGGCACCAATCCACCTGGCATTCCAGTCGTTCGCGTGTAATAGGCCCATTGTCCAGGAAGCCGGACGACTCCAAGGGGTTGGTTTGCCCTTTTCGTCCCAAATCATCACCTTCCAGAAGACCTGGGTACGCGACATAAGGGGCTGTCCCGAATACTGGACCATCGTACTGTTGGGAGAATCCACTTTACTGCTGTCCCAGTAATCCCCTTTATTTTGGTTCAATCCTTTTATGCTGCTGGCCACGATAACGCGGTACGCTTTTTGACTTTTGCTCTGTTGCGTCGAAGTCATTTGCCAGCTTAACAGCGGATGTCCATTGTCGATGGCGTTGGGATCAATGAGTTGTTCACAGCGAAGGGAATCGGCTTTTGTTGGCACACTGGCACTGAAAGACATTTTTGTTGTGAATCCTAAAAAAATGACGAGAAGAAATATATTTCTCATGGCGCTCTCGTGACGTGCGCTGCCAGGGCAGCGTCGTCCTCACGGATTGGAGGATGGAATTAGTATTTCGCCATGTCCCAACGGATTCCGTGATATGCTTCGGAAAAACTAGGATTGTTCTCGGCTATAGCGGAGTCGAGTTGGAGAGGTGCCGAAAGCTCTTTTGAAAGCTCTTGCAAAATGGCTGGGGTCTGTGAAACCTGACTCTCTCGCCACATTTGTAACGGGCATTGCGGTGGAGAGTAGCAGGTAGTGAGCGTGCTCCAAACGAAGCCGCATCAAATAGCGTCCCGGCGATATTCCAGTTACTTGTTTGAAGGCCTCGCAAAAATAGGTTTCGTTGAGGTGAACGGTGTTCGCCATGTCCTCAAGACGAATCGAGGTCGACAAATGTTGTTCCATGAAAACAATGGTTTGCGAAACCATTGCGGCCAACTCCGGCTTAATTTTTTGCTTGGTTTGTAGGTTCAGGCGCTCAATCCACACTAAAATATCGAGAAGTTTCGCCTGGGCCGCATATTCGTACCCGATACTTCGCCCCACAAGTTCTCTGGCGATATTTTGAAGCTGGGTTTCAATTTGCTCCAGTGCGCCACGCCGAAGCAACCACCGGGTAGGAACTTTTGGTGAACAAGAAAAGAGCTGAAAACGTTCCGCGATACGCGGCCAATTTTCGAGCATTTGTTGAGCAAACGCCACGTTAAATATCTCTAAATCGGTTGATGGCTGATAGGAATGCGACCAACCAAGAGGAACTGAAATGAGAGCACCGGGATGGAGTTCAATCGCTTCGTGCAAATCGCCACCTGGTGAGAACAATTGGTGTCGTCCTTCTCCCTTGGTAACTAGAAATAACTCGTGGAAATCGTGGCTGTGTTGTAGTGATTCGCAGCCCGATAACCGAAAGACGTGGAGAGGAACCCCCGTCATCGAAAACATTTCGGCGCCCCGCAAATGAAGAAGACTCTGAATCAACATAGATATTTATGTTCAATACATTGAGGTCATTTCCAGACCTGAAGGGATTAACGCAGACATGATTTCTACTTTCTCCAATTACCATCACCTGACCTAGCAATAATTCTACCCAACGATAGGATTAAACCAAAGGCCACATCAACTTCTCTTTCATGGCATAAATGGATTGCGCGAAGAGGTGCGCTTAAACGCTTGGCGCCTAAGGGCCAAAGATTAGTTATTGGAGCGGATGGAAAGGCAAGCTAAAAACGCACTCGCTCGTTTGTGTTCTTTGATTATCGGTATTTCCACGTCGCCCTCCGTTTGGTGCTGATAATGGTGTAGTTTGCCTGGTGCTTTCCGGCGGCGAAGTCAATGAATTAATGGCAAAACTGCGCCCCGACCTGTTTGGTGAGGATTGGATTGCCCCTGCGGCGCCTTCTCAGCGCCAATAATTGCCGTATTCAGAAGGCAACTTGATATTGCGTGCGCAATTGGAAACTGTCGAAGGTGGATAGCGCATTGGGTTCTCCCTCCACCTTAATGCGTCGAGACGTACTGCTGTCAATAGGCACAAGGCGGGTACTGCGGGCTGAATATACGAAGGTAACTTGGAGCGAGAAATCGAGAAGAAAATGATTACTAACCAGTGTTGCGGGTTTGATAGGACAGACAAAGGCGAGTAGAACTAGGTGAGTGACCAAACACACCGAGACTGCTCAACCTCTGTCTGCTCAAGATTTTACTCTGGCATTGTTCTGTCGGGTAGACGACGAACTCAAAGAAGCGAAGAAGCCCGCGCTTGCGCGCCTTCATCGCAGCGAAGTGGTGACGGTGGGCGTGCTCCAAGTGCTGCGTGGTCAAGGCTGGCGCGCGTTCTACCGCTGGTTGTCCAAGGAGTTGAAGAGCCTGTTTCCTCATCTGCCCGAACAATCACGCTTGTTCCGCTTGTGGCGCAAGTACCAACATTTGGGGAAACGCTTTTTAGCTCAACCCACTGCGTTAGGTGTCTGTGATACTTTTGGTATTGAGTTGATGCATCCTCGTCGTGAAGGTCGGTGTGAATGGCACATGGACCGCAAAGGCAAAAGCAATGGTCGCTGTATTGTGGGGGCGAAGTGGTTTGTGCTCATCAATCAGCAAGGACTTATTGTGCGTATCGGTTGTTGTAGTGCCAACTGCCACGCTACCCTATTTGGGTGCGTGATCGAAAGCTTTGAGGAAAAGATGATTGTCTTGGCGGATAAAGGCTTTCACGCTCAGCAGGGTGACCCGATGAACCTGAAAATCTGTGAGAAGGGCCAATGGAATGAACGGATGCTTATTGAAACCCTCTTTTCCGCCTGTGAAGGCGTGTTCAATATGAAGAAGATGGACTATCGTCTCAAGCACTCGCTACAAACACGCCTCCACTACACAGCCGCAGCACTTAACTTGTGCATGAATTGGACTGGCAAGGTGCGTTTCAACTTCGCGGATTTCAAGCTCTAAACCCGCAACACTGGTTATATAGGCTGATGATGATGTAAATGTCGTAACCAACTCCACTCAAAAAGTGGCCTATTTTAAGAACGCTACTTTGTGATGAGGCGTATTTGGTTATCGGCGCCAGTAGTAGCAGACTGGCCAGTGACAGCCCGTGAGCGGCCCATTTTCTTTGATTCTCACCAGTGCGCCTCCATGAGGTACTGAGGGCCGCTGGCATTTGAAATTTGAAGTCGATAACAATTCCTCCGTCCGGTGAAAACGCAAAATGAAACTAGCCTGGAACTGGCATTTTGCGCTCAAAATTCACATAAAAGAGTGGATTGCAGCGACAAGCCGCACATGGGAAATACATAGGAAACTTCTGGGAGATTTCTTACTCACAATTTCCATGAGCGTGGAATAAAACTGTTGCTAACGCTTCCTGTTCATAGTGCTCTTTATCCGGGCACCGCAACCAACTCCAACTGTCTCAATTCAAATTCTTTGTTACCTCTGTGCTGCGAAAATGCTCTGCGTCAAAGAGCTATTCTGGAAGCGAAGTGCCCACTTGGCATACAAAAAAGCACCTCTGAATTATTTCAGAGGTGCTTGAAACGAACTTGATTTGGTTATGTCCCTGCGCTTGCACTTTGTCCCTGAATAGGCCGGCTATCTTTGAACATTGTGTAGATGACCAGTGCGACTAAAATCACTGCCAATACAAGCGAAGAACCAGCAGTACCCAGATTGAGGCCCCCCTGAGTGATGGGTTTGGTCAGTAAGTCACCAAAGGTGGCCCCAAAGGGACGGGTTAAGACGAAAGCCAACTTGATGATTCGCGTAACTCACAAATCAGCGGTAACGGATTAGGCTTAGCAATTTGCCAGGCGATTTGCGCATCCAACGGCTGGAAAATCACATTAAATGCAAATGAACATGGGGTTTGTGCCGTGGTACGCTTTCGGAACACGATGTGGGAGCATAGTGAGTGATAGGATGAGTGTATGTTTTAGGCGTTGTCGCTAGGGATGGATAAAACACCTTCGCCTACATATGATTCATTGGGGCCTTTCTCCAAATATCGCGAAGACCATCTCATCATATGCGCCACTAATTGTGGCGACATATGATGAGCGCATGAGGCAACGCGCCTTTGTGGATTTGTCTCGCTCTACATTGGCATCGGCGGTAATGATGAGTCGCTGGTCTGTTGGGTGGGGGAGTGTGTGAGCGTTGTCCGTTTAATACTGCATTTGTTCGAGGTCGGCGAGTAGGCCGGGGCCTGTGGGGTTCCAGCCGAGTTTTTCTTTGGTTATGGCGCTGGAAGCCAGAAGGTCTTCGCCAGCGAATGCGCCCCACCAGCCGAAATGGGCCAGAGCTGCTTCGGCAGTTATTGATTTCACTGGCACATTCAAGCCGCGACCGATGGCTTCGGCAATATCGCGCATAGGGACGCCTTCTTCGTCAACGGCGTGGTAGCGGGCGCCGGTTTCGTTGTTTTCGAGGGCGAGCCGATACAGGCGGGCTGTGTCGCTCACGTGCGAGGCGGCCCAGCGGTTGGTGCCTTCGCCAACGTAGGCGGAGACGCCTTTTTCGCGCGCTGTCTCGATGGCGAAGCTGATGAGTCCTTGCTTCTGGGTATCGTGGACTTGAGGAAGGCGCATGACCGAAGCGCGAACGCCCTTAGGCACAAGGTCGATGGCGGTTTGTTCCGAAACGCGAGGGAAGGGGTAATTGGTTGGGACACCCATTTCTTCGGTGGCAAGCACGCCATTCCCGGCCAATCCTGCCAGACCCGTTGTGACTATAAAGGGGCGGTCAGATCCAGCGAATGCCGAGCCAATGGCCTCAATCGCGTTGCGGTCGATCTCGAAGTTCTGCAAGAAGGTGGCAGCGCTATGGTTGAAGCCCAGATGAATGGCCGCATCCGAAGCTGTGGCCCCGCTTTTCAGGATTTCAATATCTTCCAGTGAGCCGCGTTGCACATCGGCACCCACCGAGTCGAGCCATTGAGCGTTCGCATCGGAACGCGCCAACCCCAGGACCTGATGGCCCGCACCGATGAGTTCTTTGACAACTTGACTTCCTACGAATCCGGTCGCTCCTGTGATGAAAACACGCATGATTGTTTCTCCTTTATCCGATTGAAGACTGGCTCGATTTGTAGAAACTTGAAGGGTTTGCTAAAGTGGAGACAGCCTCCATTTAATAATAGCGGAGACTGTCTCCGTTTGCAAGGGGTTTTTGAGTGGCTAAATCACAGATACCATCCGATGGGCGTAAGCCCCGTGCCGATGCACAGCAAAACCGCGAGCGTATTTTGGTTGCGGCGAGGGAGGCGTTCACCCAGTCAGGGGCGAATGCTTCCCTCGACGACATCGCGAAACAGGCCGGGGTTGGCCCTGGAACTCTTTATCGCCATTTTCCTTCGCGGGAAGAGCTTTTGAGAGCGGTGTATCAGGCCGGAGCAGAAAAGCTGGCGGCGACGGCGCAGGGCTTCGAGGAAACGCTGCCGCCCATCGAAGCATTGCGGGCCTGGATGATGTTGTTCGTCGATTTTATCGCCGAGAAGCAACTGATCGCGCCCGCGCTGAATGCGCTGATTGAGGAGCCTCAAAAACTATACGAGGCTTCGTCCGTTCATATCTGGGGGGCTGTTCGCGCTCTGGTGAAACGGGGCGTCGAAAGCGGCGATTTGCGGGAAGACCTAGATGCGATTGATTTGCTTCGGGCGCTCATCGGCGTCGCTAACATCGCATCCAGCCCAGACTGGCAGCAAAGCGCCAGAAGGTTGGTTGACATCCTTATTCTGGGTTCGCGTCCATTGGAATAAGGAGGCGTTTAAGCGGCGAGAAAATCTAAATTGGGGGATTAGCTTCCAATTTGGCGAGGCGGGCACTATTTGATAGTGCCCGCCTCTTACTTGCTGAATTTCTTGGCTCGTCAGACGGACGAGAAAAGGAGCACATTTTCACACGCGGTTGAGGCGACGGGTGAGATCTTTAGAGCGTTTTCTTAGAGGTCGATGACGACCTTGCCTTTCACATGTCGGCCAGCCTGAAGTTCGACGGCGGCACGGATTTGCTCGACCGGAAAGCTTGCAGCGACTGGCACTCGGAGTTCATTTGTTGCGACTAGACGGGCTATTTTTTCCAAATCGGCGGGGGCCGCGTCGGCGCCGTTCGCTGGCGTGATTCCGTCGATTTGGGCGGCAATAGTGGTGATGCGCGCGTCCGCGACGCCGAGTTCGCGGGCGGCCTGCGCTGTCTCCGTCCCATGCAGGTCCACTGCTGCGGTGACGCCGCCGGGAGCGAGGCTACGGACACGACCAGCCAGGCCGTCACCGTAGGCGACCGGCTCAGCCCCAAGGCTACGCAGGAAGTCGGACGATGCTGTCGAACCCGTTCCTATCACTCGCGCCCCAGCGAGGCGCGCCAGCTGGACGGCGAACACCCCAACCCCACCAGCTGCACCACCAATGAGTACCGTGTCGCCCGGTCTAGGATTGATAATCGCGAGGGCTGCGGCGGCTGTACACCCCGCTATTGTGAGGGTGGCGGCGGTGCGGTCGTCGATGCTGTCAGGGGTGTGGTGGACTGTGCCACCCTGCACGATAGTTCCTGCGGTTTCTACGATTATGAAGTCGGCGACCGCGCGGGAAAATGCGCCGCCGTACACCCTGTCACCGACAGCGAACTCTGTTACCCCGTCAGCTATTTGATCCACCACTCCCGCATAATCGGTTCCGAACCCTGTCGGCAGGCTCAGGCCGAACCGGGCTGCGGTTTCTGCGTCGGAGGTCATGAACCAGTCCATTGGGTTTAATCCAGCTGCGGTGACTCGCACGCGGAGCTGTCCCATGCCAGCCTGCGGCACAGGTACTTCACGGAGATTTAGGACTTCAGTGCCACCAAATGAATCGAGTTGTACTGCCCGGCTTCTGCTCGCCAGAGATTTATCGCTTAGGTTCTGCATACATTTTTGTCTCCTTAATACTTGAGGAACGCACTAAAACGGAATATGCTCCGTTTACACAGATGATTGTAACACAAACGGAGCGTGTTCCGTTTTGACGCCACGAGTAGACGCAGCCCGTAACCGCGAGCAACTGATCGCGGTGGCCACCCGCGTTTTTGCATCGGCTGACACCGAGCCGTCGATGCGTGCAATCGCACGCGAGGCCGAGGTTGGCATCGCCACACTCTATCGGCATTTTCCAACCAAAGAGTCGCTGGTCGAGGCGGTCTACCAAAGCCAGGTCGTGCGGCTAACGACCGGGG
This sequence comes from bacterium, assembly GCA_004172935.1. GTDB lineage: Bacteria > Armatimonadota > Abditibacteriia > Abditibacteriales > Abditibacteriaceae > Abditibacterium. The sequence continues at coordinate 101,134 of SDZD01000012.1, read as the reverse complement.
CACGCGAACTGCTTAACCAACTGCCACCGCCTGTGGCACTGCGGCGCTGGATGGACCTGTTCGGCGACTGGATCGCTACCAAGAACGGAATGCTCGACACACTACTGGCGATGGTCGAGACGGATGAGATCGCTCACGGCCAGACTCGAACTGAGTTGCTCACGGCAATCACCACAATCCTTGATGCTGGCTGCGCGGTGGATGACTTCCGCCAGGACGTTACCGCCGAAGACATCGCCGCGAGTCTTATCGGCATCTTCACGGTGGCCCCTAAAAACCAACGAGAAATTCTTGCCAACCGTCTATTGAACCTCCTCATGGATGGACTGCGTCCTCCTGTGCGTTGATAACGGTGCGTTCAGCATCAACTTGTCTCTGAACAAGAGTGGAAAAACCGCTCGCCTGGGCTGGGCTTGTTATGGTGACTATCATTGCAGCCCCGAAAAATGATTCAAGGTATGGGAAGGTGTGCTCTTAAAAAAATATTCCTCGCATAACGTCCTTTGTGTTGGCTATCTCACATGCGGATTGCGGATTATGGTGCCTGGAGGGCTGGGCTATATCGGCATTCGATGTGAGAGGATCGGGGAGATATTGAAACAGGGCGCACACAAAAAAGTGTGCGCCCTGTTCTTTGGTTGAGGGAAGTTATTTGACTGTGACTAAGCCCATGTCGATGAACTGTCCGCCTCCGGTTTGGTGGACATGAACGGCGAACACGTTTTTGCCGGGTTTGAGAGTGGCCAGTGCCGCTTTGGAGATTTGGAATGGCTCGTAGGCGCTGGTATAGCCGGATACGCTGACCGCTTCGACGCCGTTGATGTAGACCTCGGCATCTTCGTCGTGGTACAGCGAGAGTTGCAACTCGTCGCGGTTGGCGAGTTGCTGTTGTGTGAGAGTGAACTCGCGCCGCGCCCAAATGTCCGGGGTGTTCCAGCGGGTGCGAATGACCGCATCGGGTGGCCCTTGAGTCCCCAGTCCGCCTTCGCCACGTTGCCAGTTGGCATCGTTGTATTCCGAGCCGTACCAGCCGCCCGAAGGAGTCGAGGTGGTGTAGCTCCAAATCACGCCGCCCCCAGCCGATGTTGGCAGGACGGGCGTAATCTGTTGTGGAGGTGGCAATGGCGCCCAGTTGAGGTTGATGTTCTTGGAAGCGGTCAGGTCGCGCGCAGCCCACTTCGTCCAGATGGTGCGGTCATTTAAGACGGGCATGAAGACGCCGCCGATAGCTGAACGCGCTTTGAAGTTGACCTGCGTGCCCTGAATGGTGCGATACCAGTCGGTCAGCGGCACACGCGAAGACGACTCGTTGGCGAAGTCGTAAATCGGGTCGGTAAAGGCCATGACATCGGCTTTGCGCCCAGTGAGCGCGGCACTCCAGAGTGTCCAGTCGAGTTTGGTGTAGGTTTCGCGCGAATCGAGCGGCACTCCGTAACGGTTGATTTTGGTTTTGTAGTAGGCGACCTCGGCATCGGTGACGCTATCGGGGAACAGATTGATACCCAAAATGTTGTCCCACACGAGGTTGTATTTCTGGCTCCATGTGCCGGGCTTGTCGAAGGCCAGTTTGTAGTGGTCGCCATCCTTGGCGGCAGCAATCCACTGCTGGGTCATGCCTTCGGCGATGCCACGAACACGCTTGGCTTCGGCGGTTTCGCCACGCATTTCGCACATCTGCGCGTAAGCACCGAGCGCTTCGATGGACTTGCCGGACAGGTTGACGTTGTGCGCCAAGTGGCCCGCGAAGTCGTCGGTGGAAAGCTGGTTGTCGAGGTCGTAGCCTTTGCTGATCAGGTAGTTCGCCCATTTGACGATGGTGGGCCAGTGACGGTCGGCGTATTTGGTGTTGCCCTCGATTTTAGACAGGCCCGCCAGCAAGAGCAGCATGTTGCCCGATTCTTCGACCGGCATTTTGCCGCTGACATCGCCGTTGGCAGGGACGCTTTCGCCGCCACCGTATAGCATTCCGGTCGCTTGTGGGTAGACACCCATATCGTGCGGGGCAAAATCGAACTTCCAGCGGGAACCCGATGAATAGAGCATGATGGGTTCCATCGTCGCCTTGAGCAATGTTGGCGACAGCAACATCATCTGCGGCGATGCGGGATACATCAAGTCAACGGTGCCAATCGAGCCGTTGGAGTTATTCTCCTTGGAGAACGACAACGGAGCGCCATTGGCGTCGGCGACAATTTTCTGGGCGGCCAATGCCTCGCGGTGGGACAATGCCACGATGCGGGCGTATTTCTCGCCACCGACGGCGCGCAAATCAGCCATCAACTCGGTGTCGAATGCTGCGGAGCGGGTGTTGAGGCTCTCGTAGTCGCGGGCAGCGACTTGCAACAAGCCCAGGGCGTCCATGCCATTGCGACGCCAGTAGGGACGCAAGCGCTTGCCCATCCAGTTGATCGAATACTCATCGTCGTAAGCCACCATCACGGTGCGCTTGACAGGCTCGACTCCAACAGAACCGATGTTGAAGGACAGTGCGGCTACGGGCGAGTTATCATTGGCGGCGCGTGGTGTTGAAGGCTCATCCGTGTTGGGCAGTTTGCCTGTGCGCCCCCATGCTGCTTGCGCATTCGAGCGGCTGGTCAAAACGCTTTGCAAGTCTTTGGCGTTGGGAGCGGCCAGGTAGAGATAGCCCCAGTCGATGCGCAAATCGTCGCCACGCTTCGCCAACACTGGCTGAACAACGGAACCGATGCGAAGGGCGGTGATGTTGTTGGCCGAGTCGCGATTCCAGCTCACTTGTTGACGGTCGGCTTCGGTGACGGCGATGTCAGCGCCCGCATCCGCGTACAGTTCGACTTTGTGCTTTTTGCGGTCGAGCGAACGCACCTGATAGGTAACGTAGGTAACTGGTCGCGCCAAGACCTCAAAATCACTGGGAATAGCGGGCGTCAAAAAAGTCAGCTGCACCTCGATCTTCTCGTTGGCAAAGGTGTAAATAGTGCGAGTGGGCAATACCGACAGATTGGTTTGCGGAAGCGAGGCCGATTCTTCGGGGTCTTTGCCCATGAGACGGAAGGTTTCACCATCGACGCGCACCATCGCGCTGAGTTGGTTCTCGCGACCCGTCCAGTGGCGTGTTCGGTCGCTGTACAGCTTGTTGCTGTTCGACCAAATCGAGAAATAGGGGTCGTGTGCAACCAGAGGCACCGAGGGCGGGCGGAGCGGCGGCAATCCTTCTGCGGAGATGGTTCGGTTTTGAGCGTAGGCGTGCGCTAACGATAGTGCAACGGGAGCCATGAGGCAACCGAAGACCACCAGGTGCCTCGCAAGGCATCGTGTTGTTTTCATGTGATTGTGGATTAGAGGAAAAGTTTAGGGGGATGTTGCAGGCGTGATCAGGAATATCAGTAGAAAGGAAAGGTTCTATAAATATCGGTCAGCTCCCGTGTCTACTTTTGGCGGAACGCGAGAACCAGACCGACTACTCCACAGGAAGACGAAGGCGGTGGTGGGCATGAGCGCCGCTGCACGTTGCCTGAGCATGGACTATTGCTTGAGTGGTGTGTAGATGCTATTTCAGCTCGCCTTTGATGGGGATAATGGCATTCCGGGCAATGATGGCGTAAGGCGCTCCTGCGACTACTACAGCGATTCGCCCAACGATGTTACCAAGTGGGGCTGAGTCGCTGAGAACTGCTCGAAAATGGAGTTGCAGTTCATGGGGAAATGGTTTGCTTGCTGCATATACCTTTTCCTCAGGATACGCCGTACTTTCATGCATAAACTCTCCAAGGGGGAATGTAATGAAATTGTCCTTCCATGTTGTGCCCATCAGGTTTTCGGGTTTGTCCAAATTCTCGATGGTGATGTGGGGATTCTGACAAATCAACTTGAGCGGCCCCGGTAAATATTGTTCGGGGACGCGGGGATCGAGGACTAACGAAAAGTCCTTGAAGCGCTCTGTACTTGTTGACGGGAGAGTGCCGAAATCAAGCTCTTTCTCGATGAAACGGATTCCGCTGTGAACTTCTCCCTTCATTATCAAGGTGGCGATGGGAATACGAGAATTGGGTTGAAAGAGTTCGACTTTCGCCTGTGTTGTGCCAGGTAGAGCGATATATGGATCGAATGCGACGTTGATAGCGACGTTCTCGCCGGGCTTCACCTTATAGGGGAAGGGGACATCTTTGACCTGATTGTTTTTCACTACCTCTGCTTGAATGTTGATGCTTTCGCCTCTGATGTCGGAGATGGTTAGCGCGGTTTTACCAGCGTTCTTGAGGGTGAAAACATGCTTGATACCCGGTAGCACATGCTCGAACTTAATGCGTTTCAGCATATCGGCACTTCGCCACTTTGGGTCTAACTGGCTGACCTTTCCGAAATCGTAGACGATAGCATCGTTGTTCTCGGTCTTCTTCCCTTTTGCATCGACTAATTGTGGCTTGCCGGGGAGAGTCTGCTGAGCCTGACAAGTGGGGAGGCTCAGAGTCGAGGTTGTGAAGAAGGTGAGGCTGGCGAATAGCCAGCGGTTGGAACGAGGGGATATTGTGCGTGATAGCATTGAATGAGCAAGGTTTATCTCATGCGCGCCTCTTTTTTAATCCTTTAGTGACGGGTGACAGGAACAAACCATTGGGTGAGGGCTTCGTGGAACTCCTGAATATCAGGGGAGTTATCGGTGGCGTAGGCGATGATGCCGTCGGGACGGATGAGGGCAGCGCTTAGGCCGAGGCTTTGTTTGGGAGTGCCTGAGATGCAGGTGAGTTGGGGGTATTGGCTTGCCAGAGTTTTGAGGGCGGAGGCGCCCTCGAAGTCGAGGAGGATGCCGCGCCCGTCGTGCATTTTTTCGGCGAGGGTGGTGCCGTCTTCGAATTCGAAGTTGGGGGCGCTGTGGCCGCGTAGTGGATGAGTGCCGCCCAGATTGTAGTGGGTGGAGATGCCCCACACTCTGGCGGCGAAGTAGGTGGCGCCGTCGCGGGTTTCGAGAATATCGCGGAGGATGGCGTTGAGGGCGCGGGCGGCTGGGTCGGGTTTCATGATGGCGACTTGCGCGCGCGACCAGTCGAGAACTTGGGCGCCGATGGGGTGGCGCTCGGTTTGGTAACTATCCAGCAAGCCTTCGGGAGCTATGCCTTTGATAGTAGCAGCGAGTTTCCAGCCCAGATTCATGGCGTCGCCGATGCCGAGGTTGAGGCCCTGACCACCCAGTGGCGAGTGGATGTGGGCGGCGTCGCCCGCTAAAAGCACTCGCCCGTTGCGGTAGGTGGTGGCTTGACGCGCTCGGTCTGTCCATGTGGTGGCGATGTGGAGGGCGGTGACGGTGACATCGGTCTCGGAAATGCGGCGCAACACTTCCTGCAAATGTTCGAGGGTGATGGGTTGGCCGGAATCGTGGAAGGCACCACCATCGAAATCTTGAATTATCACGTAGCCGGGCTGCGATTGAAGATACATGCCATGCGCAGTGAGGTTGCGGCCTGAACCGAGTTTTTCGGGATCGGCGAGTTCTAGTCTGGTGGTGTAGCCAGTGAAGTCTGGCTCGGTGCCCGCGAACTCGAAGCCGCCCGCTTTGCGAACCACACTGCGGCTACCATCGCAGCCGACCAGCCACTTCGACTGGAAGGTGTGGTCGCCCGACTGAACTGTGACACCTTCGGCGCTTTGCTCGAAGCTAGTGACGGGGAAGCCGCGTTTAATTTCGACGTCGCGTGATTCGGCGCGGTGGCTTAGAAGCGTCTCCATCTCCTGCATTTCGGACATCAGACTAGTTTCGGGCGAACTGGGAAGGCGATTGTGCCACCGTGAGGTGTCGATGTCGCCTTCGCGGAATGGGATGCCCGCGAAGTGTCCGACCTGACGGTTAGCGCCTTGTCCGGTGTTGGTGTGCGGGTTTTTGAGGCGCTTATGGATTTCGAGGTCGCCAAACAGGTCGCGACGATGGAGTGCTTCGATGGTAGGGGCCGAGAGTCCGCGAATGCCGAAGGGAAGTTGTTTGAGGGGCGAGTGGGGATTGGGAGCCTTTTCGAGTACGAGGACGGAGCATTTGGCGAGGGCTAACTCGCAGGCCAGAAATAGGCCGACTGGCCCGGCACCGGAGATGATGACATCGTAAGGAGAAGGGGGGCGATTGGGGTGATTGATTTCGACTGTCTCGTTCATACAGAGAGATTGAAACAGGAAATTTGGCGTCAGGCTTGTATAAATGCGACAAAATCGCGGTTGGCGGTTTGCTTCTCGCGTTTGGCTTTGCGAGCGAAGGCGGCTGGTGTGGTGCCGCTGTAGCGCTTGAACTCGCGGCTAAGATGGGCTTGATCGGTGTAGCCCACTTCGTAGGCTAAGCCCGCCAGATTGGAGTCGGGATTGAGCCACAGTTGGTTGCGTACCTGCTCGAAGCGCATCAAGCCCGACACATCTTTCATCGTGAAGCCGGAGGATTGCTTGAATTTGCGTTCGAGGGTACGAACTGTCGCGTGGGCTGTTGCTGCTACCTGACTAACGGGCAGGGCGCCATTGGTTTTGCGCATGGCATCTCCGGCTTTGAGCAGGGTGCTGTCCAGCGGGCTATTCGATTCTGCGCTCATGAAATAGCGTGCTATTTCGGCGATGGCATCCTCCTGGTTATTGGCTTGGAGCCACTTTTCTAATTTGGGTTGGAGTTGGGCAATGGGGTGTTCAAAGGTGCGCACACTGTCTTTGCTAGAGGGTAGGCCAAGTAAGTCGAACACTGTCCACGGATAGCAGCGAATGGCGATGATTTCGAGGCGTCCTTTCGCATTGAAAACGATGGGATGGTTGAGCAGCCCCATCATGAAAGGCGAAGGGAGTGGTTGTAGGCCCGCATCCGTTGAGACGAGGCAGGAACTTCCAAAGTGGAAGATGATTTCGGCGTAGCCGTCAGGCATGACCTCGAAACTCGATTCGGTTTCGCCATAGTCCCGGCAGTTGTACCAGAAGCATTTTATGGCCTTGCGTAACTGTTCGGGAGGAAGAAATTCTTGGTGATGCATTGGAGATATGGGACGTGACTACCACTCATAAGGGTCTTCGCCAAGTGCCCACAGATAGGAGGTGAGTTGGCCGACGTGATACCACTCGTGGTCGGCGATATTGAGGAAGACTTCGGCTCGTGGGACGGTGGGGAGCATCAGGGAGCCGAACCAGCCGCCCTCGAATTGAATCTCTTCGGCCAGTTGCTGGGGAGTGAGGGAATCTAAATATTCCAGTGTTTGACCTCGGACGCTCACTAAGGCTGCGCGTAGGATGTCCAAGTCGTTTGTATCGCCAATCATAACTTGTGCCTCGGCGTCCGAGAGTTCGCGATTGGTGTGAAGGCGCTCTATCAGTTGTATTTCGGTCGCTACGATCTCCACGATTTGGCCCCCTAATGTGCGCATTCCCGAAGCGGGTGCCCAATTGAGTAATTCCGGTTTGAGGCGGACCACGATGGGGTCTAAATCTTGGCGCACCATGTTAAAACGCGCTTTTAATAACTCATGTCGGGAGTGCATAGGCAGAGGTATAGGGTATGAGGAGCCAGATGGCTACAGTGAGGATAATAGGGGGCGTGGAGCGGTTATTGATAGCATTTGTTTTATTGATGCCAACATTTAGTGGAGCGCAGAAAAGGGGAAGGTGAGCGTGAAGTGAGGGGAGTTGAGTATTTAAAGAAAAAATAACGTCAACAATGTTTAAATGTTGACATCATTGGGCATACTAGTTTCATGCCCAGTGCTTTGATTCCCTCTAACCCCGCTTCCGGTGGTGGTGCGTCTCGTGCGCGTCGCGGCCTCAATGGGGCGGCGGTTTTGGGCGAGTTGGAGTTATTGCGTTCGTCGTTGCAACCGGGCGAGCAGTTTCCTTCGCAGCGCGAACTGGTGCGACGCCTTGATGCTTCGGAGCGCGCGGTGGCGTGGGCTTTGGATGAGTTGGCGCGACAGGGCAAAATCGTGAAGCGAGTAGGGCGCGGCGGGACTTTCGTTTCGGATACGCCGGTTGACAGCGGTTCGAGCGGGATAGATGACAACGTTTCGGAGTTGCCCGTTCAAAGCCGTACCATTGTGGCGATTAGCGAACCGGATGGCTCGATTTTCGACCGCGCTTTGCAGTTATTGGTGCGCCACCCCGAAGCAGCTGAACTGGCTATCAACTCCCGTTTGATGGCGCACACCAACATCGACAGGTTCGAGTTGCCTTCGGCGCAGAATAAGCCTCTGGGCTTTTTGCTGTTTCGCCATCTGTTCGAGCCGCTTGCGCTCAGGTTGCAAGAGGCCGGGCATCGCGTGGTTTTGGTGGGCCAGCCTTCCAACGATCAGGGCGCGGGAGTGCCCAATGTGTATGGCGACCACACCGAAGGCGGCGCACTGGTGGTTCGGCATCTATTGGATTTGGGGCATCGGCGACTGTTGTTTCAGGACAGCGGTTTGTTCCGTCAGACCCGCCGCTGGAAAAGCGCCAAACACACTCTCGAACAGTGTGGTCTGGCGACCAGTCACGAACTTTTGAGTGACGAGATGTATGCGCGCTGGTCAAAAAGCCCGCAGTTGGTTCGCGAGTTTTTTGACCGCCCCGACGCGCCGACCGCTGTGGTGGCTTGGAACGACGAAAAAGCCATCAACCTGCTGACCCTACTTAATAAGGTGGGGCTTCGTGTGCCCGAAGATGTCTCGCTGGTGGGCTACGATAATTTGCCACAGAGTGTTTTGACTCACCCCGCTCTTACTACTGTCGATAGCGCCATCGAGCGCCAACTTCATGCGGCGCTCCGGTTGCTGTTGCAGCCTGAGTCGCCCTCGCCTAACCATACGGTTATTGTGCTGCCATCGCTTTTGCGCCGCGATTCTTCGGCGCCCCTCGAAGACCAGGCAGCTATCTAAAGAAGCCAAGGCTTCTCGTTTACCCAGATCAATTTCGATTCCAAAATGAAACAGTTTCACTCTCGCGCCAATAATGCTTTGGTTGATCGCGCATTCACACTTATCGAGCTTTTAGTTGTTATTGCCATCATCGCTATTCTGGCCGCCATCTTGTTTCCGGTATTCGCCAGAGCGCGGGAAAACGCGCGCAAATCGTCCTGTTTGAGCAACTTGAAGCAGTTAGGGTTAGCCTTTGCCCAGTACACGCAGGACTACGATGAGCGCTATCCGATGTGGAGAGCGACGGGGTGCGCTAACAACGGCGACTGTGGTTGGGCGACAGACCGCAGCGCCTCGTTTCCTTCGCCTGTAACGTCTTACATCAAGAGCCGCCAAATCTTGCAGTGCCCCAGCGAGAGCGCAACCACCGTGACTGCGGCGCCTAGTGTGGTTGGGTTCGTCGATTACTTCTACAATGCGAACATCGGCTCCGATGGTTCGGGTGCTTGTAGCGGGAGCTTCGATAATCCGGCGGGAGTGGGCGGGCGCAACCTGAGCCAGTTCGAGGCGCCAACCGAAACCATCCTGCTGGGCGATGGGCAGGGGCATATGGCCGATAACTGGGCGAATGGTCGGGCCACCTGCGCCGGAGGCGGATTGGCGCAGAGCAACGGGCGTTGGAATCCGGCGGCGCTCGATTACCCGTTGCGCCACCTCGAAGGAAGCAACTATGCCTTCGCCGATGGGCACGTGAAATGGTTCAAGCCGGAGCGAATCACCAAAAACGGCGCAGGAAACAGCACCCCGACTTTTCGTGTCAGCAACGCGACAACGGCTGGAGCCTGAGGGAATTTATTCCAGATACCACTCTATGTTCAATCAATCGCAGAGTCGCCTTAGCTATTGTTTCGGGCTGCTGATGTTTTCGAGCGCGGTTTCTTCGTGTCATTCGCAGACTGCGGCGACTCCGGTTACTGTTTCGAGTTTGGCCGAGTTGCGCGCCGTTGCCAGCAAGCCGAACCAACGGGTGACGCTGAAAGCGGGCGATTACTGGCTCGAATCGAACGGCAGCAATCCTTTCCTCGATTTGAGTGGGGCCAATTCGTCGTTCAACTTCGCGAACTGCCATATTCGGGTCGATTCGCGCCAGTTGAAGGGGTTTGGGCGCGGGCATGAGAACACCGCGCGCATCTTGCAAATGAGCGGTGAGAACGTGACGGTGGATGGGTTGAAGCTATCGGTGGAGGTCGTGGATGGCGAGGAAAGCGTCGCCGATATGTCAACCAACACGGTCGAGATCATCGGGTCGGGCGATGTGTTGCGCAACTGCGAAATCACGACGCGCGGTTCGCGGCCCTATGGTTCGGGCGATGCTTTTGGCAAGGGCGCTCGACCCGCCAATGGCAACCAACCCGATGGGACGCCCTTCTTCGAGCACTCGAAAAACTGCGGCGTTCGCGTGGGCAAAGGCGCGGGCAACGTCACGATTGAAGGCGTCACGCTTCATGTGCGCGCTTTTGGTCATGGCATCTTTTTTCAGGAAGGCTCGCACGATATAACGGTCAGAAACTGCACCGTCGAAGCTGGCCCCCTGGCTTCGAGTAACGACGTTATCGCCGACCCGCTTTATCAACAGTACGGGAAGACGACCTATGGCCAGAAGATTAACCCCGATATTCGCCTATCGAAATCGGAGGATGGTATCCGCGTTTATGGCCCAACGGGTGTTTATGGGGCAGTCAAAAACATTCGCATCGAGAATTGCCGTGTGTTGCGTATGCGCGATGCCTATGCGATGGTCGATGTGGAGGGCACGCTCGAAATCAAAAATTGCGAGGCATGGAACTGCGAAACCGGATTCACGCCCGCCAGAGTGGGGAACACCAGCATCGTTGGTTGCAAGGGCGATGCGTTGAATGGCCCACTGTTGTTCTTCAGGCGTGGCGGCAACAACGTTTCGGCACAGATCGAACTGACGGGCGACGAGGCCCCGGTTGGGTTGTGGCCCATTGCTATTATCAGCGGCACCAATAACAAGGTGACCCTGACGCGCAGCGGCAAGTCGAAGTATCCCGACAACGCTTTCATCATGGTTTCGCAGGCGTGGCGCGAATGGCGCCATCGTACCGCGACGAATATCGACAGCGATAAAGGTGTTCTGCCTACGACGGGGCTTGTACTTGATAACAAGACGGGAATAGGTGTGGTGCTGGGCACCAAAGCCAACAATAGCACCGTTGAATCGAATGCGCCCGTCCTCGACAAAGGAGCGAACAACACCATCAAAGCCCCGACGAAAAAGACCGACGTGTTGCGTTTTGAGGATACCTGGGGCCAGTACCAACTTTATCCAGCGCTTTGAGTCGATTTTGTCGTTCCCTGTTACTATCGTTGTAATTAATTGGTGAAGGGGATGTTATGGGAGAAGAAGAAACCAGAGCGTTTATGGCGTGGGAAGCGCGCGTGAAGAGAATCTGGGGCGTCGAGGTTTTTAGCCCCGATTTGCTTGAGCTGGATGATACACGGACTCTACACCTATTTCACTTTCCTTATCCCGGTCACGATGATGTGAACGTGCAGATTTTCGCTTTCGTAGACAGCATTGGTATCATGATGCTGCATACCCCTGATATCAGCGTTTATTGGGAGGATGGTTTGTTTGTCCTTGATAACAATGCACCACCTCTTGATGTGAGGCTTCTTCGGGACGACCCCCGCGCCGCCCCTTGGTGGCCTATTCTTCGTCGTGCCTGTTGGCTTTGTAATCTTCCCATTGAAGCGACTGCTCATGAGAAAGAGGCGTGGATGCATGGCTTAAGCCGCGAAGAGATAGAAGCGTGGGACTTGAAGATTTGAGAGAAAAGATAGGATTGAAATCACTGGTGCATTTCGCGGGTTCCGAATTGGTACTGTCGGTATGGACGCATGAGCAGAGCCTCACACTTGAGCGGCTATGACCGAGCAGGAGGTGAAGGAGTTGGCGGGGCGGCTAATGCGGATATGGGCGCCGGAGCAGAAATCAGGTGAGCAACCAAAATGGGGGCGGGACTACGATAGCAATCCTTGTTTGGAAATCAGCGTGAGCGATTCTGTGGTTCTATATGTTCAATGTGAATTGGGGGGAATTCGTTACTCGCTACTTCAGCAAATGGAAAATGACCTTCATGGGGGATTCATGTGCTATTCCTCGGAAGAATATCGCGAAGAACTGGACATGGAATGGATGATTGAACCTGAAAAGCAGCAGCGGTTCATTGAGAAGTGGATAGCCTTTTTTCGGCGTGGATGTTGGTTAAGTGGATGTTTGGTTGATGCCAGTGCCCATGAGAAGGCGGAGTGGGTAGTGGGTTTTTCCAGCGAGGAGATCGAATCGTGGAACTTGAGGATTTGAGGGGGGGATAATTTTGCGTACTCCTCCTGCTTGTTCAAAAGCTATTTCTTCGGATTAATAGGCGTCGGTGGTGGCAGTGTTGGCGCTGAGTTCGAAACCAGAAGTTGGGTGAGCAGTTCGTTTTTTTCTGGAATCAATGTGATGCGGGCTTGGCTTTCAAGCAGTCGCTGAGTTTCGAGAATCTCGAACATGGTGTTGACGACTTCGGGGTCTGCGGAGAGCTTATGGAGAGCGGCACCAACAATAAGGGGGCGCATGGCTTGAGCGCGCGCAAATTCGACCGAGGCTTGTCGGTCGGCTGTGCTGGTGATGATGCTGACCTGGTTGGCGCCATCTTGCTTGATGGCCGAGGTGACCTGACGCAAGCGGTTGACGACCTTCTCTTCGATTTGACGTATCATTCCGGCATCGCGGAAATGGACTTTGCGGATGTAGACGGAGCCTAGTCGATAACCCCACTCGTGGGACTTGGGCGATACCTCGTCGCGCACGACCTGACTCATGGTGTGGCGCGTTTCGAGCATCTCCGCGAGCGGCATGTTACTGAGGCAGCGCACGGTGGTATTGCTGACGTTGGCGGCAAGAGAGCCGCGCGGGTCGGCGTTTTTGAAAAGGTAGGAGACGGGGTCGCTGATATACATTTCGTACCAGATACCAATTCCCATCGGCGCGCCTTCTTCCGAGTTGACGGCTTGACTGCGCAGATATTGTTGGTCGAGGCGCATGTCGAGCACATGGCATTTGCCCAGCCAGTTGACTATCAGGCCGTTCGCGCCCAATTTCGCCAGCAAAAAGTAGGGGCCGGGTTCATCGAGAATCGCGATGACTTTGCCGAAGAGAACGTAAACATGGCAGCGGCCTTCCTCGACGATGGTGTAGAGGCCAAAGGAGCGAACAATTGCCGACATGAGCGGCACCAGAATAAACAGACTGACGAATGTCAGCAGCATCACGGTAAAAAGGCTGTTCATTGTTTGGCTCCGTTGGTTTCTAGAATCGCCTGTCCCGCGCGCGAGTAGAGTTTTAAGCGCACGTTGCGCAGATAGGCTGGCAAGGCGTTCGGGCCGCTTTGCTTGAGTTCGCTGAGCTGCGCCGCCAGTGCATTGAGCGGTTCGACTTCGGCCTGAGCGTTGAGGGTTTCGATTTCCACGGCGCGCTTCGACTGCACGATTTTCTGGTCGGCTGCGGCTTGCGCGAGGCTGATGTCGGAAGAAACGTGGTTATGCGCGGTGTTGATGGCAGCAAGGGCCGATTCCACTTCCGATGGCGGGTCGATTCCGGTGATTAAAGAGGCGTCGAGAGTAATACCGTAGCGCGCCACGGAAGATTGGCACTCCCGCTCCATATGCTCGTTGAGGTCGCGCAAGTTCTTACGCAAATCGTTGATGGAGACGCCCGTCACGATGCTGGCATCGAGAGGTTGGGAACCCAGCGCCACTCCCTCTGGATGGTCGGGGGCTTCAAAGTTCGCGATTCGTTCGCGTAGCACGGAGATAAAGTAGCCCATGACGTGAACGAGGGGCTGCTTGACGCCGAAGAGATAGGCATACAGATTCTGCTCGGAAACACGGTAGCGAATCTGGCCGTTGAGTCCGGTGTTGAGTTGATCTTTGGTGACTGCTTCGAGCAATTGACCCGCGCTGTTGGCGAGTGGGTCTTCGGGGTCATAGGCCATGTTGACTGTCTGGGTTGCGATTGACACTTTGTAAATGCGCTCCCACGGCCAGCGAAAATAGGGTCCACCCGGCATGATGACGCGCACTTGAGGGTAATGGTAACGTTCCCTTTCCTCAGGGCGCAGATGGTCGGCGATGGGAGTGTCGAGCGTTGAGACTCCAGGTATTCGTTCGGCCCTGCCAAAAATGGTTTTGACGGCCCGCTCGTTTTGGTTGACCGTATAAAGACCAGCCATCAAATAGCGAACCAGGAACCACGCGATGAAGCCAAAAAAGCATCCGAAAATGAGAGACATCAGTGAAGAACTCCTTTATCCAGAGTTATGGCTTCATTTTATTTGAAACACGCAACAGGAGGACTTATGATGACGCACTCTCTGCGTGAAATCAGGCGCTCACAATTGGCCTGCTCCGCTCAAGAATGAGTTGAAGTTTCATGTTTTGAGCTTAGCGAGTCGTCCGGCCGATGATATGCCTACCTATTCATGAGGTACAAGTTACCTGAGCGGCGGTTCCGCTTGAACGCAGTAGGCGGGAGGCTAAGAAAGCGATGATTAGGCCGGGAATGACCACGACCCACAGTGCCATACGGATGGATATGTGGTGGGCTAATAAACTGATGGAAGCGGAGCAGGTCAGAATTCAGGCGTATCTCATCTGGTACTGGCGCCCGAAAATCTGGATTTAGTTGTCAGCGACCAACCGTGGCCCGAACTCGAAGCCATCGGTGTTGAGGTCGTTTACAAAAGAGAGTAGAGCATCGTGTCTCTTTTCTTTAGAGTCACTGCTTCAACTTCCGTTGGAGTTTTGAGGGGAGGACTATATTAGGGAGATTTTTACTCCAATACATATGCAGTTACGCTAATAGAGATTTGCGGACCATTAATTGGGGTGTAATGGTGGCGCATTGCAGGGGGAGGTCAGGGGCGGCAATACGCATTTGAAGAAACTTCCAGGCCAGGGCGCAGATTTCTGCCATCGGTTCAGCAATAGAACTGAGCGGGGGTTCAATAAACTTCATGAAGGGCAAATCGTCGCATCCAACTAGCATGACTTCATCGGGGATGCGATACCCCAAATCGGTCAAGGCACGGAAAACATGGAGCGCGATTTCATCGTGAAAGCAAACCAGACCGTCTGGACAGCCATTCGTCTGAAAGTAATCTTTGAGCGCTTCAATCCGTGCCGGTGAATCTATCTCTATGCTGGGGTTGACACCGATAAGCTCGACACGGCGGCCCGCCTTTTCCATTTCATCGCGATAGGTCGAGGGACGGCCCTCCCAGTGGAGCATTTGATGTGGGAAGTCGAGTGTGCCGATTCCCACATAGGCGATGCGTTTGCGCCCTGCTGTTATCATCAATTGGATGGCCTCAGTAAGCGCTGGGCGAAAGTCGATTCGAATATAGTCGGCTTCGGAGAAACTCTCTGGACTGATGAACACACAAGGCTGAGACTCATCTGTTCTCCGTCTCAAATACTCCTGGACACGCCCATGAAGCCCCGCGACAATAATGCCATCGACTGCAGATGATTTGGTCGAATGCACTAAAGAATCTAGTTCCTCATCGGTGTACAATAGCCGCATCACATAACCCTGAGAGGCCAGTTGTAGCTCCAAATGATGAATAAGGTTGGCAAAATAAGGATGATTCAAGTGTTCAGTGATGACGGCGATGATACCCGTCTGGCCGGTGACAAGCGCCCTGGCCGTCATATTCACTGTGTAGTTCATTTCTCCCGCAACGCGAAGAACTTTTTCCCTGGTTTTGGGCGATACGTGTTTGTAGCCCTTCATCACTCTGGATACCGTCATCGCCGTTACGCCCGCTGCTTCAGCGACATCCACGATGGTCACATTTTTCAACCGACTGTCTTCTTTTTGATGAGGTCGCATAGGCTGGCAATTTCGTGTTGGGGACTCCGGTCTCCGCGAAACAGATTAATTTTTGGACGAATCCTTGAAAACTTGCAACTCGCTCACGCCAGTAAAAAAGCCTGGAGTGTGCGTGAAAGTGACACGAATTTTCGAGGTCGTTAGCGCTGGCAATCGCAGAGTGTTTCGCCCCGCATGAATGGGCGTCGGAGATTCGATTTCAACATCATTCCATGCAGTGCCGTTCCAAAACTGAACTCGAATACTTTGAGGGGCGCGGACAGCTCCTGAGTCCTCGAATATATCCAGCGCCACAGTGTTGAAGCTTTGCGGACGCTCGAACTCGACTTGCAGCCAATCGGTAGGATTGGGAGAGCCATACGCCGTCCAACGACTGCGCGGATTGTCGGTCTGGTTGATGATACCATCGTTGGCCTGTTCAACCTGATCGTACGGCGAAGTGAAAGAAGCGGTGACACGCGGAAATGTGCTGGGGGCGCTTGCAACGTGTAGCGCCAGATTATTTGTCGGCGATGGCTTGGTGACTGGCGATGGCTTGACCTGCACAGCCGGGGGGATTGTGGCCGTCAACCGAGTGAGCGTTGCGCTGTGCGCGGCTTTACGCCCATTTACGACGACGGTTAATCCGCGCCCCCACCCATAAACAGTGCCTTCTGAATCCCAGAAAATCGCGACTTTCTGACCATGATACTGCAAATTATCCAGAGCCGCATATTTCCAACTGGCAGGGAATAAAGGGTTCACTTCGAAGGTGTTGTCGGCGCGAGGACGCAGTCCCATCAATCCGCTGATAACCAGGTCGCAAAACGTCGAATGGTTATAATCTTTGCCGCGTTCGGGCAGGTTTTGAACGTCTCCACCTGCGTTTCTCTGAAGTATGGTGCGCGAAATCCAGTCGCCTGTGTCGGGGTTGAGGTTCTCATCAATCCAGAACACGGTTTTGCCATCCGCGCGCTTGAGACGGTGAGAAAGCGCATAGCCCCTTAGAATCGAAAAGTAATCGTTCTTTGAAATTACCTCCGTTCCAGGCCCGTTTAAAACATTGGCGAGAGCGGTCAAGGTCTGGGAAGTGGCAAACGGCCAGCTAGGCCCATTCCACTGGCATTCGTGACCTTCGTAAGAAAGCCGAAAACCGGGATGGCGCCGCTCAGTGCTCGTTGGCCCATAGGGGGCAGCGAATCCCTGCGCATCCGTCAGTTGTTTCCAGGCTACCAGGTGCTTCGCTTCCGGTAATCCATAAACCCAGGGGACGTAGCCGAGCTGTTCGCGAACACCCACACTCTTCCCCAATGTGCCATCGGAATTGCGTGCGACGGTTTCAAAAAATTGCCCCTGCTCGTTCCAGAGATTCTTCAGGGTTTCCTTGCGTGTCGCGTCGGCTTTCGCCTTGAACTCCCCTGCCAAATTCTGATTTCCGGCCACACCGGCAATTGCGGAGATAGCGCGCGCATCGCCATATTGATAGGAGTTAATGGTGGGGCGATAGCCGCTGCCGCCAACCGAAACCTCCATCCCATCGCGGTCATCGCTCTGCCAGTACAGTCCGTTCGGGTCTTGTTTCTCCTGAGTCCACGCCGCGTAATTGCGTACCAGATCGGGCAGCAGCGACACCATCGGCTCTTTTTGTCCCGTCACAAGGTAGCGCCCCCACAGGGCATCGGCCACAGGGAACGAATAGCGGCGCGGTTCGCCCTCTTGAAACCAGAAACTCGAATAGTCATCGAGCAGTTTTAAGTCGTGCAGCCAGCGGCCCTCGGCAATATGATGGGCCGCCGCACACGAGATCGAGTTGTACTTTCCTGCCCACGGCACATCCGGCAGGAACTCAGTGATGATTGAGCGCCCGCCGGGAATAGAACGTATGTGTTTGCGAAAGGTCCACCAACGAAAATAGTAAGTTTTTTCGAGTTCCTTGTCCGGGCACTCAAAAAATGGAATGTTCTGGCGTAGGTAATCCCATGCCTTCGCATTGGAAATACCAGTCGCAACAAGCTCCCTGTCATCGGTATTGAACTCGTCGATAAATGGCTTGAACGCTTCGGCGCTAAGAGATTTGGGAGCTTGTGCCGCAGAAACGGCAGTCGAAGTCAACGGCATAGCAACCACAACCAGCGCCAAAAATCCGCCCACAACGCACTGACGCTGCAACATCTTCCGCACCGAGTTTGGCGTGTGAGAGTGCGGTCTGGCTTTCATATAATCGCCCGATTTAGAACCGACAGCATTAGAATCAACTGTACTGGTTTGTATTCGCATAAGGGTGAGGAAAGGGGGATTTATTGTGCGAGGTTTAGTCATCCTCGCAGGTGAAGGCGGAAACGGTCACACCATTGCTGGTCCTCTTCAAGAGCGCATCCATTTTCAATGACTTAACATGCCCATCGGTATACATGACGCTAATGGTATCGAGGTGGCGTGAAATCAATCGACCTGTGACCTGCGGGTTTCCAGAGGGTGCCGGTACATTGTAGCTGTTTGCGTCTTCGCCAGCTCCCCAGGAATACCCGTCTATATCATCGGTGTCCATGACCCAAACTGTGGTCGCGGGGGCTTCGATTTGAGCGAGTTTGACCAGCGCGTCGGGGTTGCCGCTGGGGGGACTCGGTGCTCCCGCTTCCGCGTAGTAGGTATTCATTCCGTAAGAGCCATAGTTTGCCCCCGATGCAGGACCGTTCAATGCATAAGGAGCAGTGGTGCGGGTCTGGTTGCCACCACCATCATAAATCTGCACTGTCCTTCCCCACGTGTCGCTTGGGCAATTGAAAATCTGCTCGCTTTTGACGTAGGGTTGCACCAAATCCATCCATTTGAGACGCCCTGCGGCGACGTTCGACAAGCCATAACCATTTAGCCCGGTATATTTGGGGGTCAACGTTTCGTCATAGTCTTGCGTGTATTGGAGCAGTCCAAGACCAATCTGCTTCAGGTTGGACTGGCAAGAGGAGCGGCGGGCGTTTTCGCGTGCCCTCGCGAAGACGGGAAAGAGAATGGCGGCCAGAATGGCAATGATGGCAATGACAACAAGAAGCTCGATGAGTGTGAAACCATTCGAGCGATTTTTGATGGGAGTGATCTCCTGAGGAAGTAGAAAATTTCTCATGCTTTAGTTTATTGATTTGTTAACGTTAACAAAGTGCCGTATTGCCTTCAACACTCGATATTGAAGCCTTTCAAAATTCTCTCTTTATGGGATTTAGAAAGGAGCTAAATAGGCTTTTTGTTTACGTTAACAAAAAGCTGAATTTGCAACACAACCAGCTTGTTACCCACTGATTATACCCAAACCAATCTGGTTTTAAACAGAACTAATCTAAATTTTTTCGCCTGAAGCCCATGCACGCCCTACGCCACATCGTGGTCGCCAAAGCAATCAACTACTGCGTGTTCGATAGAAAACTATTTGGCTGAAAAAGAAACCGCGAGAGCAGCCCTCAAGGTGTATTGAGAGAGTGCCAATGCCAATCGTGAAACCCAAAATTAACCGTCGAGAGACGCGAATGTGATTGCGGCTGCATAATATGTAGCCCGTGACAGTCGCGCCATTCCTCCCCATCATTGATTTAGAAAGCCGCATTTGTGCGGCTCAATCTGGCGATGAACTCGCGACTGAAGCATTACTGGAACAGTTCCGCCCTTTGTTACGGTCGCGGATGCATTACCTGTGGGGCGCCGTCCGCGAAAGCTTCTCTACACTCGAATTTGCTGACATCGAAGCGCAAATTACCTTCCTGTTCCTGAGTCGCTTGCACAGCTTCCGTGCTGATGCGGGTGTTTATTTCCCCTATTACATCGAGAAAATGCTCGACTTAGACCTTCGGAGTTGGCTGCGTCAACAAAGAAGGAGCAACGCCATCCCGTTTTCGCAATTGACGAACATCGACTCCAATGACGAAAATGCGGAGCCTTCGGAATGGTTGTTTGAGGGAGTAGGGGCGCAGGAATCGGCGGAAGTCGAGCGCAATTTGGCCTTGAATGCCGCGCTCGAAACCCTTTCTCTACCTCAGCGCGAGGTCGTTTGGCGCTGTTGTGTTTTAGGACGCACCGAAATGGCGGCGGCCAGAGAATTAGGCTTGCCCCGTAGCACAGTTCGTAATCGTCTCGAAGCCGCCATTCTCAAAATGCGCGAGTTCTTTGAGGAAGCAGAGGGGACAACGCGCACCGGACGCGCCTCTAAAAAGCCCCGACTCTCCGACCCGCGCGAAGAGTTCTGGGAGTTCATAAACACTATGGTCAAAGACGAAAAAAGGCCCGACTTAGTCGGCGTGGGCGCAGGTCGCCCCATCCTGTTACAAGGCACCTTCGATTTTCCGGTAACGGGAATTAAGACGCCAGAACTACTCTCCAAAAAGCTGGTTTACACCGTGCCCATCGGCCATGTGTTAGGCATACGTTACTTGCGCGTTGGCAATGTCTCCGATGGTATGGTCGTTGTTTCCACCATCGTCAATGGCTTGCCACATCGCATCGTTCCCTGTGCCGCCAATGACGCGATTCACGTTCCTTTCGCCATCGTCGATCCCATTCTTCCCGGTTCCCAAATCGAAATCTACATCGCTTCCAGTCACGCTGGCACCGCCATCATCGACTGTGGTTGCCTTCAAATGCCCGCCTGATTTGAACTGTTTCGTTGTTTACGAAACACGCCGTTAATCGAAAGTTCATTCAAGTAAAACTTCTTCCCTGGGACTGTTACTAATCGCCGCGTCATTTTGTTTGACAATGAGCGACGCACAGCTTCTCAATGGTAACTCGGTTTCGGGCGAAGAGTTCTCGGTTGAACAAAAGGAGTACCTTTCCGGTTTCACGGCTGGTGCCGACACCGCGCGGGCGCTACTGAATCTGCCCACTTTCGCCGAAACCCTTCTGGCCCAAAGCGGGGCAGTGGCTAAATACGAAGGCCCCGACAAACTGCAACTCGAAGCCCAGGCCGCCCAGGAAAAAGCCGGTAAAAAGCTGGTGCCGGAGGAGGTCGCCAAGCGCGAACAACACCCCTTCGACCGCTGGGACCAGATAGTTTCGCACGCACAAAACGCTCAGTTCCCCAAAGGCACTGATGCGTTTATGTGGAAGTATCATGGCCTTTTCTATGTGGCTCCTGCGCAAGATTCGTTCATGTGCCGCCTTCGCTTTTACGGCGGCCTCATTTCCAGCGACCAGATGCGCGCCACCGCGCGTATCGCCCAAAAGTTCGGCGGTGGCTACACCGACACGACTACGCGCGCCAATCTGCAAATCCGCGAAATCAAAGCGGAATATGCCGCCGATTTCCTCGAATCCCTGCAAGAATCGGGCATCGTGGCGCGCGGTTCGGGCGCCGACAACATTCGCAACGTGACGGGCAGCGCCACAGCGGGCATTGACCCCAACGAGTTGTACGACACCCGCGACCTATCGCGGCAGATGCACCACACCATCCTCAACCATCGCGAGATGTATGGTTTGCCTCGCAAGTTCAATATCGCTTTCGATGGTGGCGGTGCCATTTCCAGCCTCGAAGACACCAACGACATCGGCTTTAGTGCCGTATTAGTGGGCGAAGGCAAAGCTGTTCCTGCGGGTGTTTACTTCCGAGTCGCTTTTGGCGGCATTACCGGACACAAAGACTTCGCTATCGACGAGGGACTGTTGCTTCGGCCCGATCAGTGCGTGTCGTTCGCAGTGGCGGTTGTTCGCCTCTTCATCAAACACGGCAATCGCACCGACCGCAAAAAAGCCCGCCTCAAATATGTCCTCGATGATTGGGGCCACGAAAAATTCGTTGCCGAAACTCTCAAAGAATGGGGACAGGAAGCGCTGTCTTTGCCGCTTTCGCAATGCGAGATGCGCCCGCCCATTGGTCGCGATGCCCACATCGGTTGGCATTCGCAAAAACAAGCTGGGCTGAATTACCTTGGCGTTGTTCTCCCCGTGGGGCGCATAAGCAGCACTCAGATGCGCGGCCTCGCCTACATCGCCGATGAGTTCGGTTCGGGCGACATACGCCTCACCGTCTGGCAAAACCTGCTCATCTGCGACATCCCCGACGATAAAAAAGTCCTCGTCGAAGCCGAAATCCTCCGGTTGGGATTGGAATACCGCGCTTCGGGTGTGCGCAGCGGCCTCATTGCCTGCACTGGCTCGGCGGGCTGCAAATATGCCAATGCCGAAACCAAAAAGAACGCGCTTCGCCTTGCCGACGAACTCGAAGCATCAGTGCCTATCGACCAAAACATCAATATCCATTTGACGGGTTGCCCTAACTCGTGCGCCCAGCACTACATCGGCGACATCGGGTTTTTGGGCACCAAGGTCGAGCAGGGCGACGATATGGTCGATGGCTTTCACCTCTTTGTCGGAGGGGGATATGGCGACCAGCAAAACATCGGGCGTGAAGTGGTTCGTTCCATTGCTGCGGAAGACCTTTCAAGCGTCACCGGACAGTTACTCAAATCCTACCTCGCGACGCGCACCGATGTCCTCGAAAGCTTCCACGACTGGACGAAGCGCCACAGCACCGAACAGTTGAACGCCTTCTGCGCTTCGTAAACCGCGCCTCGACTTCTCATTCGACAATTTATCCAATCATCATGTCCGTACCCTTGCTTCCCGAAAGCGCACCTTTTTCGGCGGCTCAACGCGCCTACCTGAACGGTTTTCTCGCTGGATTGCTGCACCTCAACGATAGCGGCAAGGCTTCGGTCGCGCCCGCGCAAACCGAAGCCAGCGCCGAAGACGAAGAGTTCCCCTGGCACGACCCCGCTCTCGCTCTCGATGAGCGTCTTGTTCTCGCTCAGGAGAAACCGTTCCCGCGCGTTTTAATGGCGGCGATGGCGCAACTCGACTGCGGCAGTTGCGGCTATCTATGCCAGACCTACGCCGAAGCCATCGCCTCAGGTGCCGATAAAGACCTCACCAAATGCTCTCCCGGTGGCAAGGAAACCAAAAACAAGCTCAAAGAATTGGTCGCCAAGCGCCCCGCTGATGCCGAAGTTGCCACTCCTGCGGCGCCTAAGCCTTCGAGCGGCGATGGCACGCCTTCCTTCAATCGCGACAACCCCTTTCCTTCGCCCATTCTTCAAATCCTTCCGCTCACGCGCAAAGACTCGCAAAAAGACGTGCGATTCGTTTCATTTGGCCTCAAGGGAAGCGGGCTAAGCTACGAAGTCGGCGATGCTCTGGGGGTCTATCCCGAAAATTGCAGCGAGTTGGTCGAAGATATTCTGACCGAACTGGATGCCACAGGAGACGAGCCGACTCACTCGCCCGAAGGCCGTGTCATTCCCGCTCGTGTCGCTCTGCAAGCGGCCTACGTTATCAATCAAGTCTCAGAAGAATTTCTCGAAGCGCTCTCCGGCCTGGCTGCGCGCGACGATGATCGCGAAAAGCTGCTCGAACTCGCCCAAACCGACGCCGGAAATTATCTCCACACCCGCGACATTCTCGATGTCTTGCAAGATTTTCCCTCGGCCCGCCCACGTAGCGCCTCCCATGTCGGTTTTCTTATCAGCAAACTCGCGCCACTACGCCCCCGCCTTTACTCCATTTCCAGCAGCCTCAAAGCCCACCCCGATGAAGTCCATCTCACCGTCGGAATGGTGCGCTACGCCCGCAACGGTAGCGAACGTGCCCGTAAAGGTGTTGCCTCCACCTTCTTAGGTGATAGGTGTCTCACCGGGCAAAAAGTCGGCGTCTTCGTGCAGCCTAGCCACGGTTTTCGCCCGCCCCTCGACCCGCAAACCCCGCTGATGATGGTTGGCCCCGGAACGGGTATCGCGCCTTTCCGCGCCTTTCTTGAAGAGCGCGTTGCTTTAGGACATAGTGGTAAAAACTGGCTGTTCTTCGGAGCGCCGCACCGCGAAACCGATTATCTGTATCAAAGCGAGATCGAGAACTACCTGAGTAACGGTCACTTATCTCGCCTCGACCTCGCCTTCTCGCGCGATCAGGCCGAGAAAATTTACGTGCAGGACAAGATGCTCCAAAACGGCGCCGAAATCTGGAAGTGGTTGGATGAAGGCGGGCACTTCACCGTTTGCGGTGATGCCTCCCGCATGGCTAAAGATGTCGATAACGCCCTTCATACCATCGTCGCCACGCATGGAAATCTGGGCGACGATGGCGCCCGCGACTACATCGCTCAGATGAGTCGTGCCGGACGCTACGGACGCGATGTGTACTAATTAAGCAAGTTGTGAACCTGATTGAAACCTCATGAAAATTTCACCTCGCGACTGCTCGATTTAAGGCTTTTCTGAAACATAACCTTAACTCGAACTTCACTCAAAAAACATTTTATTCCTTAGACCATCGCGAAAGGAAAACGCCATTTTTTATTCAAAGCGCAAAGTCGTTCCGCGCCCATTTCTCCAAGGCTTTTCTTTTCCATGTCCAAACTTACTCGCCGCGAATTGCTCCGAGAACTCCTGGCCGCAGGGCTTTCGATGTCTGCTGCTGCCGCCGTTTTGTCCGGCTGCGGTTCACCTTCTTCTAACACTGCTCAATCATCGACAGGGGCTTCCACCAGCAAAGGCGGCCCCATCCAAATTGGCTTTATTCCGCTCACCGATTGCGCTTCGGTTGTTGTTGCCCAGGAAATGGGCCTCTTTAAAAAGCACGGCGTCGATGTTCAGGTTGTGAAGCAAGCCAACTGGCTGGCAGTGCGCGACAAGCTCTCCTCTGGCGAACTGTCCGCTGCCCACTGTTTGTTCGGAATGCCGTTCTCGGTTGCCGCTGGCGTCTCCAAAGCGCAGGGCGACCCGCTCAAAATCGCCATGATCCTCAATAACAACGGTCAGGCGACGACGCTTTCCAGCAAGAACTTTGCGGGTGTCAAATACGCCGATTTCGCCGGACTCAAATCCGCCACCGACAAACTGCGCGCTTCGGGCAAACAGCCCACTTTCGCCATGACCTTCCCCGGTGGCACCCACGATATGTGGATGCACCTCACTTTGGCAGGGGCTGGCATCGACCCCAAATCCGTTCAAGTCAAAGTCATCCCGCCCCCGCAAATGGTCGCGAACATGACCGCTGGTAACATGGATGGCTACAATGTCGGCGAACCCTGGGGCGCCAAAGCAGTGGCCGACAAAGTTGGTTTTACCTTCATCGCCACCCAGGATTTATGGAAAGACCACCCCGAAAAAGCTCTCGTCGTTAACGGCAAATTTGCCGACGAGCGCCGCGACGACCTCAAGAAAATGATGACGGCAATCCTCGAAGCCTCGCAGTTCATCGACGACATGAAGAACCGCGACAAGGTCGCCGAAATCATCGGCACCAAAGCCTACACCGGGGCCGAACCCGACGTCATTCGCGACCGTCTCGCTGGCAAGTACGACCTCGGCGGCGGCAATGGCACCAAGGATTTCACCTCGGCCAAGGACTACATGCTGTTCCACAACGGCGGCCTCACCAACTTCCCTCGCAAATCCTATGGCATCTGGTTCCTGACTCAGTACGTGCGTTTCGGCAAATTGGACGCGCTACCCGCCGATCACGAAAAGTTGGTCGAGAGCATCCTGTTGCAAGACCTCTATAAGGAAGTCGCGGGCGAAATGAAAATCGCCGTTCCCGACGACGACATGAAGCCCATTACAGTGGCTGTCGATAAAGTGGCCTTCGACCCGGCCAAGCCACTTGACGCGCTCAAAACCTACACCGCGCGCACCAACTTCCTCAAAAACCAATTGGCCTAAGAGCTACTTGCCTCCCCCCTGAGCGCGCCCATTGTTGGCGCGCACCAACCACACCTTCAATCGAGGTTTTTCTCATGGTTCAAGACGCTTCCGCTCTTTCGGCCTCGCCCGTCGCCCCGTCCGCCCGCTCTAAGCGTGCTTTGTCCGATAAGGCCGCCCGCAACATCGAGTCTTTGCTGAAGTCGAGTGCATTTTTTGCACTCTCCATTCTGCTGATGCTGGCCTTCTGGATGCTGCTCTGCTCTACGCTCGCCAAAGACTTGCCAACGCCTCTCATCACCTTCAAGGCACTGTGGGCGATGCTGGCGCACCCGTTCTACAAAAACGATGATGGCACGATGGGAGTTGGCAACCTTGTCATCGCCTCGCTGGGCCGCGTCTTTATGGGCTTTGGCGTCGCCTCCATCATCGCGATTCCACTGGGAATCCTTGTTGGCTCGGTGCCCACCATCAAGCGCATCGTCGATCCCATCGCCTCT
Organism: bacterium; assembly: GCA_004172935.1. GTDB lineage: Bacteria > Armatimonadota > Abditibacteriia > Abditibacteriales > Abditibacteriaceae > Abditibacterium. Next base: position 75,204 of record SDZD01000012.1, on the reverse strand, counting down.
TTGATGCGTCCGGTGTCGCCTCTCGCCTGGTTTCCGCTCTCGCAGGTCGTCTTTCGCTCTATGGGCGATAACACAACGCCAATGGCCATCATCGCCACCATCGCGGTTTGCTCGCTGTGGCCCACGCTCATGAACACCGCGTTTGGTGTTTCCAACCTGCCAGAAGACTATAAAACCGTCTCGCGCGTTTTCCAATTCTCGACCACCCGTTACCTGACTAAAGTGCTGCTGCCTTATTCGCTGCCGCATATTCTGACGGGCTTGCGTCTCAGCATCGGCATCGCGTGGTTGGTTATCGTCGCAGCCGAAATGCTGTCGGGCAGTTCGGGAATCGGTTTCAGCGCCTACGACGCCTACAACAATGGGCGCCTCGATGAAATGGTTGCCACCATTATTGTTATTGGTGGAGTCGGTCTTGTAATCGACCGTATCTTTGACTTCCTCCAAAACAAATTCTCCTACGAAAGCAAATAGTTCGCGACCTGCTGTTAGTCCACGACCCGCCGCACTTTAGCGAGTGCGCACCGTCCGTTAGCGCGGGCGAAGGGAAAACTCATGACTCCGTTCGTTCAAATCCAAAACGTCCAAAAATCTTTTCAGACTGGCAAAGGCACCTACACAGCGCTACGCGACATCAACCTGTCGGTTTCGCAGGGCGAGTTCGTCGCCTTTATAGGTCACTCTGGTTGCGGCAAATCCACCTTGCTCAACATCATCGCGGGGCTTTATCCGCCTTCCAGCGGTAAAGTCACCGTCGAAGGCCGCGAAATCAAAGGCCCCGGCAGCGACCGCGCGATGGTGTTCCAGAACTACGCGCTTTTGCCCTGGCTGTCGGTTTCCGAAAACGTCTTTCAGGCTGTCGATTCGGTGTACGAAAAGAACATGACCGGAGCCGAAAAGCGCCAACTCTCCAACAAATTCATCGACATGGTGGGGTTGGGCAAGCACCGCGATAAATTGCCCGGTCAGCTTTCGGGAGGCATGAAGCAGCGCGCCGCCATCGCCCGCGCTTTCGCCACTAAGCCGGAGGTATTGTTGCTGGACGAACCCTTCGGCGCGCTCGACGCACTCACCAAAGGCGCCCTTCATGACGAGTTGCTTGCCATCTGGAACGAGTCGGCGCAAAACGGGCGCAAGCAAACCATCTTCATGGTCACGCACGACATCGACGAGGCCATCTACCTGTGCGACCGCATAGTGGTCTTCACCAATGGCCCCGCCGCAACCATCGGCGAAATCATCGAAGTACCCATCCCTCGCCCCCGCGATAAGCGTCTCATTTCAACGTTGACTGCCTATGGCGAAATCAAATCACGCTTAATAGACCTGTTGACAGTCGGTAGCCTCGGCCATAAAGCTGTCCCGCGCGATGCGAAAACCGTGCGCGTTGGCTTCATGCCGCTCACCGATTGTGCGCCCCTTGCTATCGCCAAAGAACTCGAACTCGATCACAAGCATGGCTTCAAACTCGAAGTCGCCAAAGATTCGAGTTGGATGAGCGTGCGCGATAAGCTCGTTACAGGCGAACTCGATGCCGCTCACTGCCTGTGGAGCTTGCCTTTCGCTTTGGCTGCTGGGGTCACCGAACCTAAAGGCGCCCAACTTCCCATTGCCATGACGCTGTCGGCTAACGGGCAGGGCATCACCCTTGCTAATGACAAATTCCCCATCCCGTTCGGCGACTTAACGGCCTTCAAAAATGCCGTTGGTCTACTGCGCGAGCAAAAGGGTGAACCTCTCACCTTTGCGGCCACATTCCCCGGCGGCACCCACGACCTGTGGTTGCGTACCATGCTCGATGCCGCCGACATCGCCCCCGAAGACTATAAAGTCATCACTATCCCGCCACCACAGATGGTTCTCAACCTCCAGTCGGGGCAAATCGACGGATTTTCGGCGGGCGAACCCTGGAACGCTCTCGCTGCCAATCGCGGCGCAGGTTGGACTTTTCTCACCTCGCAAGACATCTGGGCCAATCATCCCGAAAAAGCCCTTGTTTGTAACCCCACCTTTGCTGGCGAACAGCGCGACAAGCTCAAGGCGCTAATGAAAGCCTTGCTCGAAGCCTGCCTGTGGCTCGATGACCCCAAAAATCTCGAACGCGCCGCGCAAAAACTCGCCAAACCCGAATACGTCGGTGTCGCCTATGAGATCATCCTCGAACGCTTGAAAGGCCATTACAATCTCGGCGGCGAAGCGGGCACGCGCGACTACACCACCAAAGTCGCGTTCTCCGAAGGTGGCGCTCTCAACGCGCCTCAACTCTCCTATGGCCAATGGTTCGTCGAGCAATTGGCCCAGGTCGGTTACAACACAGGCGATTCCTCGCCCGAACAGCTCGCTCAGTCACTGCTCTTAACCGACCTGTACGCCGAAGTCGTCGCTGAACTGCAAGAGGCGGGCGTCGAAATCGCCTCGCCCACCGTTGCCTCTGCTCCCATATTGCCCCTTTCTGCCGTATCTGTGTAAGCCCCCCTTTTCCCTTAGCGTAACCCAGGAACTCTCAAAAATGAACTCTACACACTCTTTGGCGGGCATGGTGTGCCTCGTCGCAGGCATCACTGCACCAATTTGCGCGCAAACCACTGCTCCTGCACCACCCGCAACACCCGGAACAACCACAACGACACCATCTGCAACGGCGACGGGCGGCACTCCCGCTGCACCGGGCCGCCCGCAACCCGCACTCAAACCATTCGCCACTCTTGGCGGTTTCTCCTTCTCTGGATACTTGCGTTCTCGCGGCGAAGGCTACGACTACTTCGATGCTGCCAATGGCACGAGCCGCTACGGTTTCACCGGACATCAATTGCGCATCTCCGGCGTTAAGACCACGCCCAACCTTGATGTTCAACTCGATCTGCAACATCAACTGTTCACCAATCTTCCCGATAGCGCGGTATTTCGGCCCAACCCGACAACGGCAGTTCCGTTAGGGCAGGGCGGCAACTACTTCCTCGCCAATGGTAATCAGGATGGCACTCTTAACATCAAGCAAGCCTTTGTGCGCTTCAAGAATAATCTTGGCAAAGGCAGCGCGATTCGCGTCGGGCGATTCGAGTTCAACGACGGCACCGAAACCGTCAACCCCAACCCGACGCTCAACTTCCTTAAGGTCCAACGCCTCTCTCAGCGCCTGATCGGGACTTTCAGCTTTACTCACGTTGGCCGCGCCTTCGACGGAGCGCAGATTTCGGCTCCCGTTGCCAATGGCAACCTCACGTTCGTCGGTGCCCGTCCCACCGAGGGCGTATTTCAGCTCAACGCCAACGACAACATCGACGCCGTCAACTTCCTCTACGGTGCTTACACCAAGTCGGACAAAACCGCCGATGCCCGCGTGTTCGCCCTCGCCTATGAGGACGGACGCAACGCCAGCAAGTCGGTGAAAACCGACAATCGCCCTCTCGCCGCGCGTCAAGCCGATAACGACAACATCCGCGTTTACACCCTTGGCGCCGACTATGTGCGCACTGTGGGCGAATTCGACGTGCTAGGCTGGGGCGCACTGCAAACCGGAAGCTGGGGCACGCTCGATCATCGCGGCGCCGCCTTCGCCCTCGAAGGTGGCTATCAGCCCAAAGGCGTCAAATGGCGCCCCTGGCTACGAGCGGGTTACTACTACGCTTCGGGCGATGGCGACGCCACCGATGGCAAGCACGGCACCTTTTTCACCCCGCTACCCACTCCGCGTTTGTACTCCCGCTTTCCGTTCTACAACCAGATGAACTCGAAAGACCTGTTCGCTCAGTTCATCCTGCGTCCCACTCCCAAACTCAACATTCGTAGCGAAGCCCACGTTCTGCAACTCGCCAACGCCAACGACTTGTATTATCTCGGCGGCGGCGCTTTTCAGGACAACGGTTTCGGCATGGCCGGACGCCCCAGCGGTGGACATAAGGGTCTTGCCAATGTCTTCGACATCAGCTTCGACTACACGCTCAACCCCCGTTCCAGCGTCGGCCTATACGTCGCTCGTGCTCTGGGCAAAGGCGCCATCGCCAACACCTTCACCCAGAACAAAAACGCCACTTTCGGCTTCATCGAATACACGACCCGCTTCTAAAGCGCCTTCAAACCATCATGAGCCAGCCTAAAACCGCGACCCACTGCCCTTATTGCGCCATGCAATGCGGCATGAACCTGACCCAACACGAGGGGAATTGGGTTGTCGAAGCGCGCGACTTTCCCACCAACCGGGGCGGAATGTGTCGCAAAGGCTGGACTTCGGTGGCCCTTCTCGAAAGTCCGCAACGACTCACTTCCCCCTTGCTTCGCCGCGAAAAGGACGCCCCGCTCCAAAGCGTCAGTTGGGACGAGGCGCTCGATTTCATCGTCGGAAAAGTCGAGCAAATTCAGGATAAATGGGGCCGCGACGCCGTAGGTGTCTTTGGCGGTGGTGGCCTCACCAACGAAAAAGCCTATTTGCTCGGCAAATTCGCCCGCGTCGTTCTCAAAACCGCCAACATCGACTACAACGGGCGCTTCTGCATGGCGAGCGCTGCGGCGGCGGGCAATAAAGCCTTCGGCATCGACCGGGGCTTGCCCTTCCCCATGCAAGACATCGCCCAGGCCGATGCCGTGCTACTCATCGGCTCCAATATCGCCGAAACCATGCCCCCCATCATGCAGTGGTTCGAGAAACTGCGCGAAAACGGTGGCAAACTCATCGTCGTCGACCCCCGCGCCACCCCCACCGCGCAAAACGCCGACTACCATCTGCAAATCACTCCCGGCACCGATCTCGTCTTAGCCAACGGCTTACTTCACATCGCTATCGAGGAAGGTTTGCTCGATGAAGCGTTCATTGCGACGCGCACCACCGATTTCGAGTGCGCCCGCCGCGCCGTCGCTTCCTACTGGCCCGCGCGCGTCGAGCGCATCACGGGCGTCGATGAAGCCAACTTGCGCGACGTGACCCGTTTGCTCGCTCGCGCCAACTCCATGTTTCTTACCGCGCGCGGCGCCGAGCAACACGCCAATGGCACCGAAACCGTTCTGGGCTTCATCAATTTGGCGCTAGGTCTGGGCAAGGCCGGAAAGTTCTATAACGGCTATGGCTGCCTCACTGGTCAGGGCAACGGTCAGGGAGGACGCGAACACGGCCAAAAAGCCGACCAACTCCCCGGCTACCGCAAAATCGAAAACGAAACTCATCGCCGCGAAGTCGCCGCCCATTGGGGGATTTCGCCTGACGAGCTACCACGCGCCGGAAAATCGGCCTACGAACTCCTCGACTCGATGGGCGAAGCAGACGGGTTGCGCGCCCTCTTCGTAATGGGTTCTAATGTCGCCGTCTCGTCGCCAAGCGCCGGAAAAATACGCCGCAAACTCGCCGCCCTCGAACTCCTTGTCGTCTCCGACCTTTTCCTTTCCGAAACCGCCGAACTCGCCGATGTCGTGTTGCCCGCGACGCAGTGGGCCGAAGAGCAGGGCACCATGACCAACCTCGAAGGCCGTGTTCTGCTCCGTAATCAAGCCAAAACACCCCCCGAAGGTGTGTGGAGCGATGCCCAGTTTTTGAACGCTCTCGCAAAAAGATGGGGACAGGGCGAGCGCATTCCCTCCGAGCCGCGCGTCATATTCGACGAACTACGCCGCGTTACCAAGGGCGCTCTCGCCGATTACTCTGGCATCACCTACGAGCGCATCACCCAGAACAAAGGTGTCTTCTGGCCTTGTCGCGCCGGATACGACGATACCCCGCGCCTCTTCCACGACCGCTTTGCTCACCCCGATGGCCGCGCCCGTTTCCATGATGTGCAGTTCTTTGGCTTGCCCGAAGAGCCTGACACCGAATACCCATTCTTCTTCACCACGGGGCGCGTTATGTCCCAATACCAGAGCGGCACCCAGACACGCCGCATCCCCGAACTCAACGCCATGAGTGGTCCTCCATTCGTCGAACTCCATCCCGACCTCGCGCTCGAAATGGGCATTTCCGAAGGCGACATGGTGCGTGTCACTTCGCGCCGAGGCAGTGCAACGGGGTGCGCCAAAATCAGCGACGGCATTCGTGCTGACACCCTGTTTATGCCGTTCCACTGGGGCGGCCACCATAGCGCCAACTTGCTCACTATTCCCGCTCTCGACCCGACTTCCAAAATGCCTGAGTTCAAGGTTTGCGCCGCCAAAATCGAGAAAGCTACGGAGGTTGAACGTGATTCCTGAATCTACGCAAAAGAAGAAACTCGTTGTCATTGGCAACGGTATGGCGGGTGGACGCCTCGCCGCCGAGCTTGTGGCGCGCGGCGCCACCAAACATTACGACATCTCCATCTTCGGCGATGAACCCGGCGGAAGCTACAACCGCATTCTGCTGTCCGATGTTCTCAACGGCTCCAAAATGCCTGAGTCCATCGTTATCCATCCCCTGGAGTGGTACGAGGCCAATCACCTTACATTGCACGCGGGCGAAAGAGTCATTGCTGTAGACCGCATGAATCGCCTGGTCCAAGGCGACCGGGGCACAACACTGCATTACGACACCCTCGTTTTCGCTACCGGAAGTCGGGCCTTCATTCCCCCGATGGAAGGTTTGTCGGCCCCGTGGGGCGAGCGCAAAAGCGGCGTGTTCGTGATGCGAACCCTGCGCGACTGCGCGGGCATCGCGGGTTACGCCCAAAAAGCGCAACGCGCTATCGTCGTTGGCGGAGGTCTCCTTGGCCTCGAAGCCGCACGCGGCCTGATGGAGCATGGCGCCGCTGTCCATCTCGTCCACCGCTCCAACTGTCTGATGAGTGCCCAACTCGATCAGGTTTCAGGCAAATTCCTTAAGGACACCGTCGAAAAGATGGGCATCACTGTCCACCTCGATAAAGACACCAAAGCTATTCTTGGCGAAGAATCTGCGACGGGACTCGCCTTCTCGGATGGCACCGAGTTACCTTGCGACATGGTTGTCGTCGCCTGTGGCATCGCCGCCAACATCGAACTCGCGCGCGAAGCGGGTCTGGCCATCGAAAAGGCCATCGTTGTCGATGACCAAATGCAGGTCGAAGAAAACATCTACGCCGTTGGCGAATGCGCCCAGCATCGCGGTGAGGTTTACGGCTTGGTGGCTCCCATCTGGGAACAGGCGCGCGTTTTAGCCGATGTGTTAACAGGCCGAACTGCCGCTTACAGCGGCTCCAAACTGGCCGTCAAGCTCAAGGTTATGGGCGTCGAACTCGCCTCAATGGGTCGCACGCGTGAGCGCGAAGGCGACGAAATCGTGTGCTATCAGGAAGCCCAGCGGGGCCGCTACAAAAAACTGGTAATTCGCGATGGTCGCCTTGCCGGAGCCATCTTGCTCGGCGACGTGCGCAAAACGGCGACCCTCGCCCAGTTCTTCGACCGTCAGATGCCGCTTCCCGAAGAACGCGCGTCCCTCTTCTTCGACATCGGTAAAGGCGCTGGCAACACCACTAAAGCCCTCCCCGACGATGCAACCGTGTGTAACTGCAATGGCGTCAGCGCCGGAAAAATCCGCGCCTGTATCAAAGAAGGCGCGAACGAAATCTCGCTCGTGATGGCCTCGACCAAAGCCGGAACTGGGTGTGGCAGTTGCAAATCCCAACTCCGCGAATTTCTTGGCTAGTTATAACGAGTCTTGAGCATAAATAATTTAGGTCGCTTGGAAAGCGTATTTGAGACCTATTCGCAATGGGAGACTGTACTGCCAGTAGTGAAAGAGTAGGAGTTGATAATAAGCGGGCCTTCCTTCCCCGGCTCACCGAGCCGGAGAAAGAAGAACATCCCGACGAACGGTGTTTCGGCGGCACCGGCGCTCCCGCGAAAGTTTCGCCCTGTAAAAGTACGTGGCGACCGAGGCCGTCACTGGCGACTCAGGTGTCTGGCGCGGTTTGCGCCCTGACTGAAGCAACGCAAACGAACAAAGCTGGAATCAGAGAAGGGTATTAATCGGTTGGGGTGTTAACACGCACATCCTGCCGAATCAAGGCCTACTGACCATGCCTCAGGGTTTCAAAGGCTCCCGCCGCAGTTGGTATACAATCTCCCCACACGGCGAATCGTGCGGTAACATGGGGCACGAACAGCCTGAACGCGCGACTTTAAACAATATGTGCCAAGGGGCAATACCCCTTCTAGATAGTTGTTCCTTACTCACCGATATGGCAAATCTCGGTTTTACGAAAATTGAAGCGTCCCGTTTGAAATAGATGTTTGAAATGACATTTATTGGGGTATATTACAACTGCTTGCCAACTGCTGCCCTAGTGCTTCTCTCGGCAAGCTTATGTTATGCGACTTGAAACCACATCTCAAACAGGAGGCCGCTTGCCCAAGTACCTTGAAATCGCGCGCCAGTTGCGCGAAGAGATTGGTTCAAGTTATGAAGTCGGACAGTACCTGCCATCCGAGCGGAGTTTGCAGAAACTTTTTAGCGTTACAGCGAAAACGGTGCGCAAAGCACTCGAAGTGCTATCGTCTGAAGGACTCGTTGAAACACTACCATACCGAGGAACAGTTGTTAGCGATGGCCTTAATGGTAGCAGTGGGGCATCTGTCGCCGCAGAGTCGAAAATCGAATCCAGCCAGTTCGAGGCTGCTGAGGTCGGTAAAACAGTGGCATTGGTTATGCCTTTGGAAGAGTACCTTCTGGGATTAATGGTTGGAAGTGTTGAAAGCGAACTGCAACGACATGGGTTTCGGCTTCAACTCTGCGGTACGCCCAACTCAACGCAAACCAGAAGCAACTTCGAAAATGCCCAGAAAAAGGAGCGACAAGTGTTGGAGTCGCTCAGGCATGATGGGGTGGCTGGCGTAATTTGGTGGAGCGTTTTCGGTCCACAGAATTACGACATCATGCAAGATTTTCAAAAAGAAGGTCTGCCTATTGTTCTCGTGGATAATAGCGTTGCGGGATTACATTGTGATACCGTCGGAATCGACGATTACGGTGCCTCTTTCCGTGCCACTACTCATTTGCTGCAACAGAACCGGGAAGTGGCGTTTTTTGGATACCAAATTGATGATTTCCTGCCACCAGTAGAACGGGAGCGTATGGGCGGGTTTATTGGGGCGATTCAACACGCCTTTCCAGAGCTTTTTGACGAGTTCGGGCCGATTTCATTGGATATGTCCAGTGCTTCGCGTCATGAGGTTTTGGGGAGTCTGCCAGCTGCTCTTCGCAAGCGCTTTTATTTTCATAATCACCACACCATTGATGAATTATTAGCTCAAGACCCACAACCCACTGGAATTCTCGTGGCGAGCGACCATCTGGCCTACGATCTCATTCATGGCCTGCGGGAGCGCGACCGATACGTGCCTGAGGATGTCGCCGTCGTTTCCTTCGGTGATATTGAAAGAAATTCTCCGCGCCCATCTTCGTTGACAACGGTCCGTCAACCGTTCGAAGCTATGGGACAACGAGCGGTACGTTTGATTATGCAACGACTGAGTGACCCAAAGCGACCGTTGCAACACATTCAATTGCCCGCTGAATTGTACGTGCGACAAACCTGCGGAGCATCTCAGGGGAATTCAATTCCTTTCCTCTATTCTCCTACGCCAAAGCGACCACAGTTGAGTCCAGTTTGACTACGGACTCACTTAATCTCGCTGCACGATATTTTGGCGCTATCGTGCAGAAACTAATCTATTTGCCATAAATTTCGTAACTTGGAAAATGCATGAGTAACAAAACCCTGTCCGCCGATTCTTTGAAATGTAAGTCGGCATTCACCCTCATTGAGTTGCTGGTAGTTATTGCCATCATCGCTATCCTGGCGGCCATTCTGTTTCCTGTTTTTGCCCGCGCTCGCGAGAATGCTCGCCGTGCCTCCTGCCAAAGCAACTCGAAACAGATATTGCTTGGCCTGGTCCAGTACACGCAGGATTACGATGAGAAATTTTGCCCGATCTACATCCAGCCAACGGGGGCATATTACAACTGGTCTCAACTTATCCAGCCTTACTTGAAAAGCACCCAGACATTCCAGTGTCCCAGCGACTCTTCAACCCAAGTTTCTGCCACATGGTCGGCTTACAATGGTCAACCAGCCTTTCATACCAGTTACATCATGAACCACTACATTGGTGAAGCCGGTAATACCGTGTCACTGGCGCAGGCCAATTCACCTTCGACAACAGTTTTCATGACCGATGGTGGCAGCAAGTGCAATCAAAATGCGACTTCCGATCCGTTGACCTGGCCAAATAAGGCAACCGCAGCGCTACTAACCGTTGCTGATAACGGAAACGTTTATAGCGATAACGGCGACTGGGCGGCACCAACCTCGCGGCATCTCGAAACCTGCACGGTCGGCTTCCTCGACGGTCACGTCAAATCGATGCGCGTTTCCAAGTTCTACTACCTCAATACCCCCTGGCTCAAACCTGATACTGGCGGCAACTAACTATCGAATCCGAGTAACTACGAGGACGAGAAGGGCTTCTCGTTCTTGTAGTTATTTGGTTAGTCACACCAATCAAACTTCAAAAAAGCAACAACTTACTAATGATCGCAGAAACCACACAAACATTTGTCGGCCCCTCCGCAGCGCAAAAGGCATGGATGGATTTGGGCTATGGTATGTTCATTCACTTTGGTCCGAACACTTTTACCAATCAGGGATGGGGAGACGGCAAGTTTCCCGCATCCAGTTTCGAGCCGACAAAGCTCGATGTCGCTCAGTGGGCAGGTGTCGCGGCTGAGGCTGGGATGAAGTACGCCGTGTTGACAACCAAGCATCACGATGGCTTTTGTTTGTGGCCGAGCGAACATACCGCATATTCGGTGGCCAATTCGCCTCGCCGTCAGGATATTGTCGGCATGTACATCGAAGAGTTCCGCAAAGCCGGGCTAAAGCCGGGGCTGTATTACTCGTTGTGGGACCTCAATTACCCGCAATATGAAAACGACGAGGTGTACGCGCATTATATGCGCGACCAGATCACTGAACTGCTCACCAACTACGGCCCTATCGTCGAGATGTGGTTCGACGGTGGTTGGGATAAAGATCATCCCACGAAGATGTGCTGGTGGGAAGAAGAATGGCTGAACGATCCCAACTCTGGCTATACGCCCGGCGACCGCTGGGGGTGGAAAGAGTTGTATGAACTGATTCACTCGTTACAGCCAGATTGTTTGGTACTCAACAATTCCAGTAGTGATCGTCCTGGAGCCGTGCGCTACCATCCTATTGATGCCCGCACTGCTGAGCATTTCAATTTCGTTTTTCGCGACGAAATTCGCTATCCCAACTACAACGAGATTTGGACCAACGACGATGGAGAGCAGAAATTCCTGCCGCTCGAATTTTGCGCCTCTTTAGCATTGCAGTGGTTCTGGCAGGGCACCGGAGGCGAGATGCACCCATCCGTTGCGACAATTTGCGACTGGCACAATACGGCACGTAGCAACAACGCCAACTTACTGTTGAATGTGGGACCTGATGTTACTGGAAGAGTCCCCGAATACAACAGCCATTTCCTCCGCGCCGCTCGTCGCCTCGGTAATTTTTAGGCCCGGTTCCTTCACCCATGAAACTCGGAAACACCTGGCGAGCCGTCCTGACAATCGGTGCGAGCCTCGCGTCATCATCTGTAGGCATAGATCGCGCGAGCTACGCAGCCACTAAACCACAGCCACAAAAGGCGACTACCCAAACCTTATACATTGCGACCAATGGCAACGATCATTGGTCGGGTAAGCTGGCGCAGCCCAACAAGGGGCGCACTGATGGTCCCTTCGCGACCCTCGAAGGGGCACGAAACGCGATTCGAGTTCTGAAAGCGAAACGCGGCTTGAGCGCACCCATAAAGGTGATTGTCGCGAGCGGCATCTACCGCCGCCACCAAACTTTCGTGCTGCAACCACAGGACAGCGGGACTCCAACGGCTCCAATCACCTATCAGGGGGCCGATGGGGCGCGTCCCATTTTTAGTGGCGGTCGCGTTATCAGTGGATGGAAGCGCGGGCTGAATGGAATCTGGGAGGCGCAAATTCCCGATGTCAAAGCGGGCGCGTGGTATTTCGAGCAGTTGTGGGTCAACGGAAAGCGCGCCACGAGGGCGCGCACACCGAACAACTTTTACTTGTATGCCGCTGGCAAAGCTCGCCCCGCCAATGACCTGACGAACGGTGATCCTGCAACTATCAACGAGCGGGCATTCCGTGCTAATCCGGCGGATGTCGCCCCCTTACTGCATCTGTCACAGCGCGAGTTAAACGACGTGACGGTGCGCGCCTATCAATCGTGGGAAGCGGCACGACTGCGTGTTGCGGCGGTTGAGCCTAAAACCAGCACTGTCTCGATGACTGGCGCCACTTTATGGGGATTCTTCAGTTTCCACTCCTTTCAGCGCTACGAGATGGAGAACTTCAAAGCGGCACTCGATGAACCCGGCGAATGGTTTCTTAGCCGTAGTGGAACTCTCTACTACAAACCGTTGCCGGGAGAGGATATGGCCAAAGCGCAGGTTACGGCGCCAGTTCTCGAAACAGCTGTGGCTGTGCGGGGCGAGCCGGAAAAAGGCCGCTGGGTAGAGAACGTAACCTTCAAAAACCTATCCTTTCAGCATAGTCAGTACATTCTTCCTGCAAACGGACTCAGCGATACACAGGCCGCGATTTCCATTCCGGCAACGGTCATGATCGACGGTGCGCGCCGTCTTAAGCTGGAAGATTGTGAAATCGCGCACACCGGGACTTACGGTGTCTGGCTTCGCCGTGGTTGCCACAACGATCAACTCATTCGAAATCACATTCACGATCTGGGGGCCGGGGGTGTTCGGGTCGGAGAAACGGAGATTCGTGCAAATGACTCTGAGGGTACCAACCACATCACTCTGGATAACAACATTATTCAGAGTGGCGGGCTAATTCACCGGGGGGCTATCGGTGTTTGGGTAGGGCAGAGTGGGGACAACGCCATCACTCACAACGATATTGGCGATTTCTACTACACGGGAGTCTCTGTCGGTTGGCGTTGGGGCTACGATACCAGCTTGGCGAAACGTAATACCATCGGTTTCAACCACATTCACCACATCGGGAGTGGCGTGATGGGCGATTTGGGTGGGGTTTATACGCTGGGGCCATCCGAGGGGACGACGATTAGCAATAACCGTATTCACGACGTTTATTGTTTTGCCAACGGTGGTTGGGGGCTTTATAACGATGAAGGCACTGTCGGTGTCGTCATGGAGAATAATCTGGTCTACGATAACAGTGGCAATTATCACCAGCATTACGGCAAAGAAAACATCATCCGCAATAACATCTTCGCCTTCGCGACTGAAACTGAGGCGCAGAGGACGAAACTAGAAAATCACCTGGCGTTCACTTTCGAAAATAACATTGTCGATTGGACCAAAGGACTGGCTTTGCGGGGTAATTGGGCTAAGAACGTAACCATTCGCAACAACCTCTACTTCGATCAATCGAAGCAGCCCACCCCCTTCAATGGAATGAACTTCGCCGCGTGGCAGGCCACCGGGCAAGATGCTGGCTCTAAGATAGCCGATCCCCTGTTCGTTGATGCTGCGAAACGCGATTTTCGCTTGAGACCGAACTCTCCGGCGCTTTCCATGGGTTTTCGTCCCTTCGATTACTCGCGGGCCGGTGTTTACGGTAATGCAGCGTGGGTTCGGTTAGCCGCCATGTCGGCGACTCCCAAATTGGTACTCCCACCGCCGCCGCCCACACCGTCCCGCTTAACACTGGCAGATGGTTTCGAGGATACCCCTACAACTCATAAGCCCGTAGAAGCCGATGTTAAAGTTGCAAATGGGGGCGATTCGATTAGCATTACAGACGAGACGGCTGCCAGTGGCAAGCACAGTCTGAAAATCGTGGATGCCCCCAATTTACCCGCTGCTTTTTACCCGTTCTTGTATTATTCGCCTCATCACAAATCGGGTATGACCCGTTGTAGTTTTGATTTACGCTATGAAGCCGGGGCCAACATCTATCACGAATGGCGTGATGGAGCAGAACCTTACAATGTTGGGCCGAGATTGGATATTCGCGATGGCAAGCTGAGTGCTGCTGGCCGCGAACTGATGGACATGCCAGTTGGTCGATGGGCACATTTCGAGTTGGTCGCTGGCCTTGTTAACAAAGCGGCTGACAAGTGGGATTTGACCGTTACCTTAGCGGGCGAACAGCCGCGACGCTTCACCAATTTGCCTTATATAACGCCAGGTTGGAAATCGCTCGATTGGCTTGGCTTCGTCAGCATGGCTACGGACACGAGCGTTTATTATCTGGATAATTTTGACTTATCCAACGCGCCATGAGACTGGTTCCATGCCGTCCTCGTCGTGTGCCCAGTAATGGCCTATAGGGTATAGGCCAACTGGACTACCCAGACGTGCAACTTCCGATCTGAAGACGTGCGAGGACGGTCGACGTGTGCGAAGAGGTATCCCGTCTCTACTCGCAGTTTCGAACTGGTTTGCCGACTTATGCCTAAGAAAATGCGATTTTGATCGTAGCCGGAAGTGGGGCCGCCAGTAGTTGAATTGAGGTTCCAGAACAGTTCGTCGTAGGCCACGGCAGTCCATTTTTTATTGGCGCTGATCGGGTGGGCAAAGCGAATCATGTTCCGCAAACGGATGGAAGTACCCCCCGCGCCCTCGATGAACCGTTCTTCCAGACGAGCGCGGTTTAAGAAACTGGTCTTACCGAGTTTGTCTTCGTAAAGGAGTTGCTGGAATAACCGATGCTCGGAGGAGTCCGTGGGCAGGAACTGAGGTGTCCAGGCGTACCCTTGCCAGAGGGAGGTCTTTGGGGTCAAGCGGTAGCCGATAGCCCCTCGCACCAAAAGCCGCTCCACGCCGCGAGGGGAGCCGCCTGTCAGATCAGGTCCCAGGCGGGGCTGCACTTCCAGATAGGCTCTCCATTTCTCCGTCAGCTCCTTTTGTGCTGTGATCAGAGTCCATTGCTGGCTGTCTACATCGTCTGCGTGTGCCATCGTGCCCATGCAGAACAGCATCGTTGCCGCATTGCACGCGGCAAGCAGACGCCAATGAAATCGTTGCGTGCTCTTGTACCTCATACCTGTCTTTAGTGCTCTCGTTCGCTGTGGTCCTACCGACCCTGCGGCGCAGTATATCGTTTGAAAGTTAAGAGAATTGCTCTTGAAGATGTGGCCCATTTGTCGAGTGAAGAGCTGACGAGCAAACGGGTAAGGGGCCAATGTCGTTGCCAAATGCCAGCAGTGGCAGGGGAGTGGCTTATGTCTATGAGGCTCCTTTGTATTACAGTCGCGCCACCTCCCAAAGAGAGGCGGCGAATTTGTGCAAAAGACTCAACTCATATTGAAACACCAAAACCATCTGCCTTGAGAAAGCCTATACCGCGCCACGTGAATAAATTGAGGGTTGCCACAAAAAATTTTCGATACATCTCAAAAAAATGTTTTAAAACCTCGAAATGTGGGTATATTTACGAGAGTAATAATTCATGAGGAGGATTAATAGCACATCTCGACCCCGACTAGGCCGTCCTGCCGTTCAACAGGACCTCATTGTGCAAGAAATTCGTGACCAAATTGTAGCTGGAGAGCTTTTGCCAGGAAGCCGTTTACCAACGCGAGAATCCATCAGCCAAAAGTACGGTGCAGGAGCGAATACAGTGCAACGCGCAATCGACAAACTCCGAGACGATGGTTTTATCCTTTCCAATGGGCGCAACGGAACTCACGTCAGCCCCGAACCTCCACATCTCACACGCTACGCATTAGTATTTCCCAGCGTGCCATCTGACTCCCAGTGGGTGCGTTTCTGGACCGCTCTGAACAATGAGGCAATCAGCGTTCAGCGTAACCAGGGGCGGACTCTGGCCATTTATTATGGGGTCAGTAGAGATCATGGCAGCAACGATTACTTGGCCTTGCAGCAGGATGTACTTGATCACAGGGTAGCCGGAATTATTTTTGCTACCCCACCTTTTGGTGTGCTGAACACACCCGTTCTGGATGAACCGGGGATACCTCGAATCAGCATTATGGCTGAGAGCGATGAGGTAAAACTTCCCCGAATCACTCCCGACATTAATTCGTTCTTCGATCAGGCAATCAAGTTCCTTCATGAACGCGGTTGCCGGAAGATTGCCTTCCTCAACCCAAGCGGTTTAGAAAACACACCCTCGCAATGTGCAGAATTGCTCGCAGCAAAGGGTATGATGACACAGCCATTCTGGAACCAGATTGTGCATCTCTCATTGCCTCACACCGCCCAGAACTTAGTTCAACTTCTGATGCACGTGACGCAAAATGAGCGACCGGATGGGCTGATTATTGGTGACGACAACTTGGTTGAATACGCAACTGCCGGGCTAGTGGCTGCTGGTGTGCGGGTGCCCGATGATATTCAAGTTGTCGCGCACTGCAATTTCCCGTGGCCCACTCCCAGCGTCGTACCCGTGCGACGATTGGGATACGATGCACGTCAGGTGTTACAAACCGCCATCGACTACGTGGACGCGATGCGACGCGGTGAACCCGTGCCGCAAGCCACTCCTATTTACGCGCGCTTTGAGGATGAACTCCTCTAAGCGCATCACAACCTATTTTTAGCCGACTTTGTTCGGCACCGAGCATCAAAGAAGAAATGAATATCACGTCTGTAGGTTCAAGAAGGGGCTTTACGCTCATTGAATTGCTAGTAGTTATTGCCATCATCGCGATTTTGGCCGCTATCCTGTTTCCCGTCTTCGCCCGTGCCCGCGAAAACGCCCGTCGCTCCTCTTGCCAGAGCAATCTCAAACAGTGGGGATTGGGTCTCATGCAATACACCCAGGACTACGACGAAAAGTTCCCGATGATGGGTTATGAGAACGCCCCCGGTTCGTCCATGACATATCCAAGTTTCTGGTATAACGCGGTCTGGGCTTACACAAAAAGCAAGGGCATTCAGGCGTGTCCCAGCGACGGAAGCCAAACCAATCTTGCTTTTCTGCCAGATACAAACGGGCAAGACAGTGGGCGTTTTTCCTATCTGGTGAACGATATTCTCGGTGGTGGGTCTACTCCTCCAGGAGGTGGCGCTCCCTCATGGAATCCCCATTCGTTGGCCTCAATTAATAGTCCTACCCAAACTATCTTTCTGACCGAAGGCATTCGCGGATTTGGTTTGCCCCAAATTTCTGAAAACATTGGACCCTTTATTACTGGCGCCAACACGCCAGGTTCTTCGAGTTGGTGGGGTAATCCTACAGATTGGTTGATGAAGCCCGCAGATGTGGCGACTCTTGCCCGTCACTTTGACGGTGCCAACTTCCTGTTTTCGGATGGTCACGTCAAGTGGGTCGGTGTTGGAGGCCGAGGCGCCGATGGCAAACCCATTTCTAAGCTGGAAGCTCTGCTTCCGTGGGGTAAGTACGTCGATCCGACCCAACAAAACCTTCAAAATCGCACGTGGGGTTAAGCGAGTTTCTAGTTAGTCAGGGGGAAGTTGTTACTTCCCCCTTGAGAAGGAGGAATCATACACCGTGAAACAATTGTATACAGGCCTCGGAATAGTTGTCACTGGCATTGCGTTGCTTTCGCTGGCCGGCTGTCAATCCAGTCAGGCTCAACAAACCGAAGCCCAAAAGGCCGCTACCAATCAGGAACTTGCTGCTAAAAGAGCCGCTATCGAGTCGAATCCCAATATACCGCCCGATAAAAAGGCCCAGGCTCTGGGGGCGCTGTCGGTGCCACCAACTCCTGCCAGATAAAGAACACCAACGGGTGTTAATTCTCAGTGATAGCTGACAATTACGCGCCCCATGTATTTGGAATCCATCACATGTCCTTGATGAAAGTGATTGGGCTTATAGAGGTAGTAATTGCTGTGACTGCCGCTCCCGTTTTCGCTCAGAAAAACAAAGAGGAATCGAATCCCATGGCGAACCATTTTGTTATAGGCGATGTAAATTTTCGTGCCGAGGTTCAGGTTCACCCCGAACAGTTGCTTGAGTCCTTCGGGCCTCGTTTCGACAACACCGCTATGGTGAAGCAAATATGGTTAGGGGGAAATACCGTCCTCACACCTAATGGCTTAACCGATGAATTTGGAATAGATGGCATTGGTGTGTTGGGGTTCGGCGAGGCCCCCACTGGGGGCCGCTTCCTGAAGATCGGGGTTGGTGAGTTAGTGAGGGCGGATGGCAAGGAAGATTACAGGTTCTGGAACCGTTACTCGGTACAAAAGCTGGCACCTGTTCGCGTCGCAGTTGGTCGCAACTCACTCACCGTGAGTCAGCAGGCCTCGCTTGATGACAACTACGGTTACCACTACGAAAAGCAGTACCGCGTACTTCCTGACTCGAAGCTTCTCGTGATTTTGTATCGCCTGAAGAACTCTGGCAAGCTCCCATTCAAGTTCAACCAATACAATCACAATTGGTTCGATTCGTCCGGCCCGGCTACCGCTCCTGGGTATTTTGTCGAGACCGCATTTGATTTTTCAACGCCGTCGCCCGCCTATTGGCTTGCACAATCGCGAGGTGCTATTTTTTCGCATCGCCTTAGCACACCTCAACCTGTCACCGAATCGAAGATTTTTCACTCGTTGTTAGGTGCGCGCGCTTCCAATAACAAACTCCTCGTCGATTTACCGGGTAAAGGGCTGCAAGTTGAAGTGGGGGGCAATTTCGACATTGCTCGCTTTGCGCTTTATGCGGAGCCTTCGGCGCTGTGCCCAGAAGTTTTTATCGAGTCGGAACTACAACCGGGAAAGTCGCAGAGTTGGACCCGAAGTTACCAATTGAAAGATAATCGCGTTCCCTTGCCAGCCACTACTAAACCGCATCCTCCCATGCCACTTACCGACTCTGTTCGAGTGAATGTGCCCCTTGGTTAAAAAAACCAGCTCAATGAATTTTCAAACCTGTTTGCTGCTGTCTGTTGCCACGCTCACTTTTTCTATGCAGCAGAGCTATGCCGATTCTACGTCACCCACGGCTTCTACGCCATCTACGGCGTTAACACGATTCGACCAACGTGCTAAAGCCGGAGAGCGTTTAAACGTTGTGTTCTTTGGCGCCAGCCTCACCTGGGGTTCTAACGCTTCAGACCCTCAACGTACATCGTACCGCGCCGCTGTTGCTCGCCGCTTTGAGGCCAAGTACCCAAAGGCCCACTTCCGTTTCATCGACGCCGCCATTGGCGGCACAGGATCACAACTCGGCGTGTTCCGTTTGCAGCGCGATGTTTTGAATTATCACCCCGATTTGGTCTTCCTCGACTTTTCGGCCAACGACGACATCTCGACAAATGATGTCGAAACGCTTTCTTCGTACGAATCGCTTGTTCGTCGGGTCGTTGGCGATGCTAAATGCCCACTGATACAGGTGATATTTCCATTCCGATGGAATATTGGTGAGGGCGAGATGGCAAAAATGAAGCGCCGCGATGCGCATCTGGCTATTTCGAGGGCTTATGGCACACCTGTAGGCGATGCCATCGCGCTCATCAATGAGAGAGTGCAAAGTGGAACCGCGAAATTAGATGTGCTTTGGCCCTTAGACCCTGTGCATCCGGGCGATGAGGGATACGATGTCTTTGCCAGTGCCGCCTGGGACGCCTATCAGGGGGGAGTGGCCCGCAAACTCGTTCCCCATGTTCCGCCCAAGATGCTGTATAACCCCACCTATTTGACGTGGTCGCGCACACGGGTTTCTTCGCTCGGAACGCTTCCGGCAGGTTGGCGGGTGGGAATTCCAAATCGTACCTCGGCATATTTCGATTTCCTGATGTCCCGTTGGCTCGACGATGAAGTTATCGCGTCCAATCGGCGTGCTGTTACGGAAGTGGGCAAAACACAGAGCGTGCCCCAAACGGTGGAGCGGCTGAAAGTGAGGTTTCGCGGCACGATGGTTATGTTGCTCGGCGAAACCTCGCTGCAAACAGGAAAGTACCGGGCCTACCTGGACGGCAAATTGGTTCAACGAACGCAGGATAGAAAAACGCTCACCGAGTACGATCCTGGCGCCTTCGGCAAAGCGATCAATGGCAATGGGCACCATGTTCAAGTGATTGCAACGGGATTGAATCCTTCTGTCGATCATACCCTGGAAATCGAGCCGCTCTTCGATGAGAGCAAAGAGCAGGAGCTACGTATCGAAAGCATCTGCGTGGCCGGAGGAGCCGCAACAGTTTTCAAGCCCTGAGTCAATTATGAAACACACCACCGACTTCGTCGCTCTCTGCGATGAAACGAATGGTCACATTCGCTCGATCAAACTTTTCGGCGAGGAGTTGCTTGATACGGATGATCCTTGCGAGTCCGAACTCTGGGTTAATGGTCAACCACTCGCGCTACGTACCCACTTGGACCCCAACCAACCGGCGCAACCCCATTTCAAAGGCGAAAAATGGGTCGGCCATTTCTCCGGTTGGAGCCTTGTTCTGTCGCGCAAAATGGGCGAACGCGCAGGACTCAAGCATCGGTGTTTTGGAATTCAATCTCTGGTTCGCCGTGAACTGTGTGATGCAGCTTCCTTTCTCAATCCCGGCCCCGGAGGCCCGCCGATTGAAGCGCCACTTTGGTTGGATACGCTGTCCCTGCTGAATTGGAATTGGAAGTTTTGGGGCGACGACACGCGAATGATTTTCCCGTCCTCGCATTCGCAGGGGCCATCCGACCAACATGGGCACATCGGCTACGAAAACGACGCGCCCGAAACCGTCAAATCGTTTCTCCAAAACAGTTGGCGGCGTGTTTATCCCGGCGTTATGGTGGTGCATGGTGGGTTGTTCTACAACGCTAAAACCGCCCACTGGATAGCCATTACCTGTCGGCGCCCCGGTGTCGGCTACATGCTCAATATCGACGATGCGGGTAGGGGAGTGAGCTACGATTTCACTCTGCATTCCCATTTCGGCCTCGGGCAAAGTCTGCGTCTGCCAGAAATCAAGCTCTATTATGGCGCGGACCATGATTCGATGATGTCATGGTTGGCCGATTACACCACGTTCTACTACCAGGAAGTTCCCGATTGGGTGCATCAAACGACATGGGGCGATGGCCTGGCATGGAACAATGCACCCACATGGACACAGCAAGCCGATGCCTGGGAAAAGGAACTAGATAAGGGCACTTACTCTGGAATCAACTACTCTCTGGTAACCAATCGCCCGATTAGTAGCGGTACAACGCCGCTCGGCTATGAACCCGATCCCAATCACGGTTCGCAAGACGAGTTCCGCGCGATGGGGCAACGACTTAAGGCGCGCGGCGTGCCCTGGCTGGTGTGGATGAGTCATTCCGGCATCGAACCCGGCGGCGAAGATATTGATGATGACTGGTTCATCAAAGGCATTGATGGGCGCGTCAGCGCGGGGTGGGGCAGCATTGATTTTCCCGAACTCGCGATGTGCAATCCCGGCCATCCCGGCTACATCGAATACACCAAAAAGTGGATTCGCTTTTACATGAAGGAATGCGGTGCTAGAGGCATATTCTTCGATTGTTTGGGCTGGGCTTTTCCTCTGGATTTTGCCCCCCGTGATTTCATGCGCTTCCCCGGCGATACCAATCGTATGGCCGTCAAATTTATGGAAGAGATGTACGCCTGTATTAAGGAATGCGACTCCGAAGGCATCATGCTGGGCGAAGGCACCACGCTTGAAGGGCCAGTGAATATTTTCTCTATTGCTGGCAATCCGGTCCGTGCAGTCGATAATCTGGGGCCGCGCGACTTTTTTCTACAACTCAATCGCTATTCCTCGAAGAAAATGGTGATAGATCAGGGGGGCAATTACTTCCCCGCTTCCGGCATGAATAAAGTCATTGTTGGAGAGCAGTGGGAAGAGCAAAATCGGTTCTTTGCCAACTTTATACGTGAGAATGGCGGACGCGAGTCATTTGTCCACCTGCCGGGCGATATATCCCTTCTGAACGACCTGCTCTTTGTGGCTCTGCCCGATGAGCCACCTCCCCACACCAGGCGCCCTGTTTCCAGAGGCGAACTCCGACTGCCAAAACCGTGGACAGGTGTCGTCACTTTAAGAGATCTCTTCGCGAAGGGCTTCATCGAACGCTCCGCAACGGGGGCTTTTATGAATGTGCCACCGGGTATTTACCGCATGGAATGAGAAGTCAAGTCAAAAGCCCCCAAACATCATCCGATAACGCCGTTTCGTGAGCCAGGCGCGCAGAATCCGCTCACTTCCAATTTAGACCATGAAAACCTCTTATCTATTAGGTGTATGCTCTGCCGTAATTCCAATTGCCGCACTGCCAGCACGTGCTACTCAGACCGATAATCGCGGACTCCATGCCGTACCAGCCACTCGCCCCATCGTGATTGATGGCAAGTTGGACGACTGGGATTTGTCCGGCACAACTCTGATGACTTATGATGTCGAGTCACTACGCGATGTCTACTCGGCTCAGGTCGCTACCGCCTACGATGCGGAGAATTTTTACATTAGCCTCCACTGGAAAGACCCGATTCCAATGGGCAACTCGCATGACCCCCGTTACGGAGCTAACAAAGGGTGGGCTGGCGACGCCGTACAACTGCGTGTTAAGACCGACAAAATATCTCATCTTACGGCGTGGTATTACGCTGGCAAGCAAGAGCCGACGATCCAAATTTCCCACGGCAAAAGCCTGACTGAACCTTTCGGTGGTGGCGAGACTCAGCTGTACCGAACTCAGGGATGGAAACTGCAGCAAGGCGCGGAAATGGCGTTTCTAAAAGACGCGGATGGGCAGGGGTATGTGCAGGAAATCAAACTGCCGTGGAATGTAATCGCGACGCGCGCTTTCAAAGCCGGCGAACAAATCAATATAGGCTTTGAACTCTTATGGGGAGAAGCCGATTGGCCAGTTCACCGCTATGCCGACAACTTGCAACCAGGCACGAACAGCCGCGAATTTTTCTGGGACGCACATGCGGCCTGGGGTTCGATTTTTCTTGAACCCAAAGGCAATCTCAAATTGCCGACGCCTTCCTGGTTGCAGATTTCCGCAGATGAAATTCCCACTGGTCCCGTTGAAATCAAGTATTCGATTCCTCAGGCCGCGCGTGTAACTCTGGCCATTGATGATGCCAAAACCGGACGACGAATCCGCACCCTGCTTGCTGCTGCCTCGCGCGAAAAAGGCGCACACGTCGAAAAATGGGATGGCCTTGATGACGAGGGGAAATCGGTCGAGCCGGGGCAATACACCTACAAAGCGATTTATCACGATGGCATTCGGGCCAACTGGGTGATGAGTTTCGCCAGCCCCGGTAACCCGACATGGACAACTTCTGATGGGCGAGGCGCATTCTATGGCGACCACACCGCGCCACAGGCCGTCGCGACCTCTGGCGAATATGTGGGCCTCGCTACTCCGATGGGAGAAGCCGGGCAACACCTGATAGGCACTGACCTCAACGGTCAACGCCTCTGGGGATTGGCGAACCGCGTGGCATTCGATGGTGGCCGTATTTCGTTAGCCACTAACGGCAAGATTTTGTGGGTTGCCAACGAAGGCAAAGAAAGCATCATCTACCGGGTCGATATTGCAACCGGGAAATATACGCCCTGGGACATCAAAGCCATTGATGCTTCGGGCAGCGAGTACGGACTTCTCGAACTCAAAATCGCCGACCCGCCGAAGCAGGACTCTCTTGTTCATGAGGTAGCGACTACGCCCGTTTCTGCTGACATACCTAAGGCTAATTTGTCGGGCCTCGCTTTGCGCGATGGAACGCTCGCAGTCGTCTTAACTCGCGACAACAAAGTTAAATTACTCAACAGCGAAACTGGAAAAATTACGCGCGAATTTGTCGTCGCCGAGCCACGCGCGGTTGTTTTCGATGCTCAGAAGAACCCGATAGTGCTATCCAAAGGTCGCTTGCTCCGTTTGACCGCAGATGGTGCCACTCCCTTTTCAGAGACGAACTGCGCCGATGGTTTTGGCTTGGCTACAGATACCAGTGGTAACGTGTTCTTATCCGTTCGAGGCAGCGACCAGAACGTGAAAGTCTTCTCGCCTCAGGGCAAGCTGCTCCGCGAGATAGGTAAGCGCGGCGGACGCCCTGATATTGGGACCTATGATGCGACTGGAATGCGCAATCCGGCGGGTATCGCCGTCGATTCCAAAAATCATTTGTGGGTAACCGAGGAAACCACCAACCCAAAGCGCACCAGTATTTGGGATGCCCAAAGCGGAAAACTCATCAAAGAACTGGTCGGCACCACTGGTTATGCTGCCGCTGGTAGCATCAATCCGTTCGACCCCACGATGGGCTTTTCCGATAACACCGTCTATCGTATCAATCTGGCGACGGGCGAATCTCACCCGACGTACTCCCTTTCTCAAAGCCCGGTTCTCAATCCTGCCAACCCTCAGGACGGCGCCGATTTGTTCCCACCTGCCACCCACAACATTACCAGCAAAATCATCAAGCGTGGTGATCTGACCTACATCTACACCACAGGGAGCGCTCGCGGGGCGAACGAACTCCACGTGACGCTCTGGGATGGAAAGAATTTCCGTTCTGTCGCCCATCTCGGTCAGGTGTCGGGCAGGGACCTTGAGAACGAGTGGGCCAAATACAAGCATCCGTTTTTCGCTGGACAATCGGGCAAAATCTACGTTTGGATTGATGCCAACAGCGATGGGAGAGTGCAGCGGGAGGAACTTAACTTCGCAGATGTTCAGTTTGAAGGCAGAAATATCAATCTGCGCTCTAATTACTGGGGCCAATTGCCCGATGACCAGGGCACCATCACCTACATGGTAAATGGGGGGAGGGGAGGCGATGCCGTCAAAGACACACTGCTCCAGTTCTCCTTCAAGAGCGTAAACAAAGCCGGGGCGCCGGTTTACGACATCGCACACCCACGCATTTTCAAGATCAGTGAACCGCTCATTAAACCCGACGAAGGCATGATTCTGGGCGGTAAAGATGGGCGCATCTACTTGAATCAGAACCCAGTGTTGAGTGTTGACAGCTCTGGCAAGATTATCGGCACCTATCCCAGCCGCCATGTTAGCGTGCATGGCTCGCACACCGCCCGCGCTGCGCGCCCCGGTTATCTCATCGGCCCCTCTTCCATTCTGGGAACTGCCGATATGGGAGGCGATATAGGCGAAGTCTTTTACCTGAATGGCAACTTGGGCGAGAACTACCTCTTCACGCAGGATGGTATGTACATCCAGACCCTGTTCAAAGATACGCGCGGCTATTTCGACATTCCCCAACAAGCCGTTAAAGGCATGAGTTTCGATGCCACTACGGCTGGCGGCGAGAGCTTTGGAGGCAACTTCATTAAGGCGGCAAATGGCAAAACCTACGTGACTTTAGGCGGCACAGACGCGCGAGTGATTGAGGTCAGTGGCCTCAACGGCATCAAGCGGCTAAATGGCACCTTCGATTACACCCCGGCTCAATACACGCAAGCCCAAACTCTGCTGCAACAAAAAGTGGCACAAACCAGCGCGCCTCGCGATTATGGCGTGGTTCGTGCCGCAAACCCGGCTAACATAGATGGCAAAGCCGATGAGTGGCCCGAATTGTTGGACGACAACTCGAAAATCTTGGAAATTCAGGACTCGCCCCAACAACGCTTTGGCCGGGTATCCCTCCGGTATGACGACAATAATTTGTATCTGGGATACCGAGTCTTTGCCAATCATGGCACCATGATCAATGCTGGACAAGACCCACGTCTGCTTTTCAAAAACGGCGACGTTGTCGATCTGATGATTGGCCCTGATCGCGAAAAGCCAGAAGGTGCAAGCGCAGGCGACACACGCATTCTGATGACTTTGATGGCTAATAAACCCGTCGCAGTTCTCAACCAGAAGGTGGCTCCCGGTGCCCCCGCCAACGAGAAATTCGACTTCTCTTCGCCGTGGCGCACCATTCCCTTCGGACGTGTCGCGGTCGTACCTCAAGTAACGATGGCAACAAGCCCAATCAACGGAGGCTACTTCGTCGAAGCCGCGATTCCGTGGAGCGTTCTTAATCTGGCGCCGCGAGCCGGACTAAAACTCAAGGGCGATGTCGGAGTATTATTCGCCGATAACGGAGGCACTCAGACTATTGCCCGCCAGTATTGGAGCAACAAGGCCACAGGTTTGGTGAACGACGTGCCCGGTGAAGCCGACCTGACACCTAATTTGTGGGGAACATTGACTCTCCAATAATTAGGCTGTGCCTTGGAGAAGAGGGGCGCTTGAGTAGTAACGTTGAGTGTCAACATGAATAGGACGACACTCAACATTACTATGGACTATGGTGGGAATTTACAGTTAGTCTGGAATATTTCAGTCCTAAAATACGCTGGCATGTCGCCTTCTGCCTGGGCGATATGCCATCTTGCGACTGTGTTTGCTTTTGCCTGCTTTATCTCAGAAAGTAAACACCCGTATTCTCCATCATGTCTGCCCTGAAATTAACTGTTGAACTCGTCCCGCGTACATCTTGGTACAGCAACATGAGAAGTGCTGTGTCCAAAGATGACTGGGATAAAATTCGAAAACAGACATACGCGGCTTTCGGCCACAGGTGCGGCATCTGCCAAACCAGTGGTATGATCCACTGCCACGAGATTTGGCACTATGACGACGAAAATTATGTGCAGACGTTGGAGGGGTTTATCGCTTTATGCGAGTGGTGCCATCATGTCAAACATATTGGGCTGGCGGGAATTTTGGCTGATGAGGGAAAGCTGGACTACGAGAAAGTCGTGGAACACTTTATGCAAGTCAATGTCTGTGACCGTTTGACTTTTGAGAAGCATGTGGCGCTTGCCCTCAGGCGCTATAGAAAGCGTTCAATGTATCAATGGAAAGTTGAACTCGGTATTTATAAAGACATGGCCAAAGGCCGATGAATTTGAAGTTGCTGCATCCAGCGCCTTGATCTCAACCTATCCTTCTTGATTCTATGAGCTATATTCCTACATATTGGGTGGCTTAGTTTTTTGCAGCTTGCCTTCACTCGCTTTTGAATAGTCAACAGCTACTATGTTGACGCAATTCAACATCTGTAGCCCTGATATTGCGTTCAACTCTTGGCCTAACTCTGGGAAAATTATGAAGGGGTGCGCCATGGAACTCAGCTAATCAAAGACGTGCGCTTCACTCTTGTAGGGCTTGGAGTTTGGCGACGGCATCATGGGCGCCCATTGCTTGCGCCAGCGAGAGGGCGGTTAGGCCATCGAAAGTTTGCAGCGCCATATCTGCTCCGTGTGCTATCAGCAGGTCGATGATTTCCAGTCGGTCGAACATGGCGGCGAACATGAGTGGCGTTTTGCCATCGGGACTGGCGGCGTTGATTTCGGCGCCGTAGTCAAGCAGCAGCTGCGCCATCGGCAAATCGCCTTTGAACGCGGCGCCCGCGAGTGGGATTTGGCCCCTGTCGTTGCCCAGTTGCGGGTCGCCGCCATGTTCGAGCAGCACGCGCGTCAGGTCGTAGTGCCCGTTGTAGGAAGCGAGTAAAAGCAGACTGTTGCCCTGTCCGTCGCGCAGGTTCGGCACCAGTCCCATTTGCAACAGGCGCCCCAAACCTTCGCTGTCGCCAGCGCGCACCATACGGAACAACTCACGCACCATATCTAACTCTTCATCGCTCAGTTGCGGCAAATCTTCGCGCGGTGCGTCCTCTGCGCGCAATTCGTTTGGTTTTTCGCTCTCGGACATGTCGTGGTTTTAGTTTGACGGCCCTGCCCACAGGCAAACCGCCTATAGGCAAAACGTGAGGTCCGCACAACAAAAGCTCCGCTCACATTTGCGAGCGGAGCTTTTGAGTTTGAATAGTGGTTTAAACAGCTTCGGTTGGAATGGGTTCGGTGGACGGAACCGAGACTCCCAGACCTTCTGCGACGCGGCGACCGTATTCGGGGTCGCACTGTGAGAAGTGCCAAATCATGCGGTCTTGCACGTAGCGGGTCGCACCGCTCAGGTTATCCACAAGATTGTTAATCAAGTCGTCTTTTTCCCAATCTTCGTGCTGGCGCCAGCGGTCTCCGGCTTGGCCGTACTCATTGCGCCCATCAAGGCTTTGACGCACCAGTTTGGCATTGTACTCTGGTGTGTGGTCTTTGCCTGCTGGTACAGCTTCGACGAGGCCGTCCATGCTGCTCGGCTCGTAGTTGACGTGCGGGTTAGCGCCCTTGGGCAAATCGACCGCGAAGGTCATCTGTCCATCGCGCTGGTTGGTCGCGACATGCTTTTTGGGCGCGTTGATGGGCAACTGTAGGTAGTTGGTGCCGACGCGATAGCGCTGGGTGTCGGAGTACGAGAAGGTGCGCCCTTGAAGCAACTTATCGTCCGAGAAATCGAGGCCATCGACCAAAACGCCAGTGCCGAAAGCGACCTGTTCGACTTCCGCGAAGTAATTCTGAGGGTTGCGGTCGAGAACCATGCGACCCACTGGCAGGAAGGGGAACTCTTCCTGCGGCCACAGTTTGGTGGGGTCGAGCGGGTCGAAGTCGAGTTCGAGATGCTCGTCGTCGCTCATAATCTGCACGCACAGCTCCCATTCGGGATAGTCGCCGCGCTCGATAGCGTCGTACAAATCCTGAGTGGCGTGGTTGAAGTTTTTGCCCTGAATCGCTTCGGCTTGAGGTTGGGACAGGTTGCGGACGCCAGCTTTGGGTTCCCAGTGATATTTGACGAGGACGCCTTCACCAGCGGTGTTGACCCATTTGTAGGTATTCACGCCCGAACCCTGCATTTCGCGGTAGTTGGCTGGAATGCCCCACGGCGAAAAGAGGAAGGTCAGCATGTGCATCGACTCAGGGTGATGCGACATGAAATCGAAGATGCGGGCACCTTCCTGGCGGTTAGTAACCGGGTCCGGCTTCAGCGAGTGGACCATGTCGGGGAACTTGATGGCATCGCGGATGAAGAACACCTTCAGGTTATTTCCCACGAGGTCCCAGTTGCCGTCTTCGGTGTAGAACTTCACGGCGAAGCCACGCGGGTCGCGTAGTGTTTCGGGCGAATGACCGCCGTGAATCACCGATGAAAAGCGCACGAATACCGGAGTGAGCTTGCCTTTTTCCTGAAACAGCTTGGCGCGCGTGTACTTGCTGATCGACTCGTCGCCGACTGCACCATAGGCTTCGAAAAAGCCGTGCGCTCCAGCGCCGCGCGCGTGGACTACGCGCTCAGGAATGCGTTCGCGGTCGAAATGGGTAATTTTTTCCAGAAACTGGTAATTCTCCAACGTCGTCGGGCCGCGACTCCCGACTGTACGCATATTTTGATTGTTAGTGACTGGATGGCCCTGACGGGTGGTGAGCGTTTGCGACTGTTCGCCTTCAGCAACGCGCGTGTCATCGGCGCTACCAATGCCGTTTACGGCCTGTCCAGTAGCGGGAATTCCGTTTCCGTTCGATCCGTTCATAGTGAATTATTGGTGTCAAATTCCACTCGATTCTTTTTTAGCTAAGGCTAAAATAAAGAACCTCGCCGCGAGCGACGTAGCGTAGTATTCGAGCATTAAGTGTAACTTGGGGGCAATAGAGGGAACGAAAATTATTGGGGGTTAGCAGATCACAGAATAGGGGAAATAAGCGTGATACCTTTTTCAAAACTCATCTTCCATCGCCTCACGATAGACCCCTGGTTCCGTGTTGCTGTTAGGGTGATGGTTTCCAATACATTCGACGGGAGAGATAAATGATCGCGTTCAGTAGGTGACTTTTAAGGTCACAGGTTGGCGTGTGTCAAATAGATGTACTTATGGTCGTCGCTTCGCGCAATCGTTCAACATTTCGTATGGGCGGTTCGCCGAAGAGGCGCTTGTACTCGCGGCTAAAGTGCGCTGCATTGTCATAACCAACGCGGTAGCCCGCACTGGCAGCGTCCAGATCTTCCCCTAACATCAAACGCCGAGCCTCCTGAAGGCGCATCTGTTTTTGAAATTGCAACGGACTCATGGCAGTCACGGCCTTGAAGTAGTGGTGAAATCCCGACACGCTCATGCCGACCTGTTTCGCCAACTCTTCGATGCGCAGCGGCTGATTGAACTCTTTGCTGATACGCTCTATGGCGCGTGCAATGCGGTGAGTATGTCCGCCATGCACCGTCATTTGACGCAGTCGGTCGCCCTGTTCGCTGACTAGAATACGATAAATAATTTCGCGCGTGATCAGCGGCAGAAGTACGCGCGCCTCTTGAGGCGAGTCGAGTACACGAACCAGGCGAACCGCCGTTTCTAGAAGCGCAACGTCTACGGCACTGACAGTGAGGGCTTTCACATCGCTTTTCCCACGAGATGGGGACAAATCGATTTCCATCATGACCGAACTCACCACCACCGGATCAAGAGTCAAACGGATGGCGAGGTAGGGATGCTCTTTGGTGGCATCCAATACCCGCGCGACCAAGGGGAGTTCTATCGTAGTGAGCAAATAGGAGTACGGGTCATATTGATAACGTTCCTCCCCCAGAAAGATTTCCTTACTGCCCTGAGCAATGATGCACAGGGAGGGTTCCGTGACTGCGTGGACTGCTCCAGCACACGAGGACGCTCGCAAAAGAAAGATCCCTTTGAATGCTTCATTCTTTCCATCGTATGGCATGGCTTGATTCAGGTACTCAACTAGTTCTTGTCGATGGCTTTGCTCCTGCCCGTATCTGCGCGTCAGTTGTTCTTGGTTCATAGTATTCATTCTATCTTCCCATTCTCCCCTTATCTCGCTTTCTCTAAAACTTTGGAGGAATGTGTAATGGTTCTCCATAATCGTTGTATGGTTTTTCTTTCCTCCTCACCTACAATAATCAGTAGCCAGGAAAAATTTCTATTGCACAGGCCAAGCAACGAGAACAACCATGAAAAACGTAGTGCTAAATAACGGGGTCGAAATGCCCGTTTTGGGCTTTGGTGTCTTTCAAATGACCGATGCCGGGGAATGCGAACAAAGCGTATTGGACGCGATTGGAATTGGTTATCGCCTCATTGACACCGCTGCCTCTTACGGTAATGAAGCGGAGGTTGGCAGCGCCATTCAAAAAAGCGGTATGGCGCGTGAGGAGCTGTTTGTCACCACCAAACTGTGGCTTGCAGATGCTGGTTACGAGAAGACCAAAGCCGCTTTTGAGCGGTCATTGAAGCGACTCCAGTTGGACTACTTGGATTTGTACCTTATCCACCAGCCTTACGGCGATGTGTACGGTGCGTGGCGGGCGATGGAAGAGCTGTATAAAGAGGGAAGAGTACGTAGCATTGGAGTGAGCAACTTCCATCCAGATCGGGTGATGGACTTCATCGTTCAACAGGAAATCGTTCCGGCAGTCAACCAGATTGAAACGCACCCTTTCCATCAACAGATTGAGACCCAAAAGTTCCTTCAAGAGAACAATGTCCAGATCGAATCATGGGGGCCGTTTGCCGAGGGGCGTAATAACATCTTCCACAATGATTTGCTGCTTTCTCTGGCGGAAAAATATAGTAAAAGCGTGGCGCAGATCATCGTGCGCTGGCTAACGCAGCGGGGCGTTGTGGCGATTCCCAAATCGGTTCGCAAGGAGCGCATCTCCGAGAATTTCAACATCTTCGACTTCGAGATCAGCCCGGAAGATATGGCGTCCATCGCAACGCTCGATACCAGAGAAAGCCTTTTCTTCGACCATCGCGACCCCAATATCGTGAAAATGCTGGGAACGGCCAACCGCAATACCTGAAGCCTTTTCAAGGCCATCGCCCCCCACAACTAATTGAAGATGAGGGGCAACCTTTGAGGTGAGAATGCAAAACAAGGAATACACTCAATGACACAAAACAAGCCGATTATTACTGTAGGCCTTCGCGGGCTGTTGCTGTTTGTCATGGGGACTCTCTCCATGAGTTGCTCTGGGCAACAAGCGGAAACCACCACTCAAAAAAATGAGGGGCAGGGAGCTGTCCTTGCAGGTCAAGAGGCGTTGGGCGACTATAGCACGGACGCCCCTGGAGTGCGCCGTAAAATCACGACTGCTGAGCTGGCCGCGCCTTATGATACCCGTTCAGCGATGAATTTTCCCCGCACTGTGCCTCGCCCTAATGGTGCCATGCCTCAAGCCCCTCGTGGCTTCAAAGTCGAGGAGTTCGCGAGCGGATTGGACAATCCTCGCAAAATTGTCACTGCTCCCAACGGAGATGTATTCATCGCAGAAAGCCGGGCCAATCGGGTGCGCCTTTTGCGTGACATTGATGATGATGGCAAAACTGAAGCAAATCAAACCTTTGTTGAGGGATTACGCCAGCCGTTCGGCATCGCCTTTTATCCGCCCGGCCCTAATCCTCAATATATGTACGTCGCGAACACCGATGCGGTTGTGCGATACCCCTATAAAAACGGCGATCTGAAGGTGACTGGTGCAGGTGAAACGATTTATAACCTTTCGGGTGGGGGACGCCTGACTGGTGGAGGGCACTGGACGCGTGACATCGTGTTCTCGAACGATGGCAAAAAGATGTATGTCTCAATTGGTTCTCTTTCCAATGTGGATGAAAATCCGAACGGTCATGAGGTCGAACAGCGCCGTGCCCGCATCTTCGAGGTTGACCCAGACGGCAAAAACGAGCGCGTTTACGCCAGTGGCATCCGTAACCCGGTGGGATTGGCCGTGCATCCCACAACGGGCGAGCTGTGGACTTCGGTGAACGAACGTGATGGACTTGGGGACCATTTGGTGCCTGATTATGTGACGAAGGTCAAAGCGGACGGCTTTTATGGCTGGCCCTGGTTCTACATCGGCAACCACCAAGACCCGCGTCATGTAGGCGAACACCCAGAGTTGGCCGAGAAAGTGATCGTACCAGATGTTTTGTTGCAGTCGCACTCAGCTTCTTTGGCGATGACCTTCTACAACAGCAGGCAGTTTCCCACCGACTACCGTTTACACGCATTCGCTGCTGAGCATGGCTCGTGGAATCGCAGCCGTCGTACTGGTTACAAAGTCGTGCGCATCCCCGTGAACAATGGAAACGCGACCGGCGAATACGAAGACTTCCTGACTGGGTTCGTGACGCCCGAAGGCAATGTGTGGGGCCGCCCGGTAGGTGTCACCGTCGCCAAAGACGGCTCGCTTCTAGTGAGCGATGATGGTTCCAACATCATCTGGCGTGTGACCTACACAGGGGGCGGACAATGAAAAAAACGATATTTGTTTTCGCATCTTTCGTTCTCGCGGGCACGCTGCCTATGTTGGCGCAAGAGCGCACGGAGATCGCCATTAACGATACCCGCGTAGGGCCGGAGAATCTCACCTCAAGTCAGGACGGCACGGTGTTCTTTGGCAGTATGTCCAAGGGCACTATTTACCGGGCGCTCCCCGGTGCAGCGCAAGCCGAAGCGTGGATTTTGGCGGAAGCAAACGGGCTTGCCAGCGTGGCCGGTGTCCTCGCGCACGACAAATCAAACACGCTGTGGGTGTGCGCCAACGCTCCGTTTGGGCGCGGTGGGGCGGCAGCAACGGTACTGCCCGCATTACGGTCATTCGATTTGAAGACGGGCGTCGCGAAGGGCATATACCCATTGCCCGGTGGCGGACTGGGCAACGATGTGGCTATCGCAGTCGACGGGACTGCTTACACCACTGACACGACGGGAGGGAGGGTGCTTCGACTCAGGCCCGGCGCTGAAGCACTAGAAGTCTGGGTTGCCGCCCCTGAGTTGCGCGGAGTGGACGGCATTAGTCTTTTGGAGGACGGTTTGGTATATGTGAACAACGTCTTTAACAGTAAATTGCTGCGCATTGCGGTAAAAACTGATGGTACTGCAGGGCCGATTGTGGAACTCGAAACATCCTTGCCATTCTCACGTCCCGATGGTCTGCGTACGTCTGGGCCAAAGACGCTATTACAAGTCGAAGGCAGTGGAAGACTTACGGAAATCACTGTCGAGAATGGGCGGGGGCAGGTGCGCGTCATCAAAGAAGGACTTAACCGCGCGATGGGAGTGACCCAAATTGGTGACAACGCCTTGGTCCTCATCGACCAGAGCAAAGCCGTCCTCGTGCCGCTGGCCGCACCCGATGCTCCTGCACCGACCACTCCGGCAGAGATGCGGGCATGAACTTACTAACTTTGGTACGGGGATGTCTCCTAACTCCGATTTTCAGATCGATTGTTCAACCGTCGCCACCCCCAATTCGCAGAAAGCGCGGTTAGATGTGAATGAACTGGCAATTCAGGCGAACAAACCACGCTGGGACACAGGTGTTTTTTAAGTCCCCCCTCTCCCAGGAGAAATTTTATGATCAACACACAGAACGAAATCAACTCTGGAAGTGAACATTTCGCGGGTGGCCCCGCCATGCCGAGTCGCCGCCAATTTTTAGGTGCCGGGATGGGACTGGCTACCGCCTCATTGCTGGCGCATGTTCCCGCCGTGGCACAGGCTCAGACAGGACAGCCGACCATCGGAGTGCCCGCTAACACCACATCTATTGGACGCCGCAGACTTGGCACTCTTGAAGTCTCTAGCGTCGGACACGGTGTTCAAAACACGAGTCGTACCTATCAACAAACGGTCCCATATCGGCCCGATATGATCAAGCTCATTCGGGGCGCTTTTGATCAGGGGGTTACCTTTTTCGACGCGGCGGAGGCCTATGGTCCGCACGAGGTCGAGCGTATTCTCGGCGAAGCCATAGCACAGTTTCGCGACAAAGTCGCTATCACATCGAAGTTCGGGTGGAATATTGATCTCGAAACTGGCCAGCGTCTTCCGGGACTCAACAGCCGTCCCGAACACATCAAGTTGGCCGTCGAAGGAATGCTACGGCGCCTACACACCGACCGCATTGACTTGCTTTACCAGCACCGCGTTGATCCAGCTGTGCCCATTGAGGATGTGGCCGGGGCCGTCAATGAATTGATGGCGCAGGGCAAGGTTTTGCATTGGGGTTTGTGTGAGATGGGACCCAATACCCTGCGTCGCGCGCACGCCTCGCAGCCTGTGACCGCCGTTCAAAACGAGTATTCGCTATTGTGGCGCGGCCCGGAAAAATGGGTGCTTTCTCTGTGTGAGGAGTTGGGCATCGGCTTTGTGCCGTGGAGTCCGCTGGGTGTTGGGTTCTTGACCGGTGCCATCGACGCCCAGACACGCTTCGCTCCGGGTGACATTCGCGCTGTTGAATCCCGCTTCTCACCGGAAAACTTACCCCGTAATTTAGCACTGGTTGAACTAGTAAAAAGTTGGGCTAAGCGGAAAGAAGCAACTCCCGCCCAAATTGCACTGGCATGGCTTATGGCACAAAAGCCGTGGATTGTGCCCATTCCCGGTACAACACAAGTGGAGCATTTGCGTGATAACATCGGCGCGGCTTCGGTTCGCCTCACGCCTGCCGAACTCACGGAATTCAATACAGCAGCAGCGGGCATTGAGGTCCGAGGAGTGAGACTACCTGACGCAGTCCTCGTGTTTTCGGATGTCGAAGCTCCTGCGAAGAAATAGGAGATGAAATCATGAATCGAGGTACATCAGGAAGAAATCTAATTATTGAGTTCTGGCAGACAACAAAAAGCCAGTCCCTTTGGTCGCTGGCTATCGTGGTTTGTATGGGGTTGCTCTGTGGGTGTTCGCGCGCGCAGCCAGTGTCCATAAATAAGCCACCAGTACCAGCCAACAAGAAGGTTCTGATCGTGTATCTCTCCCGGACGAGTAACACCAAAGCAGTCGCGCAATTCATCCGGCAAAAGGTTGGCGGCACCCTCGTCGCGCTCGAATTAAAAACGCCTTACCCGGTTGATTATCAAGCGACCGTGGCGCAGGTCGCGCGCGAAAATGAGACCGGATATTTGCCGCCCTTGAAAACTAAAATTGACCGCATAGAGGGATACGATACCGTGTTTGTGGGCTTTCCTACGTGGGGAATGCAGTTGCCACCACCGATGAAGAGTTTTTTGCGTCAGTACAACTTGAAAGGAAAGACGGTCATCCCATTCAACACAAATGCGGGCTACGGTGAAGGAAACAGCTTTGAGACGGTGAAAAAGCTATGTCCGCAGAGTACAGTCTTGGAAGGCTTCGTTACCAGGGGAGGAATAGAAAGAGACGGACACCTCTTGGTTATCAAAGAAGCCAGAGCTAAAGCCGTGGAGAAAGAAGTCGATAATTGGTTGGAAAAAATAAATATGCTGAAATGAAAAAGGCAGCCAACCCAGTTTCCAGTGAGTTGGCTGCCTTTTCTGCGACGCACCTCCTTTTGTCGTGCGTTAGCTTGTGATTCTCTGCGTATCGCTCACGAAACCTGATTAACGGCGAGGTTTGGTGATCAAAAAAGTACCTCAAATAACGCCTATTATGTAAATCAATCCCTCTCCACTGCTGTCTAACACTCCCCGACTTATACGATTCCGAAAAGGCATGTTCTCGGTTTCTCCGATGAAGTCCCGTAGGCACTTTTTTACGAGAGTCTCAATGCTTTGCAGTAGATTGAGAGATGGGCGCTACAATCATTATGAAATTATCGACCAAAAAGCCGCCATTTGCATGTCCTCCTGCCTCCAAAAAAATCCTCGCCTTACCGCTATTGCTGTTAGCTTCTTGGCAGGCACAAGCTCAAACCTTACCGCCACAAACTACCGAACCTGCCCAAACCAATACTTCGACTCGCCCGCGTTACTCTGGTAATGCGTCGGTTCCATCACCACGCCAGGATGCCAACTCCAGGCTCGCGCACGAACAACTCGTTGCCAAGGCGAAGTCGGGCGGTATCGACCTTTATTTTCTCGGTGATTCCATTACCCGGCGCTGGGGAGCAACCGACCCACAGTACGCGGCGATGTTGGCGAACTGGAGGCAAAATTTCTTTGGTTGGAACGCTGCCAACTTCGGCTGGGGCGCTGATAGAATCCAGAACATGCTATGGCGCATTCAAAATGGTGAACTTGAAGCAGTCAATCCCAAAGTCATTGTTATTCTCGCGGGTACGAATAATGTCGGCACCACTGTAGGGGATGAAGCCAAAGTTGCCGACATTGTTGCTGGCATTCGCGCGCTCATAGAAACCAGTCAGCAAAAAGCGCCCATGGCCAAGATTATCCTGACTGCCATCTTTCCGCGTAATGACAATATGGCCGTGCTGCCAGAAATTCAGCAAATCAATCAGGGCATTGAAAAGCTCTCTGATGGAAAGACCATCTATTACCTGAACGTCAACGACAAACTCGCCTCGCCCGATGGCACTCTGTTCGAGGGCATGACAGCTGACAAATTACACCTGACAGTGAAGGGGTATCAAGTATGGGCGGAAGGGCTTCAGCCTTTATTGGCTCAGTTACTGGGGCCGCCCGCCCCAACCGACCATGCCCCACCCCCAACAGGTGATCCCAGTGCCGCTAAGCCTGCTCCCGGTTCGTAACCCTAGGTCGCAGACTATAAAAGGCCGTTTACTCGTCAGAAAATCTTTGTCGATGAAGTTCTAAATCCCTCACAGTTATTTGTCTAATTAGTGGTGAGTACGTGGCCGTCCTGTGCTGCACCAATATCACTCTGGATTCCGCCACAGGTTGTGGCGAATCCAGAGTGACTAAACAGAGAACAGGTGTTTTATTCTGTCGGCATTGTTTTAATCAGGTCGCGAATATCCGTCGGTTTCAGCGAGTAGTTCCAGATGGCGAAACCGGAGATACGTCCCGTGAAGCGGTTGTCCTTGTCCCATGTATCAATGGGAGCGAGTTTGGCTTCGGGGGCCGCTTCGCTCAGAACGGCCGGGGCCGCTTTGATGGAGTCGCCGTTTTTGAAAATCGTTACTGTTTTCCCGTCGAAGGTTGCAGTAATCATCTGCCATTTACCGATGTCAAAGGGCACGCCCGAATCAATGTCAACATGAGACCCCCAGAACTGGATGCCACCACCGACACGGCCTAAATAGCGCTGTGTACCGTTTTGATCGCTTGCGTCGCCAAAACCAGCCATCAGGGTATGATCGAGTGGGGCTTTATCCATATAGACAAAGAAGTTGATCGTCCATGAATCGGCATCACCAATAGGCAGTGAGGACAATTCAGGCTGGTCATAGATGACGCCCGTTTTGCCGTCGAATTGTTGAAGTGCCGTCGGCCCAAAAGTAAGTTTGTTTCCGCTCTGGCGTTGTGGGACTTTGGGAAGCGTCGCATCGCTCACTTGAGGTTCGATAATCAAGCCCGCAGATTTGGTGTCCTCAAAGGTGTCGTTAGCCAACGTCAGCGCTGCGATACGAATGCGGGGATTGTCGGGCAGGGTAATGTGTGTAGCGCCGCGTGGCACATCAAGCCCGACCTGGAACAAGTAAGAGAAGAGGTAGATACGGTCGCCGCCCGCGAAGTGGCGATGAGTGCCAATCCACGCCACTTGATCGCGTTTGACGTAGGCGGGCTTCATCCTCTCGATATTCTGGACGCGCCCATCGACAATCGTCTTCACGATTTGTCCGCCGCCAGTTCCTTGCGAGGGATTAGAAAGGCGGCTATCCCACTGGCCAACGTGCTGTACCCAGTCGGCAACTCGAACCCGTTGTGGCTTCGCTGAACCCGGCGCATGTACGACAAATTCGTCGTTTTGGTCGCCACCTATGGAGGTTGCTAGTAGCACGGCGCGCGAGAAGTCACCTGCTGGTAATTTGATGGTTTGCCCCCGGCACTCCACGAAGTTGGGGGTTCCAACTTTACCTAGTTCAAAGTGCAAGCCGTTCAGTTCCAAATTAGCGGGCCACAACTCACCCGCGAAGGATTCGCCCTTGCCATCGAAGTTGCCCAGGGTCAAGTTGTCGTTGGTAGAAATTCCGTTCAAGTTGAAGGGCAATTCGACGGCTTGGCTATGTGGTGCCTGAATACGGCGAGCAGCTGTCGCAGGAGCGAGGCGAATCGCAAAAGAGCGAGGCTGATAGGGTTTTAGATCGAACTCAAGAGCGCCATCTTTCGCTTCATATGGCCCCACCACTTCTTCGGCGGCGTTAATCTCACGCACGCTTAGCAGAGGAGAGTTGAAGACGATGCGTGCGCCTTTGGCCTCGCGACCATGCAGTTCGTGCAGACGCACCACCCATTCATCGCTTTCTTCGGCGCGCTTCAATGCGCGGACTCCAACTTGTTTGGTGCTGACACGAAGCAACGAAAGCGAACGGCCACTGCCCGCGTGCGGAGACGTTTGGAAGGCTCGCAATGGCTGGTTGAAACGTGCTGCTTTGCCCTGAATATCGCTGAGGCGCCAATCGCCTGTGTGTGGAGCGAAGGCATAGGCGAAGCGGTGGTGTCCGATGTCGGCGGTTCTGGAGTGCGGGTAATTGTCGCCGTCCGGTGTGCGGAGCAATGTCAATCGCAGTGTCGAATCGTTGGGTTTGTCAAAGCCATATTTGGTGGCTGTGAGAATCGACATGCCGCTATCGCCGTTAGGCGAACTCAAATCGGCCCAGTTTTGTGCGGGGACTTCGTAGAGTTTGGCATTGGCGTTGGGTCTGTCGATGGTGCCAAGACCCAAATCGAAGGTCGCTTTCGGGTTCGGCGACGCCATCGGGAATGCCGCTTTGACCAATTTGCCGGGCGAACGCCAATCGACTTCGTTATCCATGTGAAGCCAGTCGCCGTCTTCCGTGAGGCGTATGTGTTGCACCCACACCGAATCGCCGAGCGAGCGCTGAACTTCGACGGAAATACGTGCGGGGCCATTTTCGATGACCTTTATCTGGGTATTTTCGTTGAGTGTGCCAACGGGGGGCTTGCCCACGACATCCCACATGATTTCCCATGCTGGCCAGAAGCCCGAAAAGTCCTTGAAGTGTTCCAGAGTTGCAGTTGCGCCCAGTAGTTCGCGGTTCGCCACTTTATCGAAGACACTTTCTACATCGCCGTTAGAACTGATTCTTACCCGCAAACGGGCGTTTTCCAGCGAGTTTGGCGAGACTTTTAACGAGGTATTTAGAGTGCATTCTGTAGGAGAAGGGCGCACATCATAGATTTGAACACCGACCGAGGGGGCCGCCGCGATGAAGGCAATTTTGAACTCGCGTCCGTTTTTAGAAAGCACCTGACTGGGGACTTCGCGCTTGGTGCCCGCATCGAAGACACGCACAGAAGCAGCTTCTTTCGGCAAAGTTACAGTGGCCTCGACGCAATCGCGACGAGATTGATCGAGCGAGTTGTAAATGGTGAGAGGGACGCCCTCAACTCGTGTGTCCAATGAACGTGTAATGGCCCCTATGCTGGTCGTCAGCACTTGAGCGAATTGGTTGAGTGACAGCAGTTCGTCGTTCCATGAGAATGTGTACGCCTGAGGAATGCAAGTCCCGGTCAGGTCGTCGTGGAACTGGTGGAACAGAAAGCGCAACCAGGCAGCACTCAGAACCTGATGTGGGTAATCTACGCCACCAAGCCATTGCGCTCCCAGAGCGGCGCGCTCGGCGGCATCGCCCAGAAGTTCGTTCTGGCGATTCCACTTTTTCATGATCGCCTGTGAGGAGTAGCAGCCCACGCCATGAGCCGTCATCAAAAGTTCGCCTTTGTAAACCGGCAAGGCGGCGATTTGAGAGGCTGTCAGGTCTTTGGCGATCTGGTCGGCACTTGTGCTAACGACATTGGCGACCCCATTTTTATTCTCGACAGCTTTCTGTAGCCATGAAACGGATTCCTCGCCCGGTGTGCCACCTTGATCGCCAGTGCCGAAGTAGCGCATATTGACTGGCTGGTCGTCGGCATTGGTGAAATCGCTGGTGAAGTTGCGGTCGGTTGAAACGTCGCTGCGAAGTTTGGTGCCATAGCCTTTGGGACGCAGTGCCGCCACAACCTGTGAGCCATCAACACCTTCCCAACGCCCTACCGAAAAGGGAGCCGGGAAGTAGCCGCCCCACCCATCGAATTTCTGTGACGAGAACGAGTTCAGTCCAGAATGCTGGGCGATAGTCGGCAAGGAATAGGGGAAGCCGAAGCAATCGGGCAGGTAAATATCGCGCGAGACCTGACCAAATTCACGACGGAAAAATGCCTGTCCATAGAGTGCCTGACGGAACAATGATTCGGGACTGGGGACAACGACATCGACGGCGTTAACCCAGGACCCCGATAGTTTCCAACGGCCTTTGGCAACCCAATCCTGCAACTCCTTCCAGTCTTCGGGATGGTATTCCTTGAACCAACCATAGTGGATGGTGGCTTCATAGTTGAAGTTATAGGCCGGGTACTTGCGCATCAAATCCCAGTTCGGGCGCATCGTGTTGGGAATGTAGTCCCGAATTGTGTCTTGAACCGTCCAGTTCCACTGCGTATCATCGTGCGCGGTCGCGACCATGTACAGAGTCGGTTTACGAAGACCATTGATAGCCCCTTGAGCAAAGGCGCTTTGCGTCCCCAATTTCATCAGGACTGTGCTGCCCGTTGTTGCAATTAGAGCGTTCTTGAGAAATGAGCGGCGTGTGACCAAAGTGGTGCCGAGGTTATTTTGTTTAGAAGACATGAAACACTTTTGAAGTTGAAAATGATTGCCGATGTGGATTTATCGCGGAGCCTTGTAAGGGCATAAAAAACAGATGCTGGCTTGTCTCTTCGCACGTGAGTTCTCAACCAAAACAACTTGGCTGATTCTGATGCTCATTTTAAAAGATACCGGTATTATTAGTCAATATACCCATTCCTCGACGTTTTGAAACGTCTCCGCAAAATATTTTCATGATGTAACAGCGAGGGGGCCGTGTTATTTCGCGATTCTCTTTCTCGTTCTAACTTGCATGAATTTCTGAAAAACTCAAACTCCACATCCATGT
This sequence comes from bacterium, assembly GCA_004172935.1. Lineage (GTDB taxonomy): Bacteria > Armatimonadota > Abditibacteriia > Abditibacteriales > Abditibacteriaceae > Abditibacterium. Next base: position 33,582 of record SDZD01000012.1, on the reverse strand, counting down.
CAGATAATCGAGACCCCCAAAAACCACCAACTCTGGAGGACATCGCCAGAATCGCGGGCGTCAACCGCAGAACAGTGCGCGATGCAATCCAGGGCACGGGGCGCGTTGCGCCAGCGACACGCGAGAATGTGATTCGTATCACCCAGGAGTTGAATTACGTCCCCAATCCTTCCGCGCACACGTTGGCAAAGGGGCGTACAGGGCGAGTGGTCGTTTTAAGCGGTTCTCTCAATGATCAGTACAATGCGAATGCAGTGCATCTTTTGGAATCCTGCGTGTCCAAACATGGTTACGAGACGATGCTGGTTCAATCGCGCATTGAAAGTCAACACTCGATTAATGCGGCGAGAGCCTCCCTATCCGATGGAATCATCGCCATTGGCATTCAGCAATTGAATAAGGATTTTCGCTCATTCGACACCATTCCCCCCAGAGTTCTTATCGACACTTCCTCTCCCGATTTCATCGACCATATCACTCTGGATTTTCGCCCTGCTGTTGAAGAGGCGCTCAATCTTATGTTGGCTACTGGGCGTAAACGCATCGCTTATGTAGATAACGATTGGAACGCGCTTCCTCCGCTCGAAGTGCGCAGAGCGACTTACCTCGATTTGATGGCAAATGCTGGGCATTCCCCCGAAATCATTGATGTGAGAACGGATGTGCCCCCCCAAGAGCGTATTCAGACCATCAAAAAATACATTCAGGACAATGGATGTCCGGGCGCATTCTTCTGCCAGAACGACGAAGCCGCTATCTACACCTACCACGCGATAATTGGTTCGGGCCATCGCATTCCTACTGATGCGATGTTAGTAGGTTGCGATGGCCTCCCTCATTTGGAGTATTTCGATACCCCGTTGAGTACCATTGCCCTGCCAATGGAAGAGATATGCGCTATTGCCTTCAAGTTTTTGCAGCAGCGCATGACCGAACCTTCGCTTCCCATTCAACAACAAACTGTCAAGGCTCGCTTGGTGATACGAAAGTCGTTATCCGTTGAAGAATCAGCATAGGATGAAGTCACGAAGCCTTGTTTGAAGCAGTACAAGGCTGTTCACAAAACGAAACGATGTAGCATTTGTGTCTATGCCATCTTGGGGGTTACTTGGGGGGAGAAGTTGCTGAATTTCCAATCGTGACATTGGCGAATTGCCAGCGGTTGGGGTTGGGATTATTGCCGGGGCGAGCCAGGGTATAAACACCGGCATACATGCTGGCGCTGAAGCCTTCGGCAGACATATCGCGGGTGCCTGCTGCCGTCCATGTCAAACCATCCTCCGAAAGAAAGGCGTGGAAGATGTTGCCAACCCGTTGTAATTTGAGCCAATTGTATGAACGCGCATTGTTTTGGATGCTGCGAGGCCAATAATATCCGCCTGGATTATGGTTCGTGTTGTCCTGCAAATGGATTTCGTTATTTGTTGTCGCGAACAACGCCACGAATTTCTTGCCGATTTCGCTGCCTGGATAGCCCGTCAAATCCTGGCGGAAGATAAGGCCGCCCGACCACTCTTCGTCGTAATCGGAGCCGTCGAATTGGGATACCCATGAGTTGTTGGGGCGCTGTTTGATGTGGGTGATAATCGTTGTGTCGCCAGTGATTTGCTGCCAGTTGAAGTTCAGGTTATCACCAACGAGGGTGTGGGTTTGCTCGGCGACACTGGAAACGGGTTGGAAGCGGTGGGGGCCGATGGCCGAAAACTGCCACGGGGTGAGGTTGGGTTGGGTTACGTTGACGCTAATCACAGGCGAATCTATGGTGAACTGCCCCTGAGCGCCGTATATGAGGCGTGCTTTCAACAGGTTCGCGCCAACTCCCAACAGCTCGGATGAACTGAATAGTTGTTTTTTGCCTACTGTCTTAGAGGTGTTTGTGGCGGCCCAACAGGTGTCCTTATTGTAAAAGCGTACCGATTGGAGGGGCTGCCCATTCGGTGACACTGTCGCCGTCAGTAAGGCTGAATTGGCAGTAATGCTCGAATTATTGGCAGGGGATGCGAATGTGATGGTGGGTTCACCCTTGGTCGCTATATGAGACCATGCCGTAATGGGGACAACACCCCTTGCCGTATTGGGGCCTTCCCAGTGGAGTTCCACGGTGGATTTATCTGACCTCCATGAATTGTCTCCGCGAAAATATTGCAGCTCCACGGCATGTTGTCCCGCTTTAAGTTCGCGGCTTGCGATAACTTCGTAGCCAGCGCTGTGGGGGCCGTCGCTGGCAATTAACGGACTGCCGTCCATAATGAAGCGGCTCCCGTCACACGATTTCAGGCCAAATTTCCATATCCCATCGGAGGGGATGTTCAGGTAGCCAATGAAACGGCAGGCATATTGAGCATCGCGGCGCCGAATACTGAGTTCTGGCATCGCGACTACCCCGCTTCGTTTAATGGACGATTGGAGAGTCGAGAAATTGGGAAGGTTTGTCCAGTTCGCCCCTTCAAAATACTGGTAGCTCAAGCCTGAAGTGAGTCGAGGCTGTTTGGAAGCGGGAGCTAAGCGGGCAATGGTCGCAGTTCGTAGCAAGGGGGAACTGATCTGGTCAAAGACACTCGTCAGCGTTAAGCGGATGGTCGGCGTTTTTAAGCCCTGACAGGGGATTAAGACGTTTTGGGAGACGGGGTCTTTCTTCTCTACAATCAGTGATGGTTTGCCCGTTGTATTGGATGTCGGAAAAACCTCGATTTTATAGCCAAATTGTGGGGCGCTGAGAGCGGCCAGTGTCCAGCGGACATTGATTTGTCCTTTGATGGCAGATGTACTGGCGGTATTAATGGTAATGGGGTCGAAAGTTGGAGTAGGGGGCATCGTCATGGTGACAGTGCGCTCCTTCGGAAGTCCTCCGTTGTTATCGAAATCTATGTTGCCAGCGTAGTTGGGATTAATGCAATCCTCGAAGTAAGCTGCTGTGCCATTTTCGATGAGGGCTATTGTGCCTCGCTCCCCCTTCTGGCGAGCCGAACCATGAAAGTTCTGGGCAGGAACCCATGACCCGTTCTTGCGGAAATAGTAGTTGCGAAAATCCACGCGGGTAGGATTGATGGCGCCAGTGGAAGGGTCTTCGATGAAGCCTCCGTCCCGAATCACTTGAGTTGCAGCAAAAGGGACGTTGAAAATACCGAACAACATCCATTTGCCACTGACGCCATCTTTAATCCATTGGCCGATCTTCGCCACATTTTGCTGATTGCCTGATGGTTGCCATACGCGAACGACTCCGGGATACCACACATCGGAAGTCATCGGGATGCGGCCATCAATTTTTCCTGAGGCTCCTTCGCCAATGGAAAGGGGGGCGAAGCTGCGGGCATTCCAATAATCTGGGATAACGCTATCGCCCGCATTGAGAGGCTTATCAATGCCCCAGAACGATTGGATATAGTTGGCATCAATGGTTCCCGGTTGGTTATTTCCTCCCATCGCAGGGCCGCTGTAAAAAGACACTCCCGTCACCTTTTTCGCATCAGCGAAGTAGGGGAAAAACCGCGCATTGTACATGTGGGCGGGCATTTTGGGGTAGCGGGTTTCTTGATAGATAATATCCGACCCTTCCAGAGCTATCCCATCGGCATTCTTGAGGTCGTAGTACTCGGCGTGGCTAACCGGGGCCAAGAGTAAGGTCGTGGCACTGATTGCCGCAATGGGCACTAATCTACGGCTAATTCGGGTTGTGGTATTCATGAGTTAACTAGCGGGAAATGCGCTCTCAATATGACTCTGACTGCAGTTAGTGCAAGTATGGCGTACTCTTGTTGTTGTTTCCATCGGGATATATTGGCACTGGAAAGCAGACCCTATCGCTTCCGCATTATTTCGGATAAACAGTGAGATCGTAAGTGTTGTTTGCAGAGCGCAGCAAAGCAGATGGTGTGGCCTAGAGCGTACACGAGGCGAATATGGCCTCCCGGTTCGCATTATCTAAATCGAGTGTGGTTTCTTTCTAGAGTCCGGTCTGCGCCAACGAAACCACAATCCACGTTACCACGATGAACTCATTCCTTTTTCTCACTTTTCTTGCTCCGACCCTTACTGCGAACACTTTACCGCTGGAGTTAACCCCCATGCCAACGGGACTTTTTAAGCGTCAGGGTGGTTTTCGCCCACTTGGTATCGGGCTTTCGGAAACCAAGCCGGCAAGTGTCATCAAAGCTCCTGAAGGTGTTACACGTTATGGGGTATTGAACGTTGGCACTCGTAAATTTGTGGTGGCGATTGGTGGCGATGCCCTTTATGTCGATGCGAATGGTGATGGCGACCTGACTAACGACCCGAAGCCTGTTTGGGAACAACAGCCCGCATCGCCAGAAGGCAAAACCTCGCGAGCGGGAACATTCCGTATTGCTTTGCCTATTCAGGGGAAATCAGTGGACTGTGAGTTCGGAGTTTATGAAACAGGTTTTGGCGAATCTCTGGGAGCTTATGCGGATTTCGCGCTCGAAGGTAAGGTGACATTGGGCGGAAAATCGTATAGCGTCGTGTATGCCGACCCCACTGCCAATTGGGATGGGACTCAGGGCGATTTGCTGATTGACAAAGACGGTGATGGGAAAATCAATTCCCGATATGAAATGTACCCGGTCAGCAAGCCATTCAATATCGGTGGCACCACATATGAATTGCGCTCGGAGATGGGGAAGCCCAGTATTGTTGAATCGGATAAGACCGTAGAAGAACGCACCAAAGAGAACACTATGCCGCGCGACCCTAATCTGGGCAACGGCTTAGTACCTGGTAAGTTGGCTTTGCCGTTCGAGGCCACAACGCTCAGCGGCCAAAAAATCTCGTTTCCCAATTCCTATAAAGGCAAAATCGTGTTGGTTGATTTTTGGGCGACGTGGTGTGGCCCCTGCATGGCAGAAGTCCCCAATGTTGTGCGCGTCTATAAGAAGTATCACGAGCGCGGGTTTGATGTGTTGGGAGTGTCGTTAGACCGGGAAAAAGCGGAAGAACAAATCAAAAAGGTGACCACTGCTCGGCATATGCCTTGGGAACAAATTTACGACGGCAAGTTCTGGGATGCACAGATCGCCAAACAATACTCCGTTCGGTCTATTCCGGCGGTTTATGTGGTTGATGGGGATACAGGTAAGATTCTGGCAGCGGGGTATGAAGCTCGCGGCGAAAAGCTGGAGCCTGTTATCGAAAAAGCCTTAGCCGCGAAAAAAGCCGTTGCGGGCATCACGAGAGGGTAAATTGACTCGCTAAGTGGCATCAAATTGATTGGGCCAATAGTCTCCCCCTCTTTGTAACTCCCACATAATTTGGCTTGAGATGTTTTATCCGTGAATTTGCCCCAGTTGCTACTGCAACTGAGTTGGCTGGTGATTAGTGTTTGTGGCGCGGTTGATAGGGAGAGCTATCCTCATGTCACCACGTTTTCGTATATAGACATCCGTTCACGGAACGAGAGCTAATGCCTCCCTCCGACCAGCCAGATGACCTCCCTATCAAATGGCTAAAACTCCCTAACCGTTTCCTACCAGCGGGAAGTAGTAAACCGTCTCACCACTTTTCTTGGAGAAATTATAGGAATGGGCGCGAGAATGCAGAAATTGTAGCATTTTTGGGCTACCAGTTTTCTATTTCAACGACTCCGCGAAGAAGCGGACGACTCGCTTCTCGTAAGCTGCGCCCGCGACGCGGTGCCCGGCACAATGTTCGGCTCCATCAATCAGGTACAGCGCTTTAGGCGGGCGCGCACTCGCATAATTGAGGCGAGCCTGTGCCGCAGCAATGAGGTGATCGCCAGTTCCATGAATGAGAAGCAGTGGTCGTGGCGAGATGCTGCCGATGTAACGACATGGCGCGATGTCGTTTAAACCGACACCAATTTCCAGACGGGTATAAAAACTCAGCACTGCCAGCATCGGGGCAGCCATCGCGTCAGGTAGGAAAGCCAATTGCTCGCGCGCAAGTGGAGCGAACTCGGCGAAAGTGCTGTCCAACACGATGGGTTGTACCAGAGGAAGACCGTTTTGGCCGACCGCATGAAGAACCGATGAGCCTCCCATCGAATAGGCCAATACCCCCACGGGGGCCTGCACGGATTTCCCCCCAGATTTTTGACTGGCCCACCATGTCGCCGCCTCGACATCGCGGGCTTCATTGACTCCGAAAGTGATGGTGTGCCCGCTGCTTTCGCCGTGCCCGCGCAAATCGAAAAGGAACAGGTTGAAGCCAGCGCGATGTAGAAAAGGGACGATGTTGAGCATATCGCCGCGATTAGAACCGATGCCATGCACCACCACGATGGTTCGCCTACTGCCCGTTTTGGGAATGTACCAACCCTTGAGTTTCACCCCGTCGATGGCCCTGAAATCCACCGACTGGAACGGCAGCGAACAACGACTTTGTGGGGTGCCGCCACTCGTATATTTGAAGCGGTGAATGTTGAAAGCCACATAGATATAGGGCGCGAACAGCAGCAGGGTAACGCCTGTGCGTATTAAGCGCAGCCACCCACCACGAGGGGCCGTCAGCAATTCGCGCGCGGCAGGAATCAGTGTCAGCAGCCCGTTAATAAGCCCGCAAAGCACGTTATAGAGAACGAAAAGCCCCGCCGTGAAATAGAGTTTTTGAATCGGCTCCCACCACGCGAGATAGGAGTCCAACTGAGCGGCCTGGAGGCTTCCCAGAGCGTAAAAGCCGAAAAATCCTACGACCGTAATCGCGCCGACGATAGCAACAGACAATTTATTGAGACGGCGCCCTGTCAACACGAAATTAACAATCCACAGCGGAATGAGAAGGGCGTGAAAGCGCTCGGAGGGCGCCGCAATCCAGAAGAAAAGCAGCCACAGCACAAGCGCCGCACCCAGCAATATAAAAAGGCGTTGCCAAATAGATTTAGTGGGCTGTTCCGGGGGTATGGTATTGAGATTATTTGCCGCCATTCGCGTTCCTGTTAGTCTCGGTACTAGTATCAAGCCACTTCTTTTACCATGCTGGTGCCTGATTAACACTCGTTCTACCTCGCTCATGCGAGGCGGCAGGATTTTTATGCGAATCTTTCTAACGGGAGCCACCGGATTTATCGGCTCTGCTATTGTTACCGAACTCATCGGCGCAGGCCATCAGGTTGTTGGCCTAACGCGCTCCGACGCAGGGGCACAGGCTCTCAGCGCTGCCGGAGCCGAAGTGTATGTGGGTAACCTCGAAGACCCGGCCAGTCTGCGCGACGGAGCCGCCAACTCCGATGCCGTCATTCATACGGCCTTCGACCACAACTTCGAAAATTTTGTGGCCAACTGCGAAAAAGACAGGCGCGTTATCGAAGCTTTGGGCGATGCTCTACAGGGAACCGACCGCCCCCTCATTATCACTTCGGGAACTGGGATGGGGAGTCTGGCTCCGGGCCAAACCGCGACCGAAGATAACTTCGACCGCGACAACCCCAACCCTCGCAGGGCCTCGGAATTGGCCGGAATTTCCGTCGCCGAGCGCGGTGTCAATGTCTCGGTCGTTCGTCTCCCACAGGTCCACGATACCGTCAAACAGGGCCTTATTACTCCCTTCATTGCCGTTACCCGCGAAAAAGGCAAAGTTGCTTACGTGGGCGATGGAAGCAATCGCTGGCCGGCAGTGCATGTCAGCGATGCTGCCCACCTGTATCGGCTGGCCGTCGAAAAGCAGGAACGCGGCGCCCGCTACCATGCCGTCGCCGAAGAAGGCATCCCCACGCGCGACATCGCCGAAGTGATTGGCAAGGGTTTAAAACTCCCTGTTGTGTCCCTCTCTGCCGAGGAAGCCGGACAGCATTTCGGTTGGCTTGGCCCCTTCGCCAGTTGGGACCTTCCCGCTTCCAGCCAACAAACCCAACAGCGCCTCAACTGGCACCCGACAGGCCCTGGCCTTCTCACCGACCTCGAAAATATGCGCTACTTCGACATATGAAGCCTTCTGTTCGGCTCAGGTAGTATGAATCAGGAGTGCGGGAGTTTCCGCTTCAATCATGATGAGGGGTGAGCGAATCGGGGAGACGAGAAACCACATCTCGAACTCCCCGATCTTCTGTTTATAGTGGTCTTCGGGCCTTTACTGCTTAGCTTTCAAGCGAGTCGCTTTCCAGATTGAGCCACACCCGTTCTTCGGGTGTCAATGTCACTGCCAGTGACGCCATCGACGAGTGGGTTTCGTTGATCTGGCGTGGCCCGATGAGGGCGAATATCGGAGATAGCTGATTCAGCACATACGCCGCCGCGATGTTGATGGGCGAGGTGTTTTTGCGCGCGGCCAACTCCTTGGCCCGTTCCAGACGCGCAAAGTTGTCGTCACTGTACCAGCACCGCACCAATTCTTCGTCGGCTGTAAAGTCCCGCGCGCCGCGCACGAAAAAGCCGCGCGCCTGGCTGCTCCACGAGAAGAGCGCCAACTGGTGCTCTTGCAGCCACTTGCGCGAAGCGGGGTCCGAGGCCGAGATGCAGCCACCCCACACCGGATCGACCATACGAGCCAGCGAGAAGTTGTTGCTCACTACCGAAAAGCCCTGCAAGTTGTGCTGCTTCGCGTAATCGTTGGCCGCTTCCACACGTTCCAGGCTCCAGTTGGAGCCGCCAAATGCTCGGATGCGCCCCGCCTGCCGGTGCTGGTTCAATACGTCCACGAACTCGCCGACCGGAATCTGCAAGTTGTCGCGGTGCATCATGTAAATATCCAGACCGCTCACGCCCAGCCTATCCAGCGTTTCCAGCAGTTGCCTCGAAAGCGCTTCCGGGTTGCAATGCGGTGTGTGGGCGCCTTTGCCAATAATAACCGCCTCGTCGCGAACCCCCCGGTTTTTCAGCCATTGACCCAGCAAGCGTTCTTGCGTGCCGCCGCCATAAATATAGCCTGTATCGAAGCAGTTGCCGCCCTGTTCCCAGAAGTCGTCCCACATCGCGGCGCCGTGCGCAAAGGTCGTCTGGTTGTCGCAGCCCATCACCAGGCGCGATACCGATTTTTCCAAATTCGCAACCTGCCCATAAATCATCGGAGCCGATTTCTGCTTCTCAAGTTCCCCGCGCACTGGTTTGTTGCTGTCGGCTTTTTCTGCTGGATAACTGACGCCAACCGCTTTGCGCCACTCGTCCAACGCCTTCATGTTGCCCAGAGCATCTGCGCCCGACATGGCCGGGGCTACTACGCTGCCTTGCGCCACCGATTGGGCGAAAATATCGGCCTCGTAAGCGTAGAGACTGCGGTCTGCTTCGATGACGATTTCGCGGTTCTCTTTTCCGCTCACAATGATTTTGATGGCGCCATCGGTTGGTCTGCACATCCAGGGCGAGGGCACGAACAGCTGACCCTCGGTGCCGAAGATGCGTACTGTGTTCTCCAGGTTCACGGCAACTGCTGTTGACACCTGTGCTGTGATGCCGCCGGGAAACGATAACGTGGCGGCTGCGACTTCGTCCACGCCGCTTTCGCCAACGCGCCCTTGAGCCACGACTTTGAGCGGTTCCGCGAACCCTTGTCCGGTTGCCGCACCCGCGATGAGACGCGACATCGAAACGGCGTAACAACCAACGTCGAGAATACCGCCGCCGCCCAATTCGTTGTTATAGAGGCGGCTGTTGGGGTTGAATCCAGCCCGAAAACCAAAGCTGGCCTGAATGAATTGTACATCGCCAATGATGCCACTTTGCACCAATTCCACAAGCTTTGCAGTTTGGGGATGGCAGCGATACATGAAGGCTTCCATCAAAATCACGCCCGCGTTTTGGGCGGCTTGAACCACTTGCATCGCTTCGCCGTGAGTGAGCGTGAGCGGCTTCTCGCACAAAATGTGCTTGCCCGCTTCGGCAATCTTGACCGCCCATTGCGCGTGCAATGGGTGGGGAGTCGCGATGTAAATCGCTTCGACATCGGCATCCGCCAACAACGCCTCGTAAGAAGCATGGCGACTGGGGATTTCAAATTCGTTAGCGAATTGGTCGGCGCTTTCTTGGGAGCGGCTACCAACGGCAACGAGGGTGCCCGTCTGGGAATCGCGCACACCACGCGCAAAAGTTTTGGCGATTGAGCCAGTTCCTAAAATGCCCCAGCGCAGGGGCTGGGATGAAAAAGAACGCGAAGATTGAAAAGACATAAAAGCAAAGTCTGGTTGAATGCTCAGGTAGTGTCCCAGAGTCGGACTTCCTATAGTCTGAAAGTATTATCGCGGTACTTTGCTTTGTCTGTAGGAGAGAAACATTCTTGGAAAGCAAGGGAAAATATCGTCGAGCGCAAAGAAGAAAATTTGCGCAATTTAGCGTGCCAAAACTGTTAAACATGTAGCGGTCAGATGGCTCGCGAATTATGAATACGCATCCCTCCCTCATTCTTTCTCCATCTCAGCATCACGCTCTTGAAGGGTTAGAGCTTATTTATCAGTTGGGAAACATTGGCGTCCTCAGCAGCGACATCGGTTGTGGGCGTAGCACCGTTTTAAAAGCTCTTCAGGAACGTGTTGGTGGCCAGCTTCTCACAATGGCCGACTTCTTCGAGATTCTCACTCAGGGCCATCCCCTGGCGCTTGAAGAGAACTTTGCTCGTCTTGTCGGCGAAGCATTGCAGAATCACGATTGCGTCATCGTTGATGATTTACATCTGCTCAATGGTGTGGTTGGTAGCTGCAATCATTTTTACCAACGCCGTGCATTGCTGGACTTGCCACTAACGACTCTGTCTGCCTATGCCATTCAACAGGGAAAAAAACTTTTCTTCGGCTGTGCGAGTGGCACTCCCCAACCCATCCAACAGCGTTGCTATCATTTTGGCATTGCCGACTTCGCTCCCGCAGATTACGAGCATATTTGTCAGGCATATCTGGATTCAACTGTTACTCAACAGCTCGATTTCAACAAAATTCACCGATTTGCCCCCAAGTTGAACGCGCATCAAATCAAAGGTGCCTGTGTTTGGCTGCGCGCAGAATCGCAAATTCCCCTGACGACAGAACGTTTCATCGACTATTTGCGCTCGCAGCGCATGACGAGCAATGTGGCTCTAAGCGAAGTGCGACAGGTCGACCTCGGCGACCTCAAAGGTATTGACGACATCATCGCGTGTTTGGAAGCCAACATCGTGTTGCCTCTGGAAAACGATGAACTGGCGAGCGAATTTAACTTAAGTCCAAAACGAGGTGTGCTGTTAGCTGGCCCTCCCGGCACTGGGAAAACAACAGTAGGCCGTGCCTTGGCTCATCGCTTAAAAGGCAAATTTTTCCTGATCGATGGGACCTTTATTGCAGGAACTCAGAATTTCTACGGTCGCATCCAGGAAGTGTTTGAGGCTGCCAAAGTCAATGCCCCCTCGGTTATTTTCATTGACGATGGCGATGCCATTTTTGAGGGCGGCGAAGAACAAGCCTTATATCGTTATCTCTTGACGATGTTGGATGGTCTTGAAAGCGAAAGTGTCGGACGTGTTTGTGTGATGATGACGGCGATGAACGTCGGCGACTTGCCCCCCGCCCTGGTGCGTTCGGGGCGCATCGAATTGTGGCTCGAAACCCGTCTCCCTGATGAAGGCGCACGTACTGCTATTCTGGAAGCCAATATTGCTCGCTTACCCTCTACCATCGGCGAAGTCGACGTTTCCGCATTGGCTTGCGCCACCGAGGGACTTACTGGCGCCGACCTCAACCGTTTGTGCGAAGATGGAAAGTTGCTGTTCGCCTATGATAAGTCCTTGCACCGCCCCGAACGCCCAGCCACCGATTACTTCTTGCAAGCCATCGAAACGGTCAATACCAACAAACAGCGCTACGCCACCATAGAAGCCGCAACGCGCCGCCAGAAGCGCGCGGGAAAACAACTGGGCGGTGCCTACTTGGAATCTCTCGACGAATAGTTCTTTAGTGCCCGCGAAGCGCGCAGTCCTGCGAAATAGAGGTCTAGTGCTTCTAACTGTTTCAAGTTGGGAACCGGTCCCGTGCTGATATTCGAGCCAAATTTGAGAGCTTGGGCCTTCGGTTCACCATACGCGGGCCATTTTTCTAAGCCATTCCCATTGGGATTGCCCGTCTTCGCGAAGTTCGTCCAATAGAGCTGCATCTTATTGGATAATGCCTTCCTTTCTGCGTTGCTTTGGCTTTCTTTGGTGCCGAAAACATAAGGGATCTCTGCGGCGTGACTGGCACCATCCGGCGTGTCCGGTGCGTAATCGAAATAATATAGGTAGGCCGGATTTTTGCCATGCTTGTTTTGTAAGCGCGCCCAACTCCAAGTCCCCCACGCAAAAATGCTATCGCCCAATATCTGACGCGCTGATTTTGCTGCTTGTGCCTCTGTGGCGTGAGGATAGGCTGCCAAAATAGAGTCGGCGTTGTCGCTCATGGCAGTGCGAACCAGCGCTTCAAACTGTGCGGGACTTTTAATTGGCGGAGTAAACATGCCACCATCATTGGAATTAGTGCCCAGTAAAACAGGGGTGTCATTGAACTTGCCTGCTTGATAGAGACGGTATGCGTCGTCGCGCATCACATAATTATCCAGCACCGGACCCGATTTAAAACCAATGGTTGCCTCCTTCTGGATCGCATCCGCTGACAACGCTCTGGCCTCGGCGATGTTTTTAACGTTCAAACGTTCAAGAAACTGCTTGCCTCGCTTTTCGGCATCGCTTAAGGAGTTAGGCCCTACAATGGGTTCATCTCCCTGTCTGATGGGGCCAAAAAAGCTCCCGCTCTCGGAAATAACTTTATGGAACAAGCCTTTGGCGAGTGGGGAGGCTGCAAGTATGCTTGTTGACTCGCCCCCGGCAGATTCGCCAAAGATAGTGACGTTGGAAGCGTCGCCCCCAAATGGGGCGATGTTTTGTTGCACCCAGCGCAAAGCAGCGATTTGATCCATCAATCCATAATTGCCCGATCCATAAACCTTATTCTCTGCCCCGTTTCGGGCGCTCAAGTCGGGATGAGCCAGAAAACCAAATGGCCCGACCCGGTACGCGATGGACACGAGAACAACGCCCCGTCTGGCGAGCATAGCGCCGTCATAGAGTGGGCTACTAGTCAGGCCGCTGTTGAAAGCACCCCCATAAATCCACACCATCACCGGCAACTTCTTTTGCTTGTCTCGTTTGGCTGGCGTCCAGATGTTGAGATACAGGCAGTCCTCGCTCATGTTCACGTTGAAACTCTGGCTCATGAACATGGCCGTGAGCTTGTTCTGTAGTGGGGCGGGACCAAAATTGTTCGCCTGTTTAACGCCCTTCCACGCCACAACGGGTTGAGGTGAGCGCCAACGATTCGGCCCAATGGGAGGGGCGGCAAAGGGAATACCTTTGAATACGTTCAAATCACCCTCCACCGTTCCAGAGATGAGACCTCCTTGCACCTTGACAGGAGAGGTTGGCACCGATGCTTTGGCCGATTTTCTTAGTGTCAGAGCCGTGAGAACACCCACAGCCACCATTCCCCAAACCCACCGTTTTTTCTTGATACTCTTCATGTTGCTTGCTATATCTGCCAGTTTCGCTCTTCTGCCCAGTTCACACCGAGATGATGGGCTGTTCATTCTCGCGCGATTTCGCCACTAATCTCAATAGTGGCTAGGCGTGTTCCGCACGGGACTAGAGAATTATCCTTTCAATCTCAGTCCGTAAAATGTGGAGACAGTTCAAATGCGCTTCCGAAGCGCCTTGAGTCCGAGTTGTTGACGCCGCTCATTCCATGTTGTGTCGCCATCGCGTGCAATGCGTGCCAGAAGTTTGGGGATGGCTTTGCCATCGCCGTAAGGCAAACGCCAGATCAGAATGCCGCTCTGGTACATGATATGGATGTCCATGCTGTGCTGTTCCAGTGATGGCTGTTCGCAGTCAACGATAATGCCCATGCCTCTCTGCTTGTTCCAGGCATTGAAGACACGGTAGCCCCACAAATAGTGCCGATTCCAACCCTGTTCGAAGGTGATGAGGGCGTAGCGCAACTTCTTCATAAAAGGATCGCCCGCGTCAGCGAGAGCAGCCTCGTATTTCAATTGATTCGCATAATCGAGTTCCTTCGGCTCCTTCGGCCAGGGCAACTTGGTCTGACCCCATATAAAAAGGTTATTGGGGAGTTCTGCGCGCCAGGGTTCGAGTGCTGCGTCCATGATCTAAACCTCCTCAAAAGGGGCCACTCAGTGTGAGCCATTCGTGAGCGTATGCCGCCGAAAGCCAAGCACCACCAGCGGCTACAGTGTCAAATTTTTATCCCCCACATGAAATATCGCTTTTCTTGAGGCGTCCAGGCAAATACTCTCATTTCCACGCCGAGTATCTCCTCTGTGTTGCACTTACTTTTAGCTTATGTCGCGCATTCTGATTCAAAGCCATCGTGGCGCTGGAGTATTAGCTCCCGAAAACACCTTGGAGGCCTTTGAGTTAGGCTGGAGTTTGGGAACCGTGCCTGAGGCAGATGTTCGCACCACGAGTGATGGGGTAATTGTCGCTTTTCACGACCATAATTTCGCGCGTGTCGTGAGCCACGTTGCGCCCGAATTGCGTGAGATGGGTGTGAAAAGCGTGTCATTTGATACTCTCTCACAAATGGATGTGGGGGCCGAACATGATGGGTTATCTCCTCATCGGGCCATTTCTCTGCGTGAGGTGTTCTTCGTATTGCGCCAGCAGTCGCAGCGCAGTATCTATCTCGACATCAAAGATGTGGTGCTGGAGGAGTTGGCGAATTTGGTTATTGAGTATGAGGTCGAGAAGCAAGTCATCTTCGCTTCGACCCACTACAACCTGCACAGAGATTGGAAGCGGTTGGTGCCCTCTTCGCAAACCTTGCTCTGGATGGGCGGCGAAGAGCAACATCTGGAGAAGCGGCTCCAAGAACTACGCGCGACTGACTTTGCCGATGTCTCCCAACTGCAAATTCACGTGCGCTTCACCCTGGAAGAGACCGCTACCTTCTTCAGGCCATCTGAAGCATTCCTAATGGCAACGGGCGAAGAGCTGCGTAGGCGCGGTATCTTGTTCCAAGTCTTGCCCTGGGGGGCCAGACATCCGATGATTTATCGGCGCCTGTTGGAGCTTGGCGTTCAATCCTTTGCAACGGATTACCCCGATGTTGTGCTGGAAGTCGTGAAAGAGTTTGAGGATGAGTGGACACCGAATTGACTCCGAAAAAAGCACCCCCAGAACGTAGAAGTTGCCTTTTCACTCCTACTTTCGCCTGTCTTACGGCATCGGGTCGTCGGTTTTGATTCTCGCGAAAGTGGTAGCATAGTCGGCCCATCCTTTCGCTACGACGGCATGTTCTCCCCATATCGTGGCGCCGTTTCTCCAGCCGATGTGCTGGTAGTACATCAGTTCGCCGGTTGGCTTGATAGCGTAGATTTCGCCGTTGCCAGGCGAGAAGATATTGATGAATTGGTCCCAACCGGTGCCGACCTGTTTCGGGCCATCCCACGATAGTTGCCATGTTTGGGGGACATCTTCCAGAACGCGGACGGCGTTTAAATAATTTCTGTGCCGATACCACATGAGTTTCCCATCCTCGGTCACCGCATAAAGTACACCATTGCCTCCTCCGAAAATGTCTTGGAAATTCCAATGCTTACCGACCACATGCGCCGCCCAGTCCATGTCTCTACCTTGTCCATTGGTGTAGTTAATATTTTTATACCAGCGTAATTCTCCGTTAGGAGACCAGCCATAAAGTACACCACTGTCCATTCCAATCACTTTACGGAAAGACTGCCAATTCTTGCCGACGACCGTATCTTGTGCCCAATTGAATATGCCGGTCTGGTAACCATCGTGGCGAAACCAGCGCAGAGCGCCCGCATCGGTGATGCCATAAATGGTTTTCTGTCCGCCGGGGTGTACCTGTCTCATACCGCTGGCCCAGCCAATGCCAATTTGCCTGGGTGGCGTCATGGTATGTACGATGCCACGCTTACGCACCTTGGTTCCGGGAACGGTGACCATCCCCACTTTCATGATGTGCTTATGCCACTCCAACTCGCCGTCTTTGTTGACGGTGTAGATCACATTCGAGCCTTCGGTCAGGGGGATCGGCGACACCCTGACATTACCATTGAAAGGTTTCGGTGTGGCTGCTGACTTCGCTCGCGGCTTTTTTGTGGTGATTCTTTTTCTTTTAGATGCCGACTTCGCCTGCGGGGTGGCTATCGCTTGGTTGACAGCAGCGGAAAGGCCATATCCGGCGAGAAGTCCCGCGCCAATCGTGGCCCACAGGCCGGTTCGCAAAGTCCGATATTTTTCCATGAGAGGCTTTTCCCGTTTTTGCCTGCCGTTTCGAACGGCTCAACAGGCAGGACACGACCACGGCGCTCGCGCTAAGACTATGCCAGTTCGTGGTCGCTCTAATGGCCTGTAGGACAGGGAGGGCAGGGCGTTTGTTCAAAGGAACTACATGGTACAAAATGTAGATCGGAAGCGAGTGAAGATGCTGGATTTGTATGAGTGTTGATAGTGGGATAGAGTGCTGGGCACCCAGCACTCTATCCCACTTTTTGAACGCTACGACATGCTCAGTAGCACGTGGGATCAAGTTGGATTACGACCGTTATTCCACATACCCGGAGCCAATAGTTGACCGGAGGGGATTTTCAGGCTGTCCCACTTGGCAGTCACCGAATCGTTCCCTGTCAGCGTTCCTTCGGGTAAGAGTAGGGTGATGAGATTGCCCTTGACTGAAACACCCATCAACTCGACGGGTTGGCCGTTGATGGTAACGGTGTAATGCGTCAGATTGGTAGCAGTTGCGGCATCAATGTTCTGGACGAAAGCCAGTTGGATGGAAGATGCCGAGACGTTGACCGATCCCAATGATAGCCCACTCGAACCGCTTGGTGCTTTGGTGGACTCTGCTGTGGGAACTGGCGTTTCTGTCGGTGTTTCAGGTGCTTCGAGAGTGACCGTTGGCACTGGTGTTGGAGCCGTAGCAGCAGCGGAAGCCTGGCGCGGGCTGGCAGCTTTGGCGCTCACAACCAGAGAGACATCGGACTGGTTGTACTTGGCCATGTACATACGGGTGCTATTGCCCGTCACGTTGACTTTGCCAAAGGTGCCTATGCGTGAACCGTGTGTGATGACCTTGAATATCGCTCCCACTGCTGGAACGTAGTTGGAAGCGAAAACTGTGTTCAGGTTGCCCGCCAGCGTCACGCCATTGGTCGTCTTCAATTGCCCATAGAGTGCCGCACTGTTGATGTTGAGCGCGGTTGTGCCCGTCGAGGTTTGTGTGAAGCTCCAAGCGCTGGTCAGAGGGTTTGTCCCCAGATCGAACAAGCCCGCGTTGTTAATGGCAGAGCCATAAGTGGTGCTAAAAGCGCCCTTGCCGCGCACGTTGAAGGTGCCCCCCGCAAGGTTTTTGAGTGTCGCGGGGTTGTTATAGCCTTCGCAGTGAATGTTGCCTTCGGTCCAGGTAATAAGGCCCGCATTCGACAGCACTGTCCCATTGCTAAAGTTCTTTTGAGCGCTACCGCTAATGTTGGTGATGCTTTTGGCGGCCAGTAACAGATTGCCTGTCAGCCCTCCTCCCGTCCAGTTGACGTTGCCCGTCCCCACCGTCGAAAGTGCTGCCGAGGCTTTGGTGCCACTTGTGACGGCGTTCAATGTGCCTCCGCTCCAAGTGAGTTTGGTACCATCAATCGTGGTGGGCGCCCCTACATTGATACTGCCCGCGCTCCACAGGTTTTGGCCGGGTCCCTTGAATGTCCCACCACGTAGGTTGAGTGTCGTGGCAAAATTCAGAGTGCCGGTTTTGGCTTCGATGATGCCACCAAGCAACAATACCTTGCCGTCCCAACTTCCGTTATTGAAAGTCCAGCCGCTTACGGTGCTTTGCCCTGTTCCCGCGCTTTTCAAGAACTTGGCTCCGGCCTGATTGTTGAAATTGGAGCCGTAAGTCGTCTTGAAAGGCACTCCATCAGCGCCAACCTCAAAAGTCGCTCCCAACATGTTATTGAAAGTGGACGGGTTGTTATAGCCCTCGTTGTGGATGCTGCTTCCCCCCAGCCATTTGAAGATGCCCTTGTTATTGAAGAGGGTGCCGTTACCGAGCGATTTGCTGGCAGTACCGCTCGCAGCTATCATCGAACCAGCATTAAGCGTGAGCTGCCCGTTGATGGAACCACCCGCCCAGGTGAACCCTGTACCTGTGAAGGAAGCGAGGGGAGTGCCGTTGAGGCTGCCTGCATCCAATCGAATCGGGCCAACTGCCGAGAATGGCGCCTTGGCATTGATAGTTCCGGCAAAACGTGTTGTGCCCGTCCCCGTAAATTTCGCGCCCGCGTTCAAATTGAGCGTGGACAAAAATTCCGTTGTGCCCGCTGTCGCCGCGATCTCGCTATCGGAGTTGTAGCCCCATTGAGTCAGTGTCAAAATCCCCGTTCCACTCTTGACCAGTCGCGCCCCAATCTGGTTGTTAAAAGTAGAGCCATAAGTCGTGGTGAAAGGTACTCCCGCAGTGGCAAAAGCAAACACTGCTCCTTTGCGATTGTTGAAGGTCGCGGGGGCGTTATAGCCCTCGCAGTGGATGGCGCCCGGCCCATTCCACGTAACCGAACCGTTATTGTTGAAAACGGTGCTATTCCCCAACGATTTGGTCGCGGTGCCTGTAACCGTTATTACCGAGCCGACGTTGAGAGTGAACTGGCCGTTGATGGAGCCGCCTGTCCAGTTGAACTGCGTACCCGTGAAGGATGTGCTGGCGCCCCCGTTGAAGTTGCCCAAATCCAAGCGCAGAGGTCCTGTGGACGAGAACGCAGTGTTTGCGTTGGTAGTTCCGGCAAGGCGAGCAATGCCAACTCCCGTGAATTTTGTGCCCGCACTCAAAGTGAGCGTCGAGAGAAATTCAGTGAGGCCCGCATTTGTAGTCACAGTGCCCGCGTTTGTGAAAACCCATGAGGTCAGCGTCAAATTTCCTGTGCCATTTTTCACTATGCTGGCACCCGCCTGGTTATCGAAAGTGGAGCCGTAAGTCGTGCTGAATGGTGTTCCGGCGTTGGCAAAAGTAAACACCGCGCCATTGCGATTATTGAAGGTTACTGGCGCACGATAGCCCTCGCTGTGCATGGCTCCAGCGCTACGCCATGTCGCCAAACCATCGTTATTAATGGTCGTCGAATTAGCGAATGTCTTGGTGGTTTTGCCAGTCGTGGGGTCGCTGATGTCGGTTTTAATCGAAGCCGCCCACGTTTGCACTCCGCCCATGACACCGCCCGTCCAATTCAACAGGCTGGGCAACGAGTTGCCGCTGGCGATGATGCTATTGCTTTTCAGGACATTATTGACGATGACGGCAGTGCCCACCAGTGAGCCGCTGCTCACTTCGAGCGTCGCGGGCGAGGTCGTATCGCCCAGTGTCAGATTGCCGTTTAGCGTAACCGCGCCTCCTGTTATCTGAACTTTGCCTGTACCCAGTAGGCGCGAGTTGCTGAGAGTGTGACTGCCCCCGTTGAATTTAATGAGGGCACCTGTGCCCGTTTGAAAGCGCCCGAAACCACTGCCGCCCGCATTCAAAGTTAAGATTCCTGCCGTGCTTTTCGCCAGTCCATCGTTGTTAAACGCCCAGTTCAACTGGGTGTTCGCTGTCCCCGTTCGATTAAAGGTGGCTCCGTTTGCGTTATTGAAAATGGCGCCATAGGTCGTGGTGAAACTGCCCTCGCTTGTCGCCGTAAAGACGCTCAGGTTTTTGTTGTTGAAGATCGCGGGCGCGTTGTAGCCCTCACAGTGGATGTTGCCGCCGCTCCACGTGACATTGCCCGTATTATTGAACACTGCACTGTTAATGAACAATTTAGTGGCAGCGCCGCTGATATTGAAAGTGCCCGTGTTCGCGACCGTGTTGCTCAGGCTGCCCCCGTTCCAGTTCCATGAGCCGCCAGACGAGGTCGCAAGCACGGCAAGTGCCCCAACTCCTGCGATGTTCCCGTTTGATACCGTGAAGGTCGAACCTTGAACTGTCGCCGTGCCCGATATATTCACAGTACCCCCCAGCACCTCATGTTTTGCTGCTCCGGTGATGCTGCTCCCGTTATTCAAGCTCAAGGTGGTGTTATAGTTCAGCGTGCCCACGTTCGAGCCTAACTCGCCGCTGTTGTTAAACGTCCAGCCCGAAAGCAGGGTCGCGCCACTCCCAGCGGTTTTAACCAATTTGGCTCCCGAAGCATTGTTGAATATGGAACTGTAAGTCGTAGTGAAGGGAGTGCCATCAGCGCCCAAATTGAACACTCCGCCGTTTTGATTGTTGATAGTAGAGGGGTTGTTATAGCCTTCGCAGTGCAACTTACCCGCACCACTCCAATTGATGGTGCCAGCGTTGTTGAGGATAGTGCCATTGCTTAGTGACATATCTGTCGCGCTGGAGATATTGAAGGCCGCTCCCGAAAACACACTCCAGTTGCCCGAAATCGAGCCTCCGTACCAGTTCCATATGCCCCCATTCGAGTTGATGGAGCCACCATTGATGGTGCCGCTGAGTTCGAGGTTTTTGACTAAAAGCCCCGATGTATTCAAGGTGCTGCCTAAAATGCCCAGCGTTCCTATGCTATGGGTGCCGTCGGCTTGCACTGTATCGCCATTCGCGATAACCGCGACATCGCTTGCTCCCGGAATGCCAACCGGACTCCAGTTGGCCGCCGTGTCCCAGTTGGTGCTGTTATTGTTGCTATCGCTATCGCGCAGCGTGGCACCAGTCCATAGGAAGGTGTTGATGATGCTGAAATTGGCAGTCGCCTGTTTCTGGTTACCCGCATTGTCATGTACAGTGACAATGATGCGATAGTTGCCGCTTGCCCAGCCTGTCTGCGGGCTGTTACCATAAGGCAAAGGGCCATTGCTGCGCCATTCTTTGCTGGCGTTCTCGTAGCTACACGACAGAGTTGCGCTGCCATCGCCCCAATGGTCGTTATCCCAAAACTTGTTGTCACTCAGGCGCAGAATGTCGAGATCTATCTTTTCCATGTCCACGTCATCGTCGGCGTGGCCGCTGATGCTGCTAACACCGTTGAGAGTTGAGCCGTTGCTGGGGTCGGTGATGTCACAGGTCGGCGCTACGTTATCAATGCCGAAAGAGATGATGTTCTTTCCAATCAGATCAGCGGAAACGTTGCCCTGAGTGTCCGTCGCCCTGGCTTTGAGCAGGTAGGCGCCTGACCGCAAATTACTCCCCTTGGGAACGAGCGTGGTACTCCAAACATTGCCCGACAGATTGGCTATCAGACTGGCCTCGGTATTTTGCCAGGACGTACCATTCCAATACTGGTTGTTTTGAATGAGATTGAGGTTGACAACGTTACCGGAAATGCCATCCGGGTCGCTTGCGGTGCCGCTCAGGCTAGTCAGGGAGGGGATGGTAGTAAGAAGTCCGGGAGTGGTTATCGTGACCACAGGGCGTACCGTGCCAATCGAATAGCTGAGTGAGGCATAGGCTCCCGCATCGTTATTGGCGATGTCGACGGAGATAACTTGCAGATTGTAGCTCCCGTTACTGAGGTTGGGAAGCGAAGCCGTCCAGTTGAAATTCGTCGAATCGGTCGGGTTGTCCACCTTCTTGAAGTGCTTGGCGCGCTCGAATGTTGTGGTGCCCCAACTGCCGTTATTGCCGCTGCTATCCCACACCCACCAGGTGTTGTCGGCGTTGTTCTTCAAAATCACCCCGACATAATCGACTCCGATATTATCGGTTGCAGTGCCCGTAGCGCTTGTCACAGATTCCGCAAGAGAACCATCAGTCGGTGATGCGATGGAAATCGTGGGACGGTTGTTATCGTCGACGGTAAAGTTGACGCCAGTGGCTGAGGTTGTCTCAATCGGTACTGTGGTCGATACCGGAATGACTGCGCCGCCACTGAGGGTGACCGAGTAGGTGCCAGTCGCGGTGCCGAGTAGGGTGTAGTAGCCGTTGGCGTCGGTCGTAACAGTCGGCCCATAGTAGGCCGAGTTACCTGTCGGGGTACAGGTCAGTGTCAGACCGGACATCGGGACGCCAGTTGTGGTGGTGACTCTGCCACTGATGACGCAGGGAGCGCCGTAGCGACCAACCATTGCCGATTCGTCGAGAATACTGACGTGAGTTTCCTGTCCCAGCGTTGGTTTGCCCGCGTTGGTGTAGTACGGCTCCTTGGGAGTGATGGTGGCGCTAGAACCCCCTGCGCTGGCGCTGGGGGGGTAATGCATCATCGAATCATAGTCATAAGGGCCTTGGTTGAGCGAGCGGCTGGAAGGCAGTTTTGCCCAGTTGACAGTGCCAAGCGCATTGCCGCTGGTGGATGTAACGGTGACGTAGGTATCGCGGTCGGAGCGACACTGCTCATGAATGAAGCCCATGCAGTGGGCTAACTCGTGCGCACACCGAATCCGACTCAGTGAGGCATCGATATTGATGAGTTGTTCGCCTCCCTGCGGCCCAAGAGCCGAGTTCATGCCGCTGGTGCCGTTATTGAAAAAGCGCACGTAGTTGGCGTCGCCAGACGCCGGTACCCAGATCACATTGGCGCACTTTTGCACCGTGAACATGGCGCTACGCACTGTCGCGCGATATGACTCGCTCATGTTGCCGTCGAAAATGTAGGGAATACGGCGATTGGGCCATAACTGCTCGTTGTTATCGAACGCGGCGCGCGTCGTTTTGCCACCTGCCAATGCATTACGCCACGCTTTCAAGGTTTCGACTTTGAACCCCATATCGTCGATATAAACCAGTTTTTGTTCGGGTTTGAGCGTTTTGAACAGGCTGTCGAGCGCAGCCACGCTATCTTTATCTGTGAACGCCTTTGGCGCTTGAGCGTTGGCACCGCTGGCACTCAGCAGCAACAGGCCGGCTCCGCACAGCGCACTTGCTGTATTCCTCAATGTATGCCAATTGAGGGCGGCTAAACCATTCTTTGGCGCCGAGGTGGACTGAACGACAATAGTTGCCTCCCCATCGCGTACTATTGAATCGCCACGTACCGATGTGTGGTTGGAGAAAAGGGATTTAAGGCGTTGCATATCTATCCAAAATTAACTTTGTGGCCCGAAAAGCGAGAAGGGGGTTGTTGCGAGGTATCACCACCGCGCACGTCTGCTAACTCTGCCAGCTTTCGTAGTTCAGTTAAAAGAGGAGATAATGCTTTGTATTACGGCGCCATTACGAAAATGGAAAAGTGAGAAAAATTTATGGCGAATGGCGAGGATTAGACGTTAATTCTGATTCGGTATAGGGGGCGTAAAAGACTGGGAGTTGACTGGTGCCATTCTCTGTGCGACTAATTCCAGCTTTCCCTTGAGAATTTGAGCTTTAGGAATCTGTTCGATTTGTTGCCAGAGTTGAAACGCTTCCTGATAATAGGTGCGTGCCAGTTCCAGGTTGTCCTCTTGAAACTCTGTGTCTCCCAATGCCTGTAAACAGCTCGCTTGTCCCATCAACTGTTTATGGCGGCGGCGCATCGCCAAACTTCTTTGCTGATGTTCGCGCGCCTCCGATAAATTTCCTGCACCGAAGGCAATGCAGCCAAGGGTATTATAGGCCCACGATTCCGCGCCGTTGTCATCGAATCTTCTGGCGCGTTCCAACGCCTCCGCGCATAAAAGTCGCGCTGTCTCCAAGTTGCCGCAAGTGTTCTCCACTCCGGCCAGAGCATTAATCGCGATAGTCAGTTCACGCTCATTTCCTATTTTGCGGCGAAGCGTGAGGCTTTGCGCATAGAGTTCGCGCGCTTTTTCCTTGTCACCTCGAACAACTGCCGAGGCTCCGAGTAGGTTGAGTAATGTCGCTTGTTCGTTTTGCTCCGCTTCTAGACTACATACCTGCATTGCCTTGTGCAGCAAACCATCCACTTCGTCGTAATAGCCGCTGAGCAAAGCGATATAGGCCGCACATCTCTGTGCCCGTGCCAGTGCTCTGGGAAATTGTTGAGCTTGAGGATTATTCAGTAATTGCCCCAAAGAGTGACGCCCTTCGGGGAGGTGGTAGTTGAAAATCCAGTACCACCATAGCGCTGCAGCCATCTCTAGAGCACATTCGAGGTCGGTATGTGCCCAGAAATCGAGCGCCGCCGAAAAATTAGAGCCTTCTGTGCTACCCCAAAGCCAGCGCTTGTGATAGTCATTCTCCTGGGTTGCCCCACGCTGGGCTAATTGAAAGTAGTATTTCGCGTGGCTCTGACTTACCTGGAAGTGCTGTTCCTTGCTGAGAGACTCGCTCGCTATCTGGCGCACTAATTCGAGCATGGAAAAGCGCAGTTCACCTCGACCACTCTCTTCCGAATTGATAAGTGAGGCATCGCGCAGAGTTTGCAGCGATTCCAGCAGTACATCGGGTTCGACATCTGGCAGCACTGCGCTGGCATCATCCAGCGTCCAACCACCGTGAAACACACTCAATCGCGCGAAAATTTCGCGGTCTTGAGGCGAGAGCAATCCGAGACTCCATTCCAGAACTGCATGGAGCGAACGATGGCGAGCAGGGCGATGTGAATCGCGCGAATTAACCCACTGCAAACTTTGCGGTAGCCGTCCTAGCATTTGTTCAAGCGATAGCACACCCGCGCGTGATGCGACTAACTCAATGGCGAGCGGAACACCTTCCAGTCGGTGAAGCAAGGCAATAAGAGTGAGCGCTTCGCGTGGCCATAGACGCCAGTCGGCTCGTGCGCCACGCGCGCGGTCGGCGAACAATTGCACGCTGCTCGATTCGCGTAAAATCGCCAGTTGCTCTTTATTCCAGTGCGTTTCGTTTTCTTCGTCGTAGGCGGGAGAAAGTGTTTGAAGTGGTAACGCCAGTGCTTCGATGCGATGTTCCCTCTCGCCGGTTAAATTCAAGCGTTGGCGTGATGTGACTACTAAAGTCAGGTTGGGCACTCGTTCTAGCAGTTCGCCGAGAAAAGGAGCGCCATTGGGAAGGAGTTGCTCGAAATTGTCCAGCACCAGCAGGGTGCGTTGTTGCTGGACCTCGCCTCGCAAGAATCGAGCGATGGAATCTTGCAGGTAGCTGCTTGTTGGGGCTGTATTTACCGTCAAATTCAGGATTTTGATGAGGTCTTCCGGCAAGCGCTGCGCTTCGGTGGTATCAGCGAGGGCGACCCACAATACCCGGCCGAATTGCTCCGTCTCGTTCGATGAAACAGCGCGATCAAGGCGCAGGGCGAGTTCTTGCGCCAGTCGTGTTTTACCCATGCCGCCACCACCTAAGATGGTCAATAGGCGTGTCTGGCCTTTCAACAACAATGCGCCAAGTTCTCGTAGTTCGTCTTCTCTCCCGAAGAATCTTGTAAATGCGGCGGGCACGGGAGCGGTCTGTTGAGGAGGAGTTGCCACATCTTCCTGAGGCGCTACGGCCTTCTCGCGCTTCTTGCTTACTATCCTCCTTTTAGTGGGAGTGCTTTTCTCCTGCGGTTGCGGAGCGAGGCGCGCGGCCAGTTGCGCCAATTCGAAAGCGCGCGTCGAGTCCCCTAAACTTTCGTAGATGCCTTCAAGCGCTTTCAATGCGTATAAATAGGACGCTTCTAAACGCGCTTCTTCCACGGGAATCCAGCTTTCGTACAGGCCGCGCAGAAAAGGCCCCCCATACAAAGACTGGGCGCGTTCGTATGCTGCAATCCGAACTTCTTGGGAAAGAGCACGGCGTGCTTCATCGACCGCCCTCTCGAAATCGGTGACATCGGTCGTCACTTCGCGGCTAAGGCCAATGGTACCGTAATCGAGTTGGAGTAGGGGAAGCGATAACATCATGCCATTTTCGTCGCTGAGCGACGAGCGACGGCGCAAATCAGCTAAAGCGACTCGCAGACTGTTTCGTCCTGCCTCCACAGGAAATTCGGGCCACAGCATCTCGACCAACTGATCGCGCGGGTGAGGCCCGCGAAAAAAGGCCAAATACGCTAACAGCGCCGCCGTTTTACGCGAGCGAAAATGAGATACCGTTGCGCTGCCATAAATTGCTCGCAGCCCCCCGAAGAGTTCAATTCTCCAATGCATTTTGTCTAAACGACTTCTTCTCTTTGCAACGTCATTGCACTCCTTTCCGCTGCATTTTTATTTTACTCTCCTGTTAAAACCACTCTCACCCATCAACGACTTTACCCTGTTGGTATCGTGTTCTTTTGCGCTTTTCATAGGCCAGACATCTGCTATTTTTCGGGGATGAGACAGGCATAAGGCGAACGGGCGAGCGCCGTCCACTGCAAATTGGTATTGTGGCGAAACTGTAGGCCGTAGTCGTTATCCTCGTGGAAGTGGGAGAACGCGAGGCTCGGTGGCGCGATTCGGGGTGTGGCCGCCGAGCAGAAAGTGCAGGGCAGAAAGGTGAGAAGCAGAGAGGTTGTCTTTACGCCTGGGGCAGAAATCATTGGAGTCAGTCAGCGACAGGGGCGCTGAACCCCAGTGCAATTCTATTTCTGACTTTTAAGTCGGTATTTTTGGTTGTAAGTGGTATTCGCTCTCATCCCACTCACGAACCAGAGCTATTTTTGCCAGTCTATGCCGCGCGATTTCTGGCCGCAGAAGCGGCTGAATGATGGAACCGCGAATTAGTAAAAATGAATGTTTGTTTGGGAAGGGGCGAGCGGGTTGTCAGTCAATCGGTGCGAAATCTGCTTGCCATTTAACTCCTGTGGCATCAATGCTGACTACCGATGTCCTTTGGCCCCAGGTGTAGGGCGTCGTCGTGTTATCGTACTCTTGGATTATATAGTCACGCCCACATGTAAGCCATGATACGCATGGAGCGCAGTTGGGCGATTCGCTCCAGGGAAGAGCGACACGGCGACGAATTTCGGCGATGGCCGAATCGAAGGTTGTATAACCGTACTCTATCTCGCAATGTGCATCATCTTCGATACAGAACATAGGGGGCAAAAAGTTTATGTACTATCCCACTATGTAAGGTGAGTACCAAATTAACACCACTTCTAAAAAGTTGCCCAGTACCCGCGCAGGGCTGACCAGTAGGTTTCTACCGATTCTTTCATGCCGCCTGATTCGGTGCGGATGGTTTCGTAGGCGTAGTCGAGGAAATTTTGGACGGCTTCTTTCTGGGCGGGGGTGAAGTCGTCGAAATTGTTGTGGAAGCGGGCGCGCAATAGGTTTGTGCCTTCCAATGTGTCGCCGACTTCGACAAGTTCGGGGGGAGTGAGGTGATAGAACAGCGTGGCACTGGCATCGGCGACCAGATTGTCGTTCCAACCGAGCAGATAGGCAGGCAAGTAGTAGCGCACGGCGGCGGGGCTGAGGTGAAAGAGGCCGTCCCACCATAGCTCGTAGGGCTGCATCGAATCCCATGTACGGCCCTTGAAGAACTGTTTCAGCAACTCCGACATATCTCTTCCAGGTTCATCACCTAATCGCTCGTCGCCGGGGTAGGGACTTCCGCAAATGCTGCGCGCAACTCTTCGCGTAGTTCGTCTTTATTCATTGCCGCTTTGACAGCTTTCTGTTGGGTTGGTTTTCAGGGGAGTCCTCGCGAAGGCGCAGAAAGGACTCTTGAGAGAAGGGTGTGGCTCTGGGCGAGCGGAGTGGCGGTGGAATTTGGGGGTGTTGTGGTATGCCGGAGGAGAGGGCCGGGGGACGACTAAAAACTAACCACTAGTGACTAAAGACTAAAGCTCAATTCCAATCGGGTTCGCCTGAATTGATGGCGGGCGAAATGGTGATTGGGGCCTTGGCGGACAGAGGTGTGAAACCCTTCATGGCGGCGCGGTGGGTCATGACGTGTTTATAAATGGCGGTGGCTTCGGGCAAAGCTTCCTGCATATCCCGCGAATTGTGGCTCATTGAATGCTGAAGACTGACGGACAGAACGGCTACAAGAGCGACTGCAGGCATACTCAAAATTAAAAGTCGCATGTCTTATATTCTACTGCTGATTGGTTAAATATAGGTTACGTTTCGACATAATTTAACGCCCTATTAACTCTAATACAGGATAACTGTTGGCCCATTTTGCTAATGCGATGTTCTGTTATTTCAATTGCATTAATTAGATTTATATCGTGTTAACGCGAGTTTCTTGGGATTGGTAATAACATTAAATCAGCATCTCTTGAAACATACTGTTAATAAATCTGACTTGTGTTAGATTTTGGCGGCGGCTTCGCGTTCGATGCGCTTGCGGCGGGCGAGGCGGTTCTCAGTATTGTTTTGGCCCCTTTGGGGAAGTTCTAACCATACACGTGTTACCCTTGAGGATGATTGGTAGCAGTGATAACGATGAAATAGCCGTCGTTACTGAAAGTTGCTCGTTTCTTTTTCTCTTGCCACCTTCCAAGGTTCAAAATTAGTGCTGCCCGATTGGCTAATCGGTGGCTAATTTTGATACCTTAAACCTACACAGAAACTCTCAGTATTTGATGCAAAAAAGCTGATTGCGCCGCCAATTGAGCCTTTTGTGGGCTTCATTCGAGGCAGTGGGGGCAATCAGGGGAAAAGTTCGCCTTGAGGCGCTTTTACTGGGCTGCTCCATTGTTGGACAGCGCTGCGAAATCAATGTAGCGAATCGGCTGCATTCCTTTGCGGCGGCGTTCGACATTGGCCTTGGCGACCTGGGTTTTGATGATCAGTGTGGCTTCGGGTAAAGCCGGTGAATCGGTCTCGGCGATGCCCGATGGCGGGGCCGAACCGTGTTGAAGATTGGCCGATAAAATGGTGACGAGCACCAGGGCCGGCATGATAATTAGCAGTAGCTTCATCGAGAGTACATTATTCCACTCGACTGTTAACCCCAAGTTACAAATAGACTTTTTAAATGAACTTTCACGAGAGATTTGTTAATAACTCACTGAGCAATTCGCAACTCCTCGATACAGTTATTTACCATGATTTCTGCGATTGTTATTGGAGTATTTCGCCACCCGCTGATAACTTGACAGAGATTCTTTTTGTGAATTCAATCGCAAATTCCTCGTCCTATAGAGCATCATTAATGCCATAATTTTGAAACGGTCGAGGTGGTTCTCGCGAAGTTCCAATGCGCGAAAAGGGGCATATTAAACACAGAGGGCACAGAGGAACATAAGAAGCACAGAGGATTTTTGAGAGGGTGGGGATTTGAAGGAGTGCCGCCGGTCATGGCTGGATGGTGGTGGGCGCTTGTCTGTTTGGAGGAGGGGGGATTAAGAGTTGGTAATCGCTTCGCAGCCCTCACCCGTCACTTCGTGCCACCCTCTCCCGCAAGCGGTAGAGGGGCCGTCTCTTACAAACGAGCATTGGCCAAATCTGAAAAGTGCTTGTTTGTTTGAGTTCATCCCTCTACCGCTTGCGGGAGAGGGTGGCACGAAGTGACGGGTGAGGGCCGCCGGAGGCAAACCTCAAATTCTCCATATAAGGAAGACGAAGCTCATTAAATCTTGCCTAATCGGCGAAAAAGCACTGAATCTGCTGTCAAAACGCGATTCGTTCGCTAAACTAGAGGTACGACAACCCTATTTCGGGGCTTGTTGCCAATTATCCAGCCTTCATAGCTCAATGGATAGAGCAGACCTCTCCTAAGGGTAAGATCGGGGTTCGATTCCCTGTGAGGGCATTTCCAAACCAATAAGTCGCTCGTGGCGCCCCATAAATCCCACTCCCATTTAGTTCATAGCATCAAGGAAACAATTTTTAACCGCCGATGGACGCCGATTTCCACAGATGAGGCATTGGATTTGGATGAGGGCGAGGACTTGCCTATTTAGTAGGGACAGACATGGGTAGTTTTCGTAGGGGCAACCCACGTGGTTGCCCATCATTTCGGTTGCTCGTTTTCTGCGCTAATGAGATGTACGGTTAGTTCTTATGATGGGCAACCACGTGGGTTGCCCCTACGGTGGTTAGCCTCGCTTACTCCTTTTATCCAAAATTCCCATCCCGCCCCTGCTTTGCTGCCGAGTACCAAGATTCATCCAGCCATCATCGGCGGTTAAAAATTCGCCAACCCCAACGAAAAACACCCTCCCATCGAAGCCATACCCCTTTCTCAAACCACTCTGTGCGTCTTATTCTCCTCTGTGACCTCTGTGTTTAAAAAATACCCTTTATTGCCCCACCAACCAGCGGGCGCGGTGTTCGCGGGCTAGTCGCTTTTGTTCTTTGGTGGCATCGGGCATTTCTAGGATTTGGGTGTAGTCGTCGATGGCGTTTTGGATGTAGCCGCGTTGGCTCAGCAGGGTAGCGCGATGGCCAAGGGCGCAGGCTTTCACTTCGGCGAGCGCGCCCGGTGTTCGTAGCGCCTGGGTGTAATCTTTGAGGGCGGCCTCGATTTGGCCGTGTTCTTCCCAGTAGTTGCCGCGATTATAGAGCGCACAGGCTTTTTGCTCGGCGGGGGCGTGCGGCATTTCGATGAGGCGGGTGTAGTCCTCGACGCCCTGTTCCACGAAGCCGTGGGCCTCAAGGCAGTTGCCGCGATTGAAGAGGGCATAGGCGCGCAACGCCATCGAAGTGCCGGGGACCTCCAGAGCGCGGTTGAAGTCGTCCATCGCTTCCTCGAATTGGCCCTGACTGTTGCGACACTCGCCGCGACCGACCAGCGCGACCGCTTTCATTTCCGCTGTTGCCGAGGGGCGCGCGATGATGTCGGTGTAGGCGGCGACAGCGCGCGGGTACTCGTGGTCGTGTGCCCACTCTTCGGCCCATGCCAATCGCCACTGCTGGAAAAGAGTTTTGAACTCAGAAAAATAGGACATGTGCGCTCTCTGCCCCTGCCTTGAGTCGGGCCACTCAAAGCTCGAAAATTACCCGTCTGTGCCCGCTTTATACCGTACCATAATAGACGCCAAATAATACAAATAGGTCACAGATGTTTCGTCCAAATGGCATTGCTGAGAAAACTTCCATCCACGTTGGGGGATGAGGTTCTCGCGAAGGCGCAAAGCCGCGATAAGGGGCGGGGTAAACACAGAGGTCACAGAGGAACATAAGAAGCACAGAGGGGAGAGGGAGAAGAGAGGAAATTTTTAACTGCCGATGGGGGCCGATAAAACGCTGGATATTGCCGCGCACGATTCAAAGCTGTAGGTGCGAGAAGGGAATTGTGACTAACCCCAACGTAAAATAACCTCCCAATAAACCCACCAACCCTCTCAAAAACCCTCTGTGCTTCTTATGTTCCTCTGTGACCTCTGTGTTTAACCCGCCCCTTATCGCGGCTTTGCGCCTTCGCGAGAACCTCATCCGCATCAGGAAAACCACAGTAGGGAGTCGCCGCGCACGTTGAGGCGGCGTAGCACGCCCTTTGAGGCTGGGCCGCCTTCGGTAGGTGGTTCGATGAAGGCGGCGCTGGCTATGAAGTCGCCGTTTTCGATGGTCAGGCGCGGTTCGATGAGCGAGTCTGGCACAGCGATTCCCAGTTGCTCGAATGAGGTCGCGGGGGCGCCTGTGCGGTCCTTGAAGCCCTTCTGGGCGTGGTAGGTCTGCATCAGGAAGTCGCGGGTGGGGGCCGAGGCGTCGGGACGGAAAGTGGCGTCCTCTTTCATGCAGAACTGAATGTAGCCCCAGCGCTCTGGCTGGTGCATGTCGATGACGCCCTGCGGCGACCACACCCAGTTGTGTTCGGGGCGGTTGGGGATTTTGGTGATCTTCTCGCCCTGCGTTTCGATGTCCCATTCGACGCGCGAAAAGTTGATGCGCCACTGGTCGCCGTCGCGGGGTGGGGCGGGGCACTTGGCGAACTCGCCGAGCGCGCGCCACGGAATCGCCATCTCCACCGACCAGCCTTTGTCGGTCACGCGCGCATCGTTGATTGTGCCATCGATATGCACGGCGGTTTTGATGTCCAACACGTCCCATTCGTTGATGGCGCCGCCGCCATCGCGGTAGGGGATGGGCAGCCGCAAATCCCAGATGGTGTTGAGCGCGTTCAACTCGAACTCGTAGTAGTTGTGGTTATCGCCGTCGGGGTCGATGAACACCTCGAAATCGTTGTCGTAGAAGATGACCGAATCGCGCTTGGTGAGGGTGCCCCACACCTGCGGCTCCTCCATCTGCGCCCCTATATAAAGGTACTGCTCGTCCCACAGCATCTTCACCCGCGTCTTGAAGCGCGGCGCGGGCTTCTTGTCGCCCTCGATGTCGACGAACTCATCGGTCCACGGCGCGCTATCCCACGCCGCCGATTCGAGCTTTCCATCAATAGCAGGCGGCGTATGCGCGCGAAAACACAGGTACTGTTTGGGTAACATTTGAGCGTTGGCTATCGGCGCCCCCAGCGCAAGCACCGACAATGAGAGCAGGGTAGAGAACAGATTCAAGGGAACCAAGGGTATACACCGCCCCGCTCATTGGGGCGCTGAAGGCAACGAATTTTTAACCACCAATGGACAGAGGCAAATCGCCGATGATGGCTGGATAGTAGGGGTGTTGAAATTATTTTCGTAGGGGCAACCCACGTAGTTGCCCATCATTCCGGTTGCTCATTTCTGGCAATATCGTGATGTATGAGCAGTTCGTGTGGTGGGCAACCACATGGGTTTGCCCCTACGGGGTAAATGCTCTTCTTAAAATCACTCTGCGTCTCTGTGCCTCTGTGGTTTAAAAATCTTTATCTCTCTTGTTCCAATCTTCTTTTTTGGCAATTCGGCAGTTATCTGTCCATCGGCAGTTAAAAATTATCCATGAGCATCCTCAATAATTTCCCGGTTCTTGATATTGTTTTGCGCGGCTTCGCGGATTTGGCGGGCGCCTTTGATGTTGTGGCAGTTAGTGAGTTTGGCTATCTGTTCGAGGGCCACATGGGGGTTGCTGGCTAAGGCGAGCAGTTCGTCGGGTTCTCTGGCGGTTAGTATCCGCTCGATTTCCTGTGGGGCGAGTGGCCTTTCGGCGAGCCGTTGCAATTGGTCGCGGCGCTCTTCTACGGCTCGCTCGGCTTGAATGCGGGCTTCTCCGGCTTTGCGTTCGAGGCGGGCTTCTCTGGCTTCGCGTTCGAGGCGGGCTTCTTCGGCTTCGCGTTCGAGGCGCAGCAACCCTTGTTTTCGCTGCGCCAGTATTTCCATGTACTGCTCTAGGGTAGGCACATCTTTGGGCCAGTGACGTGTGTCCTCGTCGCGGTGCGGGTGTTGCCATGCCCAACGATGAAAGATGATTTCCTTCTCCATGTCGCCCACTTGTGGCTTCCACATTGGCGAATCCTGCATTCCGTAATTTTTCCACTGGTGCAAAAGCCACAGGTTGTCGGTGTGTTGCGTCAGCAACTTCTCTAACTCGGCGGCGCTGTAGGTGGGCTTGTTGAACATATCCCACGCGAACGTCAGCAGCGCCTCATCGACGAGCGAGGCCAGACGCCACTGCACCTCATCGAGTTGGCGTGTATGTCCCAGTTGGCTGACGATAATATCGCGGTCGATCAAGTCGTGGGCAATGGCCGGGGGCAACGGGTCGCGTATGGGGAAAATGACGGTACCCCATGCCCAAAACTCGCATTCTTGCCCACGAACCTTTTGGTGCAACTGATGTAAAACAGAAGCCGATACATCGCTCGAACGGTATCGGTTCGCCGCTACTTCGGGCAGCGCTGCCACCTCGTCAAAGTAATCGTATTCACGATTCAGCTTCTCGATGGGCTGGCCCAGCAGTTGGAGTATCCAATCTTGGGTGGTGGTCAACTAGGGTGAGTTTTTGTGTATGTGCGGGCTTGACTGTGATTGTAGTCATGGAGGTAGATTCTCAGCACGACGATGTGCATGAAGAGGCTCTTGGAGAAGGCGAGGC
>SDZD01000067.1 GCA_004172935.1 bacterium | reverse complement strand
GTTGCGAAGGGCATGGTTGATTTACGCAAAGGATTATCCGATGCGTGGTATTCGCTCACAGGTGGTTTTGAGTCCGGTTTCAATCGAATGCTCAGGGGCTTGAGCGATTCGATCACCACTTTCAACGGCAACCTCATCAAGAGCGTTTCTAGCAATGCCGCTTACTACTGGAAAATGTATAATGGGCAGACGGCGAACTATGGCGAAACAGATGGGCCTTCGATGGGCGGTTACGGTCCCGGCTGGCTTGCCGAGCAGAAAAAGAAAAATGCCGCCTGGAAAGCAGCTCAAGCCAAGCTCAAAACTTCAGCTGACTTCAAACGCGGCGCGGGCGGTATGCTCGCGTCTGCCGACAAGTACGGCGACGCCGCCGATCAAATCCCCAAGCCTAAACCTAAAACAGGATGGGGAGTAGGTACACCTCCTGATTTGGGCGGTCAATCCGAATCTGATAAAGCCAAAAAGCGCGCAGCACGCGAGCAACTGCGCCGTGAGAAAGACGCAATAAACGATGTCGCCAAAGCGTACGAGTACAAAGCTCAAGCAGCGAAGAAAGCGGCTCAAATCACCATTGAAGGCGCCAAAAACGAACTCGAAAAACTCAAAGATGTAAGGGACTCTCTCAAAGATAAGTTCGCTTCCGTTCAAGATGAATTCGTTTCGCTCGGCATCATCAATGACCCGCTCGGCCCGATGATTAAGCGGTTTGAGCAACTGATTGATATTGCGGGGAAAAGCAAAACAATCGTTGCCGACGCTCGTAAGTCATTTAACGCGTCCATTGGTGCCGCCAAAACAGCGAATAGCGCGGCAATGAGCGCCAGAAGCAAAAGCGAACTACTGAGCGGACTTGATGGTGTAGTGCCGACAAAGGGCGGTTCTCTTGAAACGGGGCCACTCGGTGCCCGTATTGCTCAAAACGCGCTCACGATGCAAAAGAAGTGGGGCGATAGAATCGGCAAGGTGTTCTATCACTCCTGCGACCGATTGGCCGATATTACCGTCAATGGGGCGACAAAAGCCTTCTCGCGCTTCATGGGACCGGGAAAGG
The DNA here is from genome assembly GCA_004172935.1 of bacterium. Taxonomy (GTDB): domain Bacteria; phylum Armatimonadota; class Abditibacteriia; order Abditibacteriales; family Abditibacteriaceae; genus Abditibacterium. Next base: position 29,949 of record SDZD01000067.1, on the reverse strand, counting down.
GACGAGATACAGCCGCGCGCACAATGGCAGGGTTCAAGCGCGCCGGAATCGGGTTCGCGGCAACCGCCGGAATGGTCTATTCTCCCGGCGACATCGTGTACTCTGGCGCCACTCGCAAGAACTCAGCGGGTCATGTGCAAATCATTGGGCCTGATGGACGTTTTCTTGACCAATACGGCGCCCACAAAAAGCCTACTACTCGCCCCGCCTGGGTAGTTCGCCCCGATGGAAATAACGCCAAGGGGACACGTTTTGGTTCGTCGGGCGGTTATGGTGGCGCCAGCGGTGAAGGCGGCGATTTCCCCGCCTTTGACTTGAAGGTGTTGAATGGCTCACTCTCCAAAATCGGCGCTATTGATTCCGCTTGGGGCAAGGGTGTCAAATCCGGCGAAGGGACAGCGGCCAGATTTGCTTTCCAGACAGCACTGGCATCAAAAGAATATCAGGGCCAACTCAAAGCAATGGCCGCGCAAGCGGGCGTAACCTTCCCTCAGTTGGTGCGCATGTTCCGCGACTTCGCCAACAAAGCCGATGTCGATTTGAACCGCGTCAAAGCGGTGGATGCCGTTACCGACTCGCTCAAGGAATTGGATAAAGCCCGTCGCGCGATTGGTCAAGACAAAAACCCGTTCGCCTCGATATTAGGCGAGTTTGAAGCGGGCGGAAAGTATGCAGCGGCGCCGGAAAGGAAATTGGCTCTTTTGGATGCTCAGCGCAAGCTCTCGGTTGACCAAACAACTCAGGCAACTAAGGAGGCCACGCACGCAGAACGTGAGAAGATCAGCGTTTTGAGCGTCGCTGGACGGGCGCTGAATGCCTATACCATTAAGACGGGGCAATACGAAATAGCGCTTGAGAAAGAACAGGCACGTTTCGACGTCTGGAAGCGCCCTGAAATCACTGGTCTTCTAGAGGAGGCCAAGGTTTACGACAAACTGGGTGGCTCAATCCTCAAGGTGGGCAAAGCTCTGGCGGCGAATCCATTTGTAGCGGCGCCGGGGGCATCTGCTCGGATGCTTACTCAAGGCAATGGACTCAAGGGGCGCGCGGCGGGATTGTTCGCGGGCGCCAATAAACAAGCGGGAATCATTCTGGACGCTCAAGATAAGAGCGCCGAATATGCGCGTGCCTGGGGGCGTACTAAAGCCGACCTTGAGGCAAACGACGCTTTAGACGCACAGATTGCCGCACTCAAGGAAGAAGGCTCAATACTCAAAAACCTCACCTTATCGGAAACCGAGCGGGCCGATAAGATTGAGCGTAGTAACTTCTTGCTTGATAAACAATCTGGCCTCCTAAAACTAAACCACAGTGCAGCTGATGCCTTGCGACTGGCTACAGGCTACGCAGACAAAAGCGATTTCATCAAAAAGCTTCAACGCCAAAACGAAGACGAGAAGGGTTACAGGTCGTCATTCGAGGAGGCGACGCGCGCCGTCAAATTGGCTCAGGGCTTACAGGACATCACGCTCAAGTTCCCCGGCTACGGCCCTCAACAAGAGAAAGAACTCGCCCTCTTTGAAAAGCGCCAAGAGCTTCTTACCGAAATGGAAAAGAGGGGCAAGAACACCTCTTTTGCCGACGTTAATTTCTTCGGGAAAATGGCTGATTTCGAGAAGGTGTTCGACGCTCAATCAGCTCTCAAGTCAGCGGGCGCCGTTCGCTCAATTCTCGATGAAGCAGCAGAAGCCGTTGCCACTTTTGGCGATAATAGCGTCACAGCGGGAATCAAGTTCCGCACAGTCTTTGGCGATCTGAAGGACAGGACGCCCGATGAGAAAAAGAACCTGATTAATGCCGTCACTACAACTCAAAAGTACGCAACGGCAACTGAGGCACTGAATGCAGCTTTGGGCCAAAGTTTGGACTTGCAGAAACAGCTTGAAGTGGGGCGTCTTACTCGTTTCAAACCTCTAAGCGGATTGAAGTCGCAAATCCTCGATTGGAAATACGAGGATTTGGCGGCAGTGGCAAAGAGTGGCCCGATGGGAGACGCGGAAAAATCAAAATTGGAAAAGGCGCGTGAAGGCGTACGCGGATTACTCGCTGAATATGACAAATTCACTAGCCAGCAATCGAAGATCGACACGCTGACGAGCAAGGTCGGCGATTCCTTCGATTCTATGTTTGATTCGGTGCTGTCCCGTCAGATGTCGTTTGGCACCGCTTTGCGCTCTGGCCTCAATTCAACGCTCCAAAATCTTGCCGCCGACCTGATAAAGAGCCAATTTAGGAGCCTCTTGACTAATCTGTTCACGTCAGCAGTGGGTGGGGGCGGCTTCAGTAAGAGCGGCTATGGCTCGGCTCTTCCCTCCTTGGGCATTACACCCTATGGGCCACCTGTCCAAGTCACAGCTGCCGCAACGGGAATAGAGCGCGTGAAGCCGGGAACGCTTGCCCTACTCCACGCGAACGAGACCGTACTTTCGGCGGCAGAAGCGGAGTCTTACCGCCAGAACCGACAGGCCGAACTCATCGCAGGGGCCTCGTCTCGCAGTTCGAGCAGTGGCGGAAACATCACTGTCAACTATGTCCACAACGGCAATGTCGTGGCGAACTCACCGCAAGAGTACCAGAAAAAATTGCAGGACCAAGCACGGCGCCGAGGAGGTTCGCAGCGCTCGCTCTCACAGCAAAGAGAAATTGCACAGCGCTTCTTGGGATTGAAATAAGGTCGCACTAATTCTTTTTGGCGTTCAATTGTTCAAGAAGTTCGATAATACGTTGATTTTGGGCGACTTGCAGGGCTTGAAGGCGAATCTCTGCCTTGCGGTCACCATCAGAATAGAACCGTGCCATTGCCTGAGTAACAACTGCTTGGGAGCGCGCACGGTCACCTACGGCCTTTTGGGACAAGGACGCCATTTTTTGCGCCCCTGTAAGGGTTTCTGCCCACTGTTGAGTAGAGAGTGAATTGGTAGCGTTCTCTAAATCTTTATCGAATGCCTGAACATCAGGAGCCGCGTTCTGTTGTCCGAGAACATAGGTCACAGGAAGGGCGCCGATCAGGAGGGCAACAAGGGCGATTTTGCGAGGTTGCATGAGGGGATTTTAGCGAGAAGATACAACCAACCCAAGAGCTTTACTCCATCGGAGGGAGCATCGGAGTTCCTACCATCCATTCAGCAAACTCTTGCTCTTGCTCACCGTTGATAAAAACGATCTCTACATTGTCAGGAGTAGTTCCTGACAACTCAATCTCTTCTAGTTTCTTGGCACAGTCGGCTTCTAAATCTCCTTTAAGCCGAAAGCGAAGTTTTCCTAATGGGACCCGTACACCAAGGATGTGGGCGTCTACTCGTCCTACCTCAGCCTCCATAAGCATAGGCTCAGACTTGCGCCAGCAGTCCAAGGCAGCCGTGATAAAAGCATCATTAGCCTCTACAGGACCATGCATAATTTGCTCGTGCCTAGTGAAGCGAGACACAACGCGTCCGTTCTCTAAAATTTCCGCAACTTCATAAATCGCGTGATAATCGTCTTGTGTGAATCCGTGTTGTGAAACAGGAAAACTAACTGCTGTTCTCGATTCGATAGAATGCAACTTGGCGAGCATCTCGCGAAAAGTAGAACCTAATTCTGGGAAATTCGATGTGGCAATTGGAACCTCAATCTGCCCCGTACTAACGCTATTGCCTTCACTCGACATGAACTCGACACGTAGAGTACCCCCATTGCGGGCATTCTCAAAAAAGTCATAGGCCCTTATAGCTGCACCTGCCGTAAGTTTCGCGCCCTGAAGTGAAAGGTTAATAGATTGTTTCTCTGCCTCACGAAAGGTCAACGTAAAGACAAAGGGAGTGGGAAGATGTTCATTCGAGAATGTAATCTGACTTTCACCAAATTGAACGGCCTTCACCTCAATCACTTCCCGTTGTAGGGTCCGGCCTTCTAGTGAGATTAGAGTTAACCGAAACTTCTCAATTTGGTCGGAGTAGCGCGGCCCCATAGCAATGACCGCCTGAGGGCTCATTGAGACTCTGCCAAATTTGCGCTCGAACCAATCAGAAAATTGCATCCCTTTGATGAAGCGGCCATCAATAGAAACACGTTCTCCTGACTCGACAAACCGCTCGAATGCATCGTGCTGAGCCTGACCATCAGCGTCTTTGGGAAATGACAAGTCCAACTTCAAAGTCAGTTCTTTCCCCACGCTAAAAGAGGGAAACAACGGGAGCGCGATCTTATAACGCAAAGACTCTAAAGTGTCTTTCGTCAAGGTGTTGGCTTGGGGAATAAGCACGTTGACAGTAGGCTCTTCACCTTTGCCCAATCTCTTCTTCTCTTCCCACCCTGGATTTCTTTTGTCTAGGTCACGAATAACATCAGCCACTGTGACCCAGTACCCTTTGAGTTGAGTTGTATCCCAAATAACAATAACAACAGGGGGAATGTACTCTTTCCAATGATTTAGGTCTTTGATGCAGATGGGGTAGCTGAAGCTTCGGTCTTTGGTCTTCAATTGAAACTTAGGCAGATTTGCAGAGCTTTTGACTTGAACGTAAAACGCAAGTCCGGCAGACGCACCTTGATCATAAATATCAACGATGAAGTCCTCTCCTAGATCGGGACTTAGGGGGCGAGGTTTCCATTTAAGAACCTGAAGAAAATGCGTGTGCACTTGCAACTCGCCAAGTTCTCCTTGTTCTTGTTCATCCGTTACACGTTTAGCCATTGGAATCTTTTACTAGCTAGAAGAAGCGCCTCAGTGAGGCGCTTCTTCAATGAAAAATAATGTTGGTGATGGGGGGAATGTCACTAGATAAAGCATAAGCTCCAAGAAAAACAATCAACACCAATTGAACAGAAAGGCGACAGTTTGATCCAACAATGTTGCCATGTAAAATATTGTTTCTTGCTTCTTTGAGCCAAGCCTCAATGCAATCCGTCAACATTTTGAATCGCTGGCTGTGCTTGGAAAGATGCTGAACTTTGGACTCCAAGCCATTCAAAGTAATAACCTTATTATTGCGGTCTTTAGCTACCTTACCATTGGCGTTTTTACGGACGACAGACTTAGATTTACCGTCAAAATAAGCTAACTCCTCCTCATATAAACACTCATTTAGAAGGGCTTCAATGACAGTGAAAAAAGTCCTTGCAGAAACGCCATAATTGCCCTGTGCATGAGACACTAGCGCTTGGTTTGTGACACCCCACCACTTGCGTGAGCGTTTACAGGACTGCAAAGCTGCTTTCATGTGAAGCGCGAACATCTCAGACCTGGTGTTTTTTGCCAAGCGCCGTGTCAATCCTCCATTACTTTGAGTTGCTCTAAATCCTGCAATTTTTCTAGCTGCCGATTGAGGTAAAACCTGGATGAGGAACTCATAGCCCGCTTCTTTCAAAACCTCTTTCGCCTCCGCAAAAGTAACGATTTCGATCAATTCTTTGAGATTCTTGCGAAGGTACTCGAAATTCGGCGAAGCCCAAGTAAAATTCAGATTTTTGAGAGGCTCATAGAAGGACTTCCGTATGTCCAACATTTGCCGTTGAATCATCTCCAAGTTAGGCAAAATTGGCACCTCGAATTTAGGAAGATCAGCCAACCGCTTCACGAAATTGCTAACGATGGAGGACACGGACAGTTGAGCTTGAGCAATTCGTGCAATGACCTGAGCGTTGGCGCGTGAAAATGACAGGGTGGCTTCCGCCGCTTGTGTTGCTGCTTGAGTATTGATTCGAGAAACCCAACGAGCAGTTCGTGCTGACTGCTCAGCGGCTTGGATATTCAAGCGGGAGGATGTTAGTTCAGCTTGCGCTATTTTCGCAACAGCTCGTGCGTTAGCAAGAGAAACCGACCTAGCGAATTTTGCCGTCTCCTCGATTGCCTGAATATTGATACGAGAAACTGCCTGAGCCGCTTGTATAGCAGCTCTAGTGTGTAGGGAATTGATCTGTGCAACCTGCTCTGCGATTCTGTCAAAGTTGGCTTGGTAAGAAACTGATGCGTAACGATCTATTGTTGAGGAGTAGGAGGAGTACATAAATTTTAACTCACTTAAATTTTGTATTTAGGGACTGGGTGTCACACAAAATTTATGCGACAGGAACAAAAAAATCCGTCACGTAATTCGTGGCGGACTTTTTTGCTCCTTAGGCTGCCAGAATCAGTGTTTGAGCGTCTTCGCGCTCGGTGCTATCAATATGAACTTGAACTTCGTGGCCAAGTCGGTTGAGAATGAAAAACAACCGATCTATAGAGAAGCCACCGAACTGCCCACGTAGCAACTTGGAAATTTTGGGTTGATCCAATCCAACCAAGTCAGCGAGTTGTTTTTGTGTCAGCCCTTTTCTCTCCATTGCAGCTTGAATCTGCGCCATGAGATCAGCCTTGACCATCAAACCGCCAGCGTCAGGCAAACCAAGGTCCGCGAAGACGTTGCCACTACTAAGGATCATTTCTTTGTCCATCTATTATCCTTTTTTATTATCTTGATTGGCTTTCCAATGCTCTTCGGCCCAAGCCAATCTTTTGTTGATTAGTTCTTTATCTTCGCGTGGTAGTTCACTACCACGTTTAGATTTTTTTTGAAAGCAGTGCAGTAGATAAACATTACCTTCAAAGCGCACCGTGTAGACCGCACGGTAAGTATCGGTCTGGTAGTCATCGACAACTTCTAGCACTCCTGCGCCTTTGTATCCTTTCAGAACTTTGGCATCGGTGTGTTTTTGTCCGATTTGTGCAAGATGAAGAGCGTATCCAAAAACGATACGGACTTCTTCAGGCACGGCAAGTAGGTCTTTTTGTGATGAACCGGCAAAGACTAACGGCTTACGATGAGGGGTGGACATGGGGGTGTCGTTAAGGCGTCCCCGCCACCGGGCCACGCCCTACTAATAATTATGCCAAAAATGGCATAATTTGCCAAGATGTCCAATACAATTTCTAAACAGTTTTCCGTGGCAAGTAGCCCCTATCATGTAAGGCAAAAATTAACCCCGTCCATTAATGAACGGGGGCCTTTATTACTTCTTCCTTCGCCTCTCCGCTCGGTTCGGCTTCGGTTTCGCTTTCACGCGGGGCGCATCCTTAGAATAGTACTCGTCAATGATGCGCAAAACTTCATCATCTGAAATAACTTTACGTTCAACCATACTAAGAACATCCTCTCTGGGAACCATAGTGCATCTGAGCAGAACTTGGAAATAGTCACTCTTGGCTGCTTTACTCAAGGCATGTTGGGTTGTTAATTTTTGGTATTTATCCGCAACTCGCAACCATAGAAGAATCTCTTGTGCGGGGTCTTCATCTCTACGAAAATCCCTTTCCCACTCCTCAAATGAACCGGGGACCTGCTCGCCAAGAACGGATATTATGAAGCGGATAGCTTCAAGCATGGGCTCTGGTAGCGGCTCGGCACTTGGCGGCGCATCATGAATTTTTCCAAATACTTCAGGTGTTATCCAAGCCAAAATATCTCCCTCTTTTCTCCCTTCAACCTTAATTTGAACCATTCCTTCAGCCAATTCCCTCTTTGGTATTTGTTCAAAATCTCCGTGTATAGAGGTCATAACCCACACCATTTCATTACCTGCATCTGCTTTTACGAACAGAGCGAGTAGTACTGGGGGAGTAACCACGTTTATTCCTTCGGACGTAAATCTGCGAAAATCCCTTTCATTAAGGGTAAGGATGTTCTGTACTGTGTAGGCTAAAGCGAAGGCACAAAGGCGCGTATCGTGAACCTGCTTGCCCTTGACTTCATGGACGAGCGCTAGTCTTTTCCATTGCTCAAACACCTGAGGAGCATCAGGTAGCACCGTGAAGGCTTCCTCATAGCGGTCTAATCTCGTCTTAGCTTGCGCTACCGACAAACCAAAACCATTTGACTCTAGAGGACGAGTCATTACGTTCCAAAGCTCGATCAGATTCTGGGGAGCAATGCAGAGGATGACCTCTGCTTTAGTAAGCCGCGCGACAACATCATAAACTGTTTGATGTTGAGCGTGCGAAGCATTATCAAGCGCAGTCAACACGTTGGTATCCACTAGATACCGCTCGCCCGCTACAGGAATACCATTTGCCGTCACTACCTTTGCTCCTGTGGCGAGTGGCCCTCTACAATTTGTGCGACGCGTTCTTCGTCTAACTCTGTGACAATATCAACGGTGGCGGCCTCAGTGCTTACTACGGGCGTACCTGCCAACGCGTTCAGGGCTGCCAACCGTCGCTCTACATCGTTACTCGTCAGAGGCGCGAAAAGCGCATCAACAGTGCTACTATCAACCAAAAGCGGTGAAGGTGGAGGGCTTTCTTGAACGCTGTTCTCTTGATCAACGTGGTCAGAAAGAGTAGGCATAAAGTGAGTCTAAACCCCCACACCAATAAGGGACTGATGCTAATCGTCTACCCGCTCGATCAACTCTCCAATACCGACGCCAAAATACTTCGATAGCACTTCGATGGTGCCAAGCTTCACACCGGAAAGACCTTCGCTATCAGACGACGCAACGCGCTGAACAGTTGGGAGTGAGAGGTTGGTTTCTCTGGCAACGGCTCGCACAGATATATCGCGGCCCTCTCTTGTTGCCTTTTTGCGCCTCAAGTCGTTGAAGTGCGAACGAATCACGCTTTCCATTTTGACGGGTATCTCTAACTAACATCTTATTTTATCTAAGGTTAGTCATATCGTCAATCACAAAATATCTATTGACTAACCACAATTAGTCAATTAAACTAAGCCCGTTCCGGTCAAGGAGGCCGGAAACGCAAAAACCCGCAAACGCTTTTTCTTGGCAGATGGACGTTTGCGGGCCTCGCTAATGCAAATATTACCACAAACTGAGGGCGCTTTCAACGCGCCCAATGAGAACGGCGCTCATCAAAAGCCCGCGTTCTCCTGCTCTTACGCTTGTACCAGCGTAACCACCTCACTTGGCTTGCGCCGTCACACCATCACGACGCACAACCGCACGCTCTACCATTCGTTCTTCGCTCAGGTATTGAACGTAGACGACCAGCCCGACTTTGTAGCAGTAGATGGGACTTTCTCCATCCAGTTCTACGCCAGCGATGCCGAGTGTGACGCGGTGATTGACTCCGCCCTGTGGGGGCGTGCATGAGCCGACACACCAGAGGGCGCGGACATCGTTCCCCGCACTACCACGAACCTCGGCCTTACCACTGGTCGCCACGAGAACGGCAAATCTTTGCTCAGTGGATTTGTGAGCGCCAGATGGACAACGAAACGCAACTGATTCGTCTGCAACAGCAACAGAGCCGTGTGGTTGTGCAGATTCTCGATGCCGAGCGCGACGAAACCCCGCACGGCTCCCAGAATCCGCCGCTCCTTCGCTCACGTCGGGCGCGAAACCTGTTGCGGCGCTGGGATGAACTGGACCGCCAGATTCGCTGCGCTCGGCACATCGAAAGCCTCCTGGCCCCGATCTTCTTTCTGGCTGCGACCAATGATGAGGAGTTCGTCTCCAACGACCCCATGACGCTGTTCTTTTGGGGACAGTGCCAGAAGAACTATCCCAACATTGCCGGCATTAATCTCGACGTTCCGCACAAGGAGGTGAACAACCGATGAAAAGTCCAAACCAACACAACTACTTGAAGCACTTGTTTGATCTGCACGCGAGCGAGTTGAAAGAGGGCACTGTCACGACTGTTGCGGTCGCACATGACGACTGGTGCCAAATCTTCAAGGGCGGTAAGTGCAACTGCAACCCAACCCTCACAACAACGGCGACGCGCCCTAATCGCAGCGAGCGCCGCAAGAACCGCTAACACGACCCGGCGCGACGTTTCGGCGTCGCGCCTCTCCCCCTCTTTCCTCATTCGTTCTCACCCTAACTGCCATGAAAATCACCCGCGCCTACAAAGTCGAACTTGACCCCAACAACGAGCAACGCACGGCGCTACTTCGTCATTGTGGCGCGGCGCGGTTCGTCTACAACTGGGGACTGGCGCACAAGATTGAAGCACGTGAAAAAGGAGAGAAGGTTCTGAACTGGCAGAAGTTGGACGGTGTCCTTCGTTCAATTATAGATGAGGAATTTCCTTGGCTCAGAGAGACTTCTAAATGGTCTCGTCAGGTTGCACTCGCGAACCTAGACAACGCTTATAAGGCATTCTTTGACCGATGCAAAAAAGGAAAAAAAGGTAAGGCAACTGGCTTTCCCAAGTTCAAGAGCCGCAAGAGTGGCATCGGAGGTTTCGGGGACTTTGCATACATTGTGAGGTCTGACTCCATCAAATTATCTTGCATTGGTCGCGTGCGTCTGAAAGAATCAAATTGCATCCCCCTTGGTGGTTACGGCAAAAACACAGACACCATCCGTTTTTATGGTGCCCGTATCACCGAGCGCGCGGGCCGTTGGTTTGTTTCCGTTCACGTCGAAATCGAAGTGCCAGACGCCATAGCCAAAACTGAAAACATCATCGGTGTGGATATGGGTGTCAAAAGTCTTGCGGTCGCATCCAATGGCCTCACGTTCGAGAATCCTAAAGCCCTTAAGTGCCGCGAGCGCAAGTTAAAGCGCCTCTCTCGCCAGTTGAGCCGCAAAGTTAAAGGCAGTACAAATCGCAAGAAGGCCGCGCGCCGTGTAGCCGTACTACATGCTAAGGTTGCCGATGTGCGGCGCCACACCCTGCACCACGTTTCCCACGTCCTGACGCGAAAAGCAAGCGTTTTGGTTATTGAGGATTTGAACGTGCAAGGGATGATGAAAAATCATCATCTGGCGCAAGCAATCGGAGATGCGAGTTTTGGCGAGTTGAGGCGACAGTTGACCTACAAAAGCCAGTGGCGGGGTGTTGAATTGGTAGTTGCCCCGCGCTTCTTTCCATCCTCGAAAACTTGTTTTTCGTGCGGTGCGGTGAACGCCGATTTGAAGCTATCGCACCGAGTTTGGAGTTGCGAGTGTGGCGCGCGGGTTGACCGTGATTTGAACGCCGCATTGAATCTCAGAAACGTCGCCGCAAGTCGTGCGGAGACGCTAAACGCCTGTGGAGGGGAAAGCTCTGGCGAGCCGCTTGCGGCGCGTGAAACTAGCCCCCGTGAAGCAGGAAGTGGGCTTGAAACGTGCGTTTCTCTCAGTCCCGCGTCTTCCGAGAACGGGAGCAATCTTTAAGATGGACGGTAAATGCTTTCGCCTTTTCAAAAGGCAGAAGCATCACTTGGAGATAGACGATAGATTGATTCGCCTTTTATTTCGTTACTTTGAATGAGGTCGATAGTAGAATTTTGCCAACTAACCAATATAAATTTTTACATGCTAGATTGCTTCTGCTATCGTGCCGTTTAGTGACGAATTCTGTTGAAAAACCTTATGTTTTTGGTGGAACGCTCCCCCTTAATTGTTCCATCACAGAGCAAGCGTAGCTGTCAAGGGCCGCAGAGAAAAAGAACTTTTAGCGCGTAGCGCGTGAAGAAAGTTCTTTTTCGTGCCCTTGACAGCGAAAGCGCTGTCTCTGTCACCCTTAAGACAAAGGGGAAAGATTTTGTGGCATAGTGGTTTCCCCTCCGAGGGGGTATTGCGGTGGGGTGAACCCCCTTAGGTCGTTGTAATCCTCACGCGGATGCCCATTTCACAGATGCGGCGCCCGCGTTCGCCGTAGGCCGCGCGGTGAGCTTGTGGCAGGAGTTGGCACTCGTGAATAGAGCCGCCCCACTCGCCTCCAATTTCAGCGTCGGCAACGCCCTGTAATGCGAGGGCGAGCTGCCGCTGAATGTTGGCTGCCACGTTTTCAAAATAAAGTCCGCGCGCATCAGCAATGTCCTCACGCATGAAGGCACGCACCAAAAACTCAGAGCGCTTGAGCACTAGATCGGTTGAGTAGGTATTGAGCTGCGAGTCGCCATCCTCGCCGAATAGCACGTAAGGCCACGCCATTTCTGGTGCGGCATTTTCATCAACCAACTCGCTCGGCTCAAACCCATCGAGTGCGGGCGCAATGCGGTCACCCACCAGTGCGGCGACACCCTCGTGAGCCGACAATGTTTCTTTCAAAAAAACGTCGGCTGTGAAGGGGCTGATGTCGTTGGGTTCGAGTTCTTGAGCCATTACGATTTGATGAGTCGGAGCGTCAGAAGCGAGAAAGAGCGGGTACCATCGTCAGAACAAAGCACGATGTTGTGGGCTTTGCCGTCGAGAAACGCGGTCATTTTCTCGGTGAGATTGTCGTGGTAGTCACTGAGTCGAACCTTTCGTCGAAGCGCGATTTCCTCCCCGGTGAGTCCGGTTTTGTCGGACTCGGATAAGTCCCAGAGTTGACAGCCTTGGAGCGGTAACACCTCAACAGGAATGCCGGGAATCGGTTCATTGCGCGGCCCCTTCGTTGCCGTACCATCACGCGTGATGCGGATTTGCGCGGTGTTGAACTCAGCGAACAACGCCCGCTCGGCATCGGTGAAGTTCATTCGCTGCCGCAAACCTCAGTTACACGCTTGATGAAGCGTCCACTTCGGTCGCGGCCCGGCGTTTCGCGCCGCAAATCAACAAGCTGCTGTTCAGCCGCACTGAGCTTTTGAATCGCGCGGCTCCACGCATTTTTGTACTCGTCGCGCTCCTCTCGCAGACACGCCGCCTCGCGTCTAATTGCGCCGAATTGTGCGCTGAGGCGAACGAGCCAGACAAGCACGCCCACGAGATACAGGGCCACAAAGCAGAGAACGACGAGCTTCATGGGCCTAAGCGGGTTCGCTCAACTCCTCGCCTTCTTGGGCGGGTTCGTCGAGAGTCGGCTCGATTGGTTCCTCGACAACTGATTGTTCTTCTTCGATAGGCGGCGCCTCTTCACTGGGATGGTGCCATGTGCCGGGCGACTGGCTTGCATCGTGCGGCGCAACATCAACGAACTGTAAAACAGTCAGGTTGGGTTGGCCGCTTTCGGGGTCAACGCTGTTCACGAGGGCCGTGCGGATTTCGCCAGATTCGGTGACGAAATTCACGACAGAATTGGTTTTGATGTCGAACATGATGTTTATGGTTGGGTTAACGTGCGGCCTCGGAGCGCACGATTCCAGGTGTCAAGCCACGTGTTAAAGGTGGCGCTCAAATCGAGCGCACCCTCGATGCTCGCCGTTCCGGGTGTCGCGTATTCGAGCTTCACCGGGCCGCTCTCCTTGATTTTGATAGTCGCGTTCTGCGCGGCCATGCCGAGAGCGCGGTATTTTCGGGCGATGGTGTCGCGCTCATTCCACGCCGCTCGAAGTAGCACCGCCCGCCAAACGATGTCGGGAAGTTCGCGACAGAATCCCCAGTCGCCCGTCACCTTCACGCCCTGTTGAGCTGAGAAGGTCGGGCGAACGAACTGGATAGAGGTGAAGGGATTCTCGTCTTGACCCGCATCAGCTGGATAGAGAAAGAAGTCACGCCCGCGCGTCATTTCTACGCCGTCAACGGTAAGTCGCTCGATGTCGAGCAAGCCCGTATGTAAGGCCAGTCGAATGCCGCCCCCGCAACGCCCCATCCCGTGCATACCCCTGATTGGCCCCGGCGCATCGAACGAACGCTCCTCACTCTCGCCGCTCCACAGAAAGGGGCCGTAGTCGGCCCCTTTCTCAAATTCACCTTTGGCCTGTTCGAGAGAATCGCCCATATCGGACGGCAGACACTCGGCGAGGCCAGATTCGGCGAACGCAGCGACGAGCTCATTGAGCGTGGGATAGGTGGGGCGGGGCATGACTTACTGAGCCTGAACAGCGCCCGAAACAGGCGGAGTCACCAACAACAGCGATTGCGAAATACCCGGTTGGGCTGCTGGTTCGAAGTACAGGCCGTACACCAGACCATGAATCGCCACAACATCCGAGTTGGCGACGGTGCGGGTCAAAACCACGCGAATGTACTTCGTGGTGGGGCGATGCACTTCCAACAGTTGCATCGAGTTCGCGTCGGCGGGGGCAAGCGTTAGCGTCGCGGGGGGCGCGGTTTGCCCGCTTCCCACCGGTGGCGGAAGAATATCGGCCATGTCGCTGCCATCGGCGAGGTTGCCACCCTGCAATTTGACAACGACAACGCCGTTAGCGGCAATGGCCCCCATCGTGAGCAGGAATGAACACGAATCGCCCGAACTGGTGTCGAGTAGGGCACTGTTAACGACGGTTTGACCGGCGGCAACGGCAACAGAAAGAACGGCGAGAGCGATAGCTGGTTTAATTTGTCGCAAAGGAATCTCCGAGGAACTGTCAACGCGGCGCCTTATGGGGCGCCGCTCAATTGGCTGGTTGGGAACTAAAACTACGCGGCGATTTTGAGCGCCTTCATCATCCACGGGCGCACCACGTCGCCGCCCTCGCGGAACTCGACCAAGAACACGACTTGGCCGTTACGGGCTTCGATTTCGCGCAGCACTTGGATGTTCATGCCCATGCGCAACAAGCGCATGTAGCCCGAATAGTCACCGAGCAGAATTGGTAGCGCGTTCGCCGCGATGTCAGGCATGAAGGCTTCGAGGTCGTACCCATAGCCGCGCAACATCCCTGGAACACCCGCAATACCGCCCGCGCGCTGCGATTCGGGCCATAGATCGCGCAGGTTGGCGTCTTTGAATCCCTCGATGGCGTCCATCGTGGATTTCTTGTTGAAAAGCCAGCTCGCGTTCTGGTCGTACTGTTCGGGGATGGTGTTTTTGAGCTTGCGCAACGAGTCCCATGTGAGCAGGTTGGCGTCGCCCGACTTGGTAAAGCCGATGCCATCTGCTCCCGATTGCCCCACGCGCGTCAGAATACCGAAGTGTTCGCCAACGCCCGTTCCCAGCAAGACTTTCTTCGCTGTTAAGTTGCGAATGGCGATGCGGAACTCCTCGGCGAAGTAGCCCAGAATATCGAAGTTGGTGTCATCGAGAAAGCGCCTCGAAATGGAGATTTCTGCTGTCCATCCATGCACGTCGATTTTTTTGAGGCCGAATTGGGGTTTGTCCGCCTTCTTGAATGCCTCGGCTTCGCCCGTCTTATAAATGCGAACATTCGACGAATACAAATCATCCGAGTCATAGTTAGCGCGCAGCACTTGGGCTGAGTCGGTGCCAATCGTCTGCGTGCGTACCTTGTCCACGATGCGGGTAGGCGTCGGGTCGCGTTTGATGATGCCCGCGATAACTTCGACTGGCACAAAGCGCCCGCCCTCGTTGTCATTGCCCGCGAGAAAAGCGTTGTTGTTGGCTTTGGTGCCTTTCATCTTGCTTTCGTCGCCGCCCGCGCGCAAAAACGACTTGAAGCCGTCGAGATAACCGGGGTTCATCACGGCCTTGACCTGCTGCGAGGTGAGAACACCAGCGCCCTCTTCATGGACGACTTCGCCTGTCATCACGTCGATTTCGCTGGTGCCGACGTTGGCTTTGGTCGCCCCGCCACCAGCGCCGCCAACGACTGCGGATTTGGTCGTGTCGCGGGCCGTTGCGGGTGAGGTTTGATAAGCCTTGAGGCCTGCGAGTTCGGCGTCGTTGTCGTCGATTTGCTCGATTTGGGCCTTGATGCCCTTTGCCGTCTCAAGCAATTCTTTGGCTTTGACAGGATCGGTTTCTTTCTCGATGGCTTCGAGGGCGGCATCGAGGTCGTTTTGAAGTTGCGCTTTAATCGCTTTGGTAGCTGCGGCCATGATAAAAACTCGCTAAAACACAAAAAAGCGCCGCAAAACCCGCATTACTGCGGGAATCACGGCGCTTCATGAGCGCTCCGACGCGGCGAACCGCGCTTAATTATGGCTGTCTCTCCAACCTGTCACGTCTCCCGCTTGCAACTGCCAAGGCAGATGATTTTTCGGAGTAGTACCGACGTTCATATGCTCAAGCAGAGTAGGGCGGCTTGAGCGTTTGTGTCTCCCGCGAAGTGGCGAGAGGGGCCGTTGTTTCCCTACTTCATCCGGCCCTTAGATGGGTATTCAGTTGCTCAGTTGGTTTGTGGTGTCACCGTGCGCAGATGGGCCTTGAGGAAAGGCTTTAGGTCAATGGTTTCAAACTGCTGCTTGCCATTGATGCGCACCGGTAATTCGATTTTGAGAGAGGCGCTGTCGATACGACAGGCTTTGGCTCCAGTTCGTGGCCCACAAACGTCCTGAAACATGTACTTTAATTATCGCAAACCCTCACCAAAAATGCCATAACCACAGGTTTGTATTGCTAAGAGAATCTAAACTTGGGGTTATGGAGGATTTGATGAAACTTCTGCGAAGTGAGCCCGCTGGCGGGCGACTATTGCCACCAGTACCGCCACGCTTGGACTTAACCAAACTCAGCACTACAGAGAAGGAAGAATTACTACGTGAGCTTCAGAAGCAGCTCGGAATTGAGCCTTTGAAGCAATAGAAAACGCGCCCTGAATGACTTTCAGGGCGCGTTTTGGTATCGTTCGAGTATCGTTTTGGTCTAATAACGCGACGTGCTCATGCGCAGAATATCAGCATGGAGTAGCAACGCCTCGCGCTGGATGCTCGCCAGTTCCTGTAAGCGCCAGTTCTCTTGGACTTGAGCATCTAGATGGTCGATAACGTGAATGAACGCCTCTTCTGCCTGTTCTTGGCTTTCGAATATCGCTTTGAACTCACTCGCAAAAACGGCCATTGCTTCCGAACCTGTTTCGGCTTCGAGGGCTTTCATGGCCGTTGCGCGCGCTCTGGGTTCGCACGGCGTCGGCGTCAAGGCCATTTCGACGATAGGCCAGCGCAGAATCTCACCATCATCGGCCACTTTGATCATGTGGGCAGCGGTACCGCTCGAAAAGCCCAATTTGCCAGCCTTGCCCATCTTGTAGACAGCCGCCTCATAGTCGTCGGACATATCACAGACGATTTGAACGAAGAGGCCCACATCATCGCGATTGGCCTTGATGGGCGCGAACAGGTGGTCGGCGACCTCGGCAGGCATCCCTTTGATGGGGAGCATGTGATGGAACGTGCCACACGCACCGTCGCCGTTTTGTGGCCCCAGGTATGTCTTGGCGCTGAAATACTGGCCGCTCAAATCGCGCGCTTCTGGGTTGCCGCTCGTATCGAACACAACCCCATATCCTTCGAGGATTCCAAAACCATCGACGACATCCCGCGCTTTGACTGCCGAGCCATACATGACAAGGGCCTCAGTTGGAACGCCATCGACGATGGCCTCTGACTTCACTGGTACATTTTGCTGGTTTTTCATGAATTTATACCGCCTCTTTGTCGGCTACTTTGGCTTTATCTAGCCCTTTTTCGTCGCCGTGGTCACTTTCGCCATCGTCGCCGGGTTTTTGTTCCACTGCGGTTGCCTGAGCAGAGCGCAATACCTCGCCGCCCTTGATGGGTTTAAAGCCGGAATGCTTGCGGGCCTCATTGGGAGTCATAAATGGCATCCTAGTCAGTTCATGCCGCAAGAAGGGGTGTTTCGTCGCTTGTCAATGAAACATCAAAACCAGTCCCCTTTTCGATGAAGCGTGACAGAGACAGTGCTTCGCAGTAAAGGGCACATAAAACAATTTCCTTCACGGCCTACGGCCTAGAAATTCTTTTATTCTGCGGCCCTTGACAGCTTCGCTTGCTCTGTAGAGGAACAATTAAGGGGGAATGCTTCGCCAAAAACCGAAGGGTTTTTAGGAGCAACTAAAACTACAAAGGGGCGCCATAGTAACCTATGGCGCCCCTTTTTCTCGCTTCATGGCCTATGCCGCTTCCCTTTGTTGAATACGGTTATGTCCGCCTGATGGTCTTGAAGGGATACCTTTTTCCTTAAGAATATTGGACACCGCATGGCTGCTAATACCGAACTGTTTTGCAATTACTAACGAGGAATTTCCATCGCAATAGCTTTTGGTAATGGCATCGCGTTGACTTTGTTGAATACGGTTATGTCCGCCTGATGGTCTTGAAGGAATGCCCTTTTCCTCAAGGATAGAGAAAACCGTCCTAGTACCGATGCCAAATTGCCGTGAAATTGCTAGTGAAGAGTGTCCGTCGCAATAGTATTTGGCAATGGCATCTCGCGTTTCCGGCGGGAGCATCCTAGGGAATTGCTGAGCAAGCACGGCTTCTTTTGCAGACTGCTCTAATTCGCATGGTATGAATATCCATGCATACGCTCTTCTAAAAGCAACGTCGCAAATACTGCGGCGTTTGACGTTGAAGCTGTCCGCAACAGCCTGAACCGTTTCTCCATCGGTTAGGCGCTGAAAAATCGTCGGTATATCCTCAAATGCAAGTTTGTTAGTGTGGGGATTCTTTAAACCTTTGGTTTTTTCGCTGATTTTCGCGAGGGTTTGCGCTGTGTGTTTCTTGCCAAGACGGGGCCTACCAACGGCGGCGCCGACATTGAACCCCTTTTCTTGAGTTGCTGACTGGTAGAAGTCAATCCATTTTTGTTCTAAAGAAACAAGCTCTTCTGCACTGGAGGCGTTTTCGATGATTTGCCATTCAAATGCGTCAGGTCCGTATTTGTCCCAGGCGCGTTGTAGGAACGGGCTATGATGTTGGCCCAATCTAAGATGTCTACGGTGCTGTGCCCATCTTTGGGCAATGTGAACGGAGCTTCCGACATAGACACGGCCACTACATTTGTGCCTGATGAGGTAAACGCTTGGTGGGTGAATATTGATTCTTGGCATCAGGCTTCTACCTCCTCACGAAAGCGCCCAAATACCCTCACTGGCGGTTTCGTGTTGTTGCTCTTCTTCTTGTTGCACGCATCGCAGCACACCACGAGGTTGTCAATTTCGTTAGTGCCTCCGTGTGAAAATGGATAGATATGGTCGATTTCGAGGAATTTGGTTGACGAGCAATAAACGCACTCGTGATTGTCGAGTCGTAGAATGTGCTGCTTGAGTTCCTTGCTGATCGGCTCCCGGCGACACAGGCGCTCATCATTCTTGATGTCGGGCCGTTCTACGTCACATGCCTCAATCTTCGACGGGCACACGCCATGAGCAAGTAGAAACTCTCTTAGCTCGTCTTGGCTCCATGTCTGAGCCAGTCGGACAAGCTGCAAGAGTAGGGGACGGCACTTAATGGCGTTCTCTAAGTCGAGCGGGAGCTTATCACTGACGGCGAAGAGAACATCGGCGTCGGCACCGATAGCTCTTGAACAATCGGCGATAGCTCTTTGTGAAGGCGGCGCAGAATAGCCGCGCTCAATCTTCTCGATATAGCCAGGTCGCAAACCCGCAAAGGCGGCAATGTCGCCAATGGTGCGGCCCCTCTCTTTGCGAAGGCGGCGCAGACGAGAGCCGAATAATTCGGCCCTCGCGCGCTGTGCAGCGTTGCTCATGCTTGCTCTCCCTTGTTACGACGGGATTTGCGATTGGGTCGCGTTCCTGCCGTGTTCAATGTCGGGTTGCAGTTGCACTTGCCACCCTTGAAAATCTGGCACCAGTCGTCATGTGCGACGGTAACAGTGGTTACGGTGCCTTCTTTCATATTTCCAATAGCTTGCAACTCAAAGAGATGCTTCAAGTAGTTATGTTGGTTGGGGCTTTTCATCGTGTATTCACCTCCTTGTGGGGTACGTCTAAATTGATTTTGTCAATGTTGGGGTAATCGAGTTGGCACTGTCCCCAGAAGAACAGTGTGATCGGGTCGTTGCTCACAAACTCCGCCTCCCCATCTCCAATGGTGAGGGAGTAAAGCGGAGACAAAAGCCGCTCAATGTGACGGGCGCAGCGAATCTGTCTATCCAGATCATCCCACACCCTCAACAGCTTGCGGCCTTGGTGGGAGCGCACCAGAGGCGGGCGCTGTGACCATGAGGCATGAGTCACTTTGCCCTCAATCTGAGCCTCAGCATCGAGGATTTCGATAACAACGCGATTCTGTTGGGTTTGCAAGCGAATCAGTTGCATCTCGTTATCCATCTGGCGGCAAGCAATCCACTCCGAGAAGATTTGCCGCTCGCGTGGTGTCCAGTGGTGGGGGCGAGGGTTGCAGTAGTGCGGGGAACGAACCCCGCGTGCTCTGGTGTGGCGGCTCATGCACCATACCTCAGGGCTTTCTCGATAACGGCGTCACACTCGGCATCGTCGGCGTAGAACTGAATGGAGAAATTGCCGTCCACTGCTACAAAGTCGGGCTGATCGTCCATGTTCAACACCTCGGCGAAGAACGAGTGGTAGAGCGTGCGGTTTTGCGTCGTGATGGTGTGACGGCGCAAGCCAAGTGATGTGGTTACGCTTGTGCAAGCGTAGGAGCAAGAGAACGCGGGCTTTAGATGAGTGCCGTTCTCATTGGGCGCGTTGAAAGCGCCCTCTATTTGTGCTATATTCATGGTAGCGTGGCCCGCTAGCGTTTTCCGTCCAAAGATAAGCGCTAGCGGGTTTCGTCGTTTTTGCCCGACCTCTTAAGCGTCGGGACGAGAATAAGTATATCAGAAGTGACCTATATATTAGTCAATAGACTAAAAATAAGTTGACTTGAGCATGGGTTAGGTCAATAATATAAGGGGAGCAAAAACCCGTCAAAATGCAAAGCGTGATTTATTCGCACTTCAATGAGTTGCGACGCAAGAAAAGCCTGAGCGAGAACAGAGACATTTCCGTCCGTGCGGTTGCGCGTGAGACAAACATGACCTTAGGCACCGTCCAGCGTGTCGCCAATTCAGAGACAGTAGGAAGCGTGCGCATTCAGACCCTAGAAGCGCTTTGCAGGTATTTTGGTGTAGGAGTTGGCGAGCTAATCGAGTATCGTGAGGACGAGGTAAAGTAAAGGAAAGTCGTAACACGACGAGTGATAAGTCCGCGCACCTTGAAAATTTGGCCTTCTTTTGTCGCTGCATCCGTGCAATTCTTCGAGCGTCAGGGTGCCTCTTAATCGCCCCTTCTGGGATTGAAACTTGTGCAGCAGCATCATGTTAATCACGTTGAGCGCGCTTTTAATCGAACCCTCTGGGATTGAAACTACTGGTCGTAGCGCGCGCCATCGGCACCAATGTTTTCCACTTTTAATCGAACCCGTTAGGATTGAAATCATTGGTCCCGAAGCCGAAATCTGAACTAGCCGTCCTTAATCGACCCTTCCGGGATTGAAACTCTGGCTTTGTCCAATGGTGCCATTCTTGAACGCCAACTTTTAATCGAACCTTCTGGGATTGAAATGCTCGACCAACGCATTGAGGAGCGCCAGCTCGCTGACCTTTAATCGAACCTTCGGGGATTGAAACGTTTTCTGCCAGTTCCTTTTCTATGGCGAGCAGATCGCCCTTAATCAACCTTTTGGGATTGAAACTTCTAGGAGTCAATCATCTTGCCCGTTTCGGCTTCCACCTTTAATCGCCCCTTCTGGGATTGAAACGATAGCGCTAGACTCTTCAAAGTTGTAGATGGTTGTTCCTTTTAATCGAACCTTTTGGGATTGAAACTTTTTGTCGCGGTCGGTGACGGTGTGAAACGAATAACCTTTAATCGAACCTTCTGGTATTGAAACGGCATTGTCAACGTGCGCGGCAACATCCAGGGCGAACCATTAATCGACCTTTTGGGATTGAAACGACATTGAGAAGTAGTGAGGCGGGATTCCATTCAACCTTTTAATCAAACCTTTTGGGATTGAAACTCTTTGCCCCCGGCTTTTTCCTTCGCCGATTTCAGAGCCTTAATCGAACCTGCTGGGATTGAAATTCCTTCATCATGGCATTGCGCTTGAGTTTGTCCGCATCCTTTAATCGAACCTGCTGGGATTGAAACATCATGGAGTCGCCTTTAACCACCAGAATGCCAAAACCTTTAATCGAACCTACGGGGATTGAAACGCCATATCGAGCGCGGTTTTGTTGGTTAGGTGCTTGTCCTCTTAATCGAACTTTTGGGATTGAAACCGATAGATGTAGTAGAACTTCGTCGCGGCATCGGCGCTTTTAATCGAACCTTTTAGGATTGGAACCAATGATGCTTGCGATAATGGATATTAAAGCAAGCATTTTTAAAGGTGAACCGAGTGAGGAACTGACTGAAGAAATAGAAGAAAGGGCACGGCTTTTTAGCCGTGTCCTTTCTCTTGATAAATTCTATTTTTTGGAGGGGGCCGGAGGAGGGGGAGGAGGACTCGCAGGTGGTTTAGATGGATAGCCTGCGCGTGGTGGAGGGTTTTTACTCTCCCGTACATCTACGTAAGCAGGTAGGTTGT
This sequence comes from bacterium, assembly GCA_004172935.1. GTDB lineage: Bacteria > Armatimonadota > Abditibacteriia > Abditibacteriales > Abditibacteriaceae > Abditibacterium. The sequence goes on along the minus strand of SDZD01000067.1, from coordinate 7,920 downwards.
GTGTAGGTTTGTCTGATTTAGCCATTATTGTCCTTTTTAGGTGGAGTTGAACGAACTTGTGGTGGCGGAGGACTCGTAGGGGGCTTAGGGGGATAATTGCCGCCTTTGGGGAAATTAACCGATTTTCCGAATTCCTCCCCCTGTTGGTATTGTTTTTCGTCAGGCACTTTTCCCTCCATTGCTGTTTGCTTCGTTGCCATTGCGTGTGGAGGAATTAGGAGGGCAGGGAGCCGGAGGCATTTGAGTAGGCTTGGGTTTATTTGGATAAACCCCGCCCTCAGGAGTATTGTAGCCGCGCCCCTTAATATTGGCAAAAGAACCAGATGATGCCGACCTTACAGATTTTCCCATAGTTTTTATCTCCCTCTTTATAGTAGTCTACCCACGTAATTAGTTCCAGAGTTAGGGGAAATAACTGCGTATGCGTCTAGCAAAGCGTCGTGCACGCCTAGTTAGGCGTCGTATATATCTAACCACCCATAGGCGGCGAACCCAAATCCTCGTTACTCTCACTCGTCTACGTCGCAAGAATCGTTGTCGAGCAAGGCGTATACGTAACAAACACCGACGAACCCATATCCTTGAATAGCGAAGTAATCGAGAGCTAAATGGCTGTCTGGGAGGCGCAGATGAAAGAAACTCAATACTTGTGACCTTCATGCTTGGCAAGATCATAATTCCTTCATCGCCTGTTGGAGTCCTAACTTCAGCGCCACTGGCATCAACGCTAAGCCATTCTGCTTTTGTTACAAATAAGTATGGTTGTGCAGAGTCGTCACTGTAGTGAAAGGGCCAGCCGAATAATCGTCTTCCATCCTCGAAGTTAACAATAACATATAACTGCTTAACTTCTCTAAATACGTCGTGCCAAACGTTCTGTGACGTTGTACGTCTAGTTGCGCCTAAAGGCCGAAGAATCCATTTATGCCCATCGTTAGTTAGGTAGAAAGACACTACTATCCCAACTAATACAGCCACACAAAGCAACACTAGAACATCTAGAGGTTGTTTTGGTGGAAGGGTTTCTAAATTAAGTGACAGTAGAGCCGCATTTCTATGATCAAGAAATTGGTCTTTTACCCACATTAGCGGGGCATATGCGGCGTAATCTACAAAAGTATAGATCAGAGATTTGACAACTTTATCAAAGTCGCTTTCTGTTGAGCCAACATGGAGGGCTCGTATTACGCCTGCTGTGACAAATCCAGGCAGAAGAAGGATGAGTCCTTGGACGAGTTCTTTACTAAATTCCAATTTTAATCTACCTCTTTGCCTGTGATTTCTCGGATATAAATGCCGATTATATGGCTCTTACAATAGAACCATAAGTTGAAATTTCCGTTGGGGTATGTCTTACTGCTGCAACAAACGCCGCCCCTCTTCTGAGTTTTAGAAGAGGGGCGGGCGATAGTCACGGCGACCTATTTGCCCGTTTTCACGGTTTGCTTGTAGGTCGTGTTTGGGTGTGTCTTACCGTATTTCGGCGACACAATCCGTCCGGTGACGGCGCTCTTGGTAATGGTGCGTGTGCCTTTTGCCATAGCTTTTTGTGAGTAGTTCATCTCCTTGGAAGGGCAAGATCACGGACTGTCTGGTACACGGTCCGTGCTCTTCCATAGAGAGTTATAACACCCATTATCTTGAGTTCTGCAAGGGATTGCTAGAATATTTTCACTGATTTCTCTTCCTGAACTGAAAACATACAAAGTTATCCACATAATCCATATATTTTTCCCTGTCTGTGTTATGACTGTTAATAAGTCGGAGTCTCACCCCCCGCTTTTTTCTGTGGGTTGTGAGGGACGAAGTGTGGATAATAGGCTTTCTTCGGATGCGCTGATGCTCGTGTTTACCAGCGCAGAGAAGCGTTTCGGGTCACAGCATTCAGGGTTATTTTGGCAGTATTGAGAAGCGAGAGCGAACTCTTGTTTCTCACAAAATACCTGACGGAAACTTTGCTCCACTTGAAGACGGTTTAGGAAATCTACTTTTTCCCTGCCAATAGAAGTTACGAGGCCGTCTTCGACACCTTGGAGTGCAAAATACGCTCTATCTCTGAGCAGAATTACTCGATTGGAGCTTATGGGAAAAGCTATCTCCACTCCATTTTCTCCAATCCCTGGGTAGCGGTTTTGTACCGTCATTTGGCTTACCAGCTTTTCGCTCGTTTGGGAGAGTGGCTCAGGTCGAAGACTTACGCGAGGTAGGGCGGTGTACCTTACGACAGGGCTATCGGAGCTATAGAGGATATGTTTGTTATCTGTCACACCGATCTGCCAGATATGGCCGTAGAGAATCGAAGCAAACTTTTCAATCCTATCTGGGTCAGTGAGAGCCTTTGCATGAAGTGTCGAGATAAATTTTTCATCGTAAGCCACAGTGGGCATTAGGTCTTGATATTCTTCGGGGTAGTTCAGACGCACTAAATCACTGCATATTTGCTGTGTCATTGCTGTCTGCGAGTTCCATATAAAGGCTCGCATCTCGAACGTTCTAAGCAGCTGAACCGCCATAAAGAGCGACATATCCCCTTTCTGCTCAGCGTTAATTTTTTCACCAATCCTAAGGCATTTTATAGGCTTCGCATACAGGGAGTATTCGCTCTCTATATTCGCCAGAAATTTTTCTACGAATTTAAAATCAAACTCGAAATCTATGCCATCTGTGCTTATAGTGTCAGGCGAAATATCATAAAAATTGTCTGATACCGCTATATGCCGGACAGTGACTCTTTTGGCTTTGCGGGAAACTTTATCGAAAAAATAAAGGAATTTTTCGTCGGCAGTGAATCCTTTCAGATACGTTCGGGGGACCGTATGTTGACGCTTAACATCTTTCATACGCTTCAGTATTCGATTTTGTCCTTGCACCTATCAAAGAGAATTTCGGCGTTTGTCACAAACCAAAGGTGCGCTAAAATCCCCTCATGCAACCTAACAAAAGAGAGAATAATGAAAGCCCAGGACGAACTATTGGCCGTCATATTGTCGCTCTTGCATTCAGACAGCGGTGCCCCGCCGAAACGTATGGCACTGCCACAGACACATTCAACTCTAGCCTGATTACCTGCTTTGTCATTTCCATTGGAGGAGACTGGTATTTGGTTACAGTAGGGCACGCACTAGACGGAATTCGTCAAGCCATTGACGCCAAGGCCGAATTTCCGGTTTGGAGAATCCTAGATTGTGCAGGTGGAGAAGCCACCTACACAGATTTGCCCCCATTCGCGCCATTTAATGGGTCAGCAGACTTATACATATTTCAAAACGGAAAAGATTTTGCTTTCATAAAAGTACCCGACAATGCGCGAACCCTGATGTCTGCGAATAGTGTGTATCCAATCCCCGAAGAATCCATCTTTGCAACTATTCCCGTCGATACGGTGGACTCGTTAGTGATCGGTTTTCCCCTTGATTTAGTGGACTTTTATTGGAATAGAGACTCACTGAAAGTTGAGCTGACATCAATTGCTCTGCTTAATGTGCGCCAGCCTAGCGGACGCACTGATTTATTAGAGGCGGAACTGTACGATTTCAGGCAACATAACGACAACCTTTCGAGCATCGTCGGCATGAGTGGTGGCCCTTGGATTCAATATTGGCAAGACGGCGCGACAGGGCTTATTGCATACAAACCTGTCGCGATACAAAGCAGTTGGGAGCCACAAACGATGACTGCAACTGCTTACTCCTTGACAGAAGCAGTTCAACATTTCAAGCAGTGGCTGGCATCGCAGTGAAGCGCCAAGACACTTCCGCTAAAATCCCCTCATGCAACCTCGCAAAATCGCCCTCGCTGCCTTCCTGATCGGCGCCCTTCCTGTGACCTATGTTTTGGGCCAACAGAACGCGGCTCCCGATGCTGCCGAGCAGTTCGGTTCGCTGTATGAACATGCTAAGAACAACCCCGAACTCCTAGACCAATTATTTGATGCTTACGCCAAATTGCCTGGAGATGCCGCAGTGACAAAGGAAGCGGTAAGAGGTGGTTGGGTCGACGCGAAGAAGGGCGATAACAGCGCCTTTCTTATTATCCAAACCATGCAGAATCAGAAAATCATCGAGCAGAACGAAAAGCTCATCCAGCAGAACGCGCACATTGCGGAACTGCTGGAAAAGAACTCTAAGAAGTAAGATGAACGCTTTGGGGCTCAGATTATTTGAGCCCCAAGAAACGCTGTGTAATTTCTCTTTGCTGTGAGAGGGAGCGTTGCGAACCTCCTCGGCGGCGCGCTTGGTCTTGCAACTTCTTCTGATACTCTTGCGGCGAGTTCGCGACGACATTGCCGTTGTGAACATAGTTGACGGTGATGTTGCCGCCACCGCCCGAACTGCGCGACGAGGCCCCGGCGATAAGCTCGGCCTGTCGGCTCTCCCTGTAGCGTGCCGCTTCATTGGAATTGAGTACGGTTTCACCGCGATGAAGTTCAGCGTAATACGGCGATTTCGGGACGTAATCTAAGCCTTTGGCGTGGCTCCCGTCCAACTTGAGGCCGTAGCCGCTCCCACTTCCGCCAAACAATCCGCGCCCACTGGATGCAAGCCCCGCCGAAATCGAGCCACCCGCAAAAGGTGTGATGTTGCCGAGCAAGCCGCTCGTTTTGCCCCCACCTAAGACTCCTGTGAACAAGTTGCCGAGCAATGAGCGGAATTGCGATTTCAAGAAATCTCCCGCGAGACCCGTCAAAGTGCTTTGGAATCCGTCCCTTAATATGGCCCCCGCGCTCTTTTCCTTGGCAATGATACTGTCGAACATATTGTCGAAGGAATCAGAAATCTTGCCCGTTAAGGTGTCAATTTTGGCCTCTCTGGTTAATGAGTCAAGAAGGCCGCGCACGTTATCGCGTTGAAGCTGAATAACCGATTGTGCCTTTTTGTCCATGATGGCGCCGGGGTTCTTCATCTGCGCGTCGAGGTCACTGTACTTCCAATCCAACTCTTGCGACTGGCGCGAGGTGAGAGGCCGAAAACGGCCCATACGTTGCGCTTCTAGCTGCTTGCTCAAATCTAACGACTGCGTGCGTGCGGCATCGAGCGCGGCGTTAGCATCCGCGAACATTTGAACTTGGGCCGTCGCCGAAATGAGCGACCTTTTTACCTTGTCCGGCTCGCCGCTCAAGTCGCCAAATGCGGTTCTAAATTTGATTCCGGCGGTGATGCTCGAATCTCCGAACATAAGCGCTGATTGTTTTGCCTCATCAAGTATCGAGCGAACAGCGCCCGCGTTTTTCAGTCCTGCTTGAGCATCAAATGTTTTCTCGAAAGTCTTGAGTTTTCCGAAGAAATCAAAGTCATTAAACGTCTTTTTGCCACTATCCTTGAACTCGCCTAAAAGGGCTTGTGTTTTCTCGAATAAGGCTAACTTACGCTCAGTATCGGGTGAGTAACCGGGATATTTGAGAGTAATAGCCGTTTGTCCTTGAGCCAATTTGACGGCGCGTGCCGACTCTTCCAGCAACGAGGTGTAAGCCTTCGTCTCCTCATTGCGCCGCGTTAGGCGCTTAATCTCGTCATTCTTAACTGCATACCCTTCCGCCAGTCGCTCGGCATCTTTGGATGTATGGTCGAGTTTCAACAGCGCCGATCTCTTTTCCAGCAAGAAATTCGAGCGTTCAATCTTATCGGTCCTTTCGGTTTCCGATAGAGCGAGATTTTTGAGAATCGACCCCTCTTCTTTGAGTGCGATAATTTGAGCATCTAGCGCGTCATTCGCCTCTAAGTCGGCTTTGGTACGGCCCCAGGCGCGCGCGTACTCGCTCGACTTATCTTGAGCATCCAAGATGGTGCCCGCCGTCTTATTGGCATTCGCGAATAAGCCCGCTGCGCGCCCCTTGAGGCCCATGCCTTGAGTAAGCATCCGAGCGGATGCCCCCGGCGCCGATACAAACGGATTCGCCGCCAGAGCTTTTCCGACTTTGAGAATGGAGCCACCTAATTTGTCATAGGTTTTGGCCTCTTCCAGAAGATTGGTTACTTCGGGCCGCTTCCAAACATCGAACCGCGCTTGCTCCTTTTCTAGTGCGATTTCGTATTGGCCCGTCTTAATTGTGTAGGCATTCAGCGCCCGACCAGCGAGAGAGAGTACGCTGATCTTCTCACGTTCTGCGCGCGTGGCCTCCTTAGTGGCTTGTGTCGTTTGGTCAACCGAAAGCTTACGTTGAGAATCCAACAGAGCGAGCTTCTTTTCCGGTGCGCCCGCGTACTTTCCGCCCGCTTCAAACTCGCCAAGAATCGAGGCGAACGGGTTTTTCTCGCTTCCTATCGCGCGCCGCGTCTTGTCCAACTCTTTGAGCGAATCGGTAACAGCATCAACCGCTTTGACGCGGTTCAGGTCGATGTCCGCTTTATTGGCGAAGTCGCGGAACATCTTCACCAACTGAGGGAAGGTAATACCCGCTTGCGCGGCCATTGCCTTGAGTTGATCTTGATATTCCTTTGATGCGAGTGCTGTTTGAAAGGAAAATCTGGCCGCTGTCCCTTCACCGGATTTGACACCCTTACCCCACGCGGAATCAATCGCCCCGATTTTACGCAGTGAGCCGTTAATGACTTTAAGGTCAAAGTCGGGGAAATCACCGCTCCCGCCCCCACTGGCGCCGTTTGAAGTTCCGCGATAGAAACCTCCACCCTTACCAGCAAGTACGCCGCTCGGCTGCCCAATGTTGCGACGCCCGCCCCATGTAGCGGCGTCAATATCACGCTTCCAATTGATGAGGCGCTTGTCGGTGATCATATTTGGGCGCTGCCCCTTGCCCGCCCAGTTCGATTCTAACCAGTGCTGGCCATCGGGCGCGACTGTGGCATAGTGATTAACACGATAGCCACCCTTACCACCTTTGAAGTTGAAGATGGTGCCCGGTGCGTAAGTGCCGTCCGCGTTTGCCTTCGCGTTGCCAGAACGCGCAATGGATGTCGCCGTGCCTTTGATACCTGCGCGATGCAAGAACTCCGTGATGGTCGCGCCACACTGAAGGCCAATTGTGCCGCCCGTCTTATCCGCCATTGCCTTGAGGAATGGCGGAAGCGAACCGTTCGACAAACTGCCGCCCTTTGTCGGAACGACACCATCCAAACCGGAAAGTAGTTCGCTTTTGCTTCTGGCGCCCGTCGCCATGCTGCTAGCGCTCTTGGCGGCGCCGAATGATGCGTTGTAGGATTTGCGCGCGTCCGCGACAATCTTGCCCGACTTGCCCGCCACATCAATTAGCTGCTCGAACCGCTTAATCATCGGGCCGAGCGGGTCATTGATGATGCCTAGAGACACGAACTCCGATTGCAAATCACCAAATTTATCTTTGAGAGAGTCCCTTACATCTTTGAGTTTTTCGAGTTCGTTCTTGGCGCCTTCGATGGTGATTTGAGCCGCTTTCTTTGCCGCTTGGGCTTTGTATTCGTAAGCCTTCGCTACGTCGTTTATAGCATCTTTTTCGCGGCGCAGTTGCTCGCGTGCCGCGCGTTCTTTGACTTTGTCCGATTCGGATTGACCGCCCAAATCAGGAGGTGTACCTACTCCCCATCCAGTTTTAGTTTTAGGCTTGGGGATTTGATCGGCGGCATCACCGTACTTGTCGGCAGACGCGAGCATACCGCCCGCGCCGCGTTTGAAGTCAGCTGAATTTTTGAGCTTGGCTTGAGCCGCTTTCCATGCGGCATTTTTCTTCTTCTGCTCGGCAAGCCAACCGGGGCCATAACCACCCATCGAAGGCCCGTCTGTTTCGCCATAGTTCGCCGTCTGCCCATTGTACATTTTCCAGTAGTACGCGGCGTTGCTAGAAACGCTCTTGATGAGGTTGCCGTTGAAGGTGGTGATCGAATCGCTCAAGCCCCTGAGCATTCGATTGAAACCGGACTCAAAACCACCTGTGAGCGAATACCACGCATCGGATAATCCTTTGCGTAAATCAACCATGCCCTTCGCAAC
>SDZD01000172.1 GCA_004172935.1 bacterium | reverse complement strand
TGCTCGTCCTTCTCCTGTTGTTCCTCGGTACACACGCCACGTCTGACGTGGAGTACGTCATCTCCACCGTGGCGGGCCTGGACGAGGCGCACTACTTTGGTGACGGCGGCCCCGCGAACTTGTCGCACTTTTCTTCCCCAGGGTGGAATTGCTGTTTTGGAAACAAGCGCAGGTGTGCGCGTCTGGATTTCAGACACTGCCAATCATCGCATTCGTATGGTCGATGCGCAACGCGTGATTAATACCTTTGCTGGTAGCGGAGCACCAGATTTCAGTGGCGACGGAGGACCAGCGCGGGTGGCATCGTTGCATGAACTCCAACAACTCGCTGTACTGCCGCCGATCACTGCAGGTAACAATGCCCGTCTATGGATCGCAGACACGCAAAATGACCGCAATCGTTTTGTGAGTGAAGAAGGCACCATTTACACATTTGCTGGATCAGGGGTGTCTGGGTTTGGTGGTGATGGTGGACCAGCAATACATGCCAAACTGCGAAAACCTCGAGGAATCGCAGTCTTGGAAGGACCATTCGGAGTCAGGGTATGGATTACTGACACATTAAATGCTCGGGTTCGTCTCGTGACTGAGGACGGCATCATCACAACGATTGTTGGTACAGGTTCCTATAATTATTCTGGTGACGGTGGCCCAGCGCACTTTGCACAGCTTCACTTACCAATTGGAGTTGCTGTCCTTGCCGGGGGTAATGATTCAGCAGTGCAACTGTGGATTGGGGACATCGGCAACGGAAAAATACGCCATGTTGATGAAAACAACGAAATATCAACGCTGCACGTTGAACTTGACCATAATGTCGCGGGTGATGATCCGTTTGCAATTACTTCTCGAGTAGATGCAGTCGGGATCGTTGCATTCAGGGCACTCACTGGAAGTGCAGGTGTGCGTTTGTGGTTTGCAGATCAGTATTATGGTCGTGTTCGATACATAAACGAAAACAACACCATGACAACAGTTGTTGGAAAATCTGGAGGCTATAGTGGTCCTTTAGGAGATGAAGGACCCGCCACTAATGTAACTCTTGAGGTTCCTTCGGCTTTGGGTGTTTTGCCCCAGGGCAGCTCATACGAAACTGGAACAAAGGTTTGGATTGCTGACACTGGCCATAACCGAGTCCGCTTTGCTATTCAAGGCGGCAACATTACAAAGCTGGCAGGGAAGACTCTCCCCTTGTTTTCAGGGGATGGGGGTCCCGCGGTGGCCGCAACGTTCCAGGCACCAAGTGCAGTGGCAGTATTGGATCGTAGCAATGGCGAGCGCAGTTCAAACGTCGCCATGTGGATTGCAGATACAAACAGCAATCTTGTTCGCTTTGTCTCAAAGGAAGTGGTCGTTGAAACCATCGCGGGGACGGGTGGTGCCGCGGCTTTTAGTGGTGACGGCGGACTTGCAACAAATGCTGCGCTCGCATACCCACGCGGGTTATCAGCGCTTCCAGGCATTGGTGGCGACAAAGCCGCCAGCCTTTGGATCGCGGACACTAATAACTGTCGTATTCGGTTCATTGCACCTGATGGAATCATTAGCACAGTTGTTGGCACTGATTTGTGCGCTCGTGCCGTGCCTGCCATTGTTGCGTGTTGTTGGCATGCGCACGCTGCAACGCTGCAACGCTGCAACGCTGCAAAGCTGCAACGCTGTCCCTCGCTCGCACCCCCTC
>SDZD01000110.1 GCA_004172935.1 bacterium | reverse complement strand
AAGTTGAACTTCATCAACTCACACGCCCAAATACTAACCGCCGATGGTCAGCCCCAGGGTCAACTACTACGGGAAGACAAACTGCATTTCAACAGTGAAGGCTACAAGGTATGGCTCTCCATCCTCAAACCCCGAATCATGGCTCTAGCCACCCTCGACGGCGTAACCCGCCTCGACACTACGAAGAACTAAACACCAAAAACGGGCGCCCAAATCTGGGCGCCCGTTTTCATTATCTAGTTCTTCGACCTGTTAGCAAGAAGCCAACATCATCCCGTTATTTATGTCTTCTGTAGGGGCGAACCTTGTGTTCGCCCTCCATCATTTCCTTCGCAATAAGAATTTGAGCGTCAAAATCCCAGAATGCAAACTAATAATTCCCCTATACGCACACACTGGGTAACCATGACTAAAGGAAAGGCGGCGGTTTTGATGCTAATTATTGCTGGCTTTCTGGCGCTAACGTTAATGCCAGCGCCCACGAGAAAGCCGAGTGGCTACAGGGCTTCAATCGCGAGGAAATCGAAGCATGGAATTTGAGAATTTGAGCGAGCACGCCAAACATGAGGCCCGTAGAGTCGCTGCTGCATTCGAGTTGGAAACATGGAGCCAAACACCTCCTTACCCCGCTGACCTCTATGTTGAATTTGAAGGGTATGTGGGCGGAATCTTGGTCGATTGGGACGTTGATAATACAGGCCAAATCGGAGCTGTGGGGGTTAAGAGCAAAGATAATGACTGGATTCAAGTTATCAACTATGCCGAATATGGATGGCGCTTTGATGAGGAATGGAGAGGGCAGGCAAACCCGATCTTAAAAAATTTTTTTGCTTGTGGTCTTTATCGCTTGGGTATTGAAAGAGAAAACCTTTTTACTTTTCTGGGACAGTCTTTCACCGCCCACGAAAAGCTCGAACTGCGCGTTTCCATGCCGCGCGAGTTCTGGCTCAAAGAATGGTTTGATGGCGGAGAGGCGTGAACGCCTTTTGAGGCTCTAAGCAAACTGATACAGAGGTGTAAATAGCATGATTGACTTCGATGAGGTTATCGACTCTATCCTTGATGGGAACTTGGACTATATGAAATCTCTTGCGAGAGAGCACGAGGACTTCCCTAATGGCCGAGATCCATTTCACCACGAACATTGGCTCACCAGCGCTATGAGGAGCAAACATGACCGAGTAGGAAACCGATGCCGTGATCGTGCCTTCTCCTGCGAGTGTTGTTGTTACACCGGGACTAACATAGGTCTTGTCGGCAGGGGGAGTAGTTTGGGCGGGCGTTATTCCCGTCATGTGACTTGTTGGGTCTGCATAAGAGAAAGGTGTTGCAGCCACGAAAATAGTGAGTGCAGCAGACGCGACAAAACCTTTAGCGGAAAACGCCGATTTGATGTTTAGATATTTTATTGGGATTGATAGGATTATGATCCCTTAGCGGAAGGATCAAGGCTGCCGTTAGAGCCAAAGTTGAATTTGGTTGAAGCAGGTGAGAAGGCGGAAACAGCTTGGTCTTTGACGTTCGCAGGGATGTTATTGGGATCACAGATCAGAAACGAGCCGGGTAACAAAAACAGCTCGCATCCGTTGCTATGAGCGACGAATGCCAACACATCACCAAAACTCATATCTTGCAACGAGGCAGACAAAGTAGCAGGACCAGCAAGACCTTGGCGAGCACTTTGAGATGGATAAGCCGATATATCGTAAGGTTTACGAACTATGGGAGCAAACCCGTCAAAAGAGTCCCCCCAAGAAGTATTGTTGAAATCTTTGGAAATGATTGTGTTGGCGACCCCCAAAATATCGACGCCTTGAATGACTTTATCCAAGCCACTTCCCTTGGGGAAATTCTCCTTGGAAAGCAGGACTCCATACAACTTAGCGGTCTTTTTTTCCTCAACTGTTAGCAAGTTTTCCGGCGCCAGCACGAGTTTGGAGGGAAACACCCACAGCCGTACGCCGCCCGCTTTGGCAAGGGTATCCAGAAGTGGTCCTGCCTTCATATCTTTGAGATCCAACGTCAGTTTCATCACTTTGACACCTCGACACTCGACGCGGCAAGAGGTGCCCGCCGAAGACAACACCGAGTCCAATATCGTCAGAAACGCGGCGTCCTTCACCTTAAGACTGACTTTGGAATCCAGTAACTTCGCCGACTCGCCGCGCGGCACCGCGCCATAGTCAACAACTAGGCTGGTCAAACTTTTTGAAAGCTGAGGAGCACTCGGCCCAATGTTGAAAGCCATCGGTTTCGATGCTGTCGTTTTGGGGAGAGTGGAAAGTGGATCGGCTTGAACACCAAGACACGAGAAATAAACGAGGGAGCCTATAAATAAGCACCGAGAAGTGGGATAAAAGGTTTTCAAAGACAAGTAATCTCCGAACCCTGTTTATTTTATGTCATTGTTTCGCCTTATTGAAATAAGGCGAAAAGTAAATTTTTTGACACTACAGTGGTAGCTATGATTGGGCAATAGCCCAATAAATTTCACACACTACGCGGGCGATGCGGAAAGTGCATAATCCCTTATCGACTCCGTGTGGCAGCGGCAACTACAACTCAAAGCTGTTTCTTGAGCTATAATTTGCCGCATGAAACGCTCTCTCCTATTGTGTGCCGTCCTATTGCTGGCACCTGCGCTTCAATCCGTGGCCTTTGCTCAAATGCAAGTCCACATTCCCAAAGCGAAAATCGCGACCCCTGCCCAACAACGGGCTATCGAACAATGGGCGGCAGTTATTCGACGCGGCAAAACCTCCAAAGTCATGTATCAAGTCGCCGCGCTCATTAAGCAGACCGAACGCCGCGTCCACGCCCAAAACGACAGTGACGGCAATAACATCGTGCTTCGGGCTGCTCTGGGACACATGCACGAAGCCGCTACATTCAAAGCGCAGGGACTAAAAAAGCGCAACAAGGGCTTGCTCAACACAGGGGAAAGGGCGATGCGGAAAGTGCATAATCCCTTATCGACTCCGTGTGGCAGCGGCAACTACAACTCAAAGCTGTTTCTTGAGCTATAATTTGCCGCATGAAACGCTCTCTCCTATTGTGTGCCGCCCTGTTGTTGGCACCTGCGCTTCAACCAGTAGCTTCCGCTCAAACGGAAGCCCCTGTTCCCAAAGCGAAGCTCGCCACACCCGCCCAACAACAGGCCATCGAGAAGTGGGCGATAGTGATTCGGCGCGGTAAAACCTCCAAAGCCATGTATCAAGTCGCCGCGCTCATTAAGCAGACCGAACGCCGCGTCGAAGCCCAAAAAGACGACGACAATAACATCATTCTGCGCTCTGCTCTGAGTCACATGCGCGAAGCTGCCACATTCAAGGCGCAGGGACTAAAAAAGCGCAACAGGGGCTTGCTCAACACAGCGGAAATATACGTTCAGATGGGGCTGGAAACCATCCACATGAAGGGTATTTACGAATGCCCCGTCCGCTACTGACGTTCATATAAGCCGCAATAAATCCCCACTAAAACACTCTATGCCCCCCTCGCTTCAACTCCTCGCCTCATTCGAGGATTCCGCGACGTTTTCAACGCTCACCGTCTATAACTCCGATATGGCGTGGCCCGCCAACCGTTGGACGAATCGCCACGTCGAGCAGGGCTTCTCATGGCGCGAAGGCTGCGTTGCCTTCGGAACTCTCGGCTCGATGGGCATACAGATCGAGGTGTGGTTAACCGACCGTATCGAACTGCTGCCACAAACGCAGCGCGCCATCCGCGTTCCCTTCACCGTCAATCAAAGCGGCGCAGTCGGCGTCGGTGGTTCCTGCGAAGACAACCTTGTCTCCATCCCCACGGGCACATACGACCTGTTGTTTGAAAACGGCATGGACTACACCCACAATGAAAGCCCCGAAAGGGAAGAAGCCGGCCTGCTCGATATGTGGTGTCGCCTCTGTTTCATACCCTCTACCAACCCACAGGCCGAGGTCTTAAGAGAACTCGAAGACGTGAAAGGCGGCGAAGGCCAATTGCTTACCCCAACTTACCCACTCCTGATGGAAGCTGAACCCGCCTAACGAGTGATAGGCTCGTTAAATATCCCCATGAACTACCTCAAACCGTTGGCTCTGCTTCCACTGCTATTCGTTTCGGGCTGTCAGTACGCCGATACCATTGATGCCCCCGTCTCGAAGCCCCGAATCGCCGATTTAGTTGGAGTCTGGGAGCCGACTGCCGAAACCATCGACAACATGAAGAATCGCGGCAAATACCAAATCTCGACTCACCAGATAATCATAAAGTCGGATGGTACTTTTACAGCCACCAATATCCCCGACTGTGCCTTTAGCGTCTATAGTTTGTGGGAGGACTCGAAGCAGAAATTTAAATCCGGCAAAGGTACATGGCGACTCAGTAACCATAGCGATGAGGGCCGCATGATATGGGATATTGAGTTCTATTCTACGACGAAGGGGGTCGATTCGTTGCCAGCCACTCCACTTCCCTGTTTGGTTGGCCAACAACCTCCCTATCAGTTGCACTTCGCGTTCGGCGACGCAGATTTCGGCCACGCTCTGGATTTCCAGCGAATCAATTGAAATGAAGGTGAATTGGGTGGTTTATTGAGAAATGGATAGGAGTTTTTAGTCGGGAAATGCGACTTTTGAGCGTGAATGCATGGTTTTTAGGGGGTTAGGTTCGCTTTGGGGCGAGGTTTGATTTAGAGGGGGAATCAATCGAAAAAGATTGATTAATTGGCAGATTTTTTAGTCGAGGCTATATCGTGGGGGCGTTTGACCTGGAGTTTTGGCTTCGATTCTCTGTTTGCGTCGTCTACGTCTGCTGATTTTCCTCTGGGGGGACATCTTGCGCAGGTATTCATGAAAAGGAGTCCCCCACTTTATTCCAAGAGCAACACGAACTAAACCAACGTGCGTGAAGTAAGCATCTATATCACGCCTTGCCATGCTCCGAGATTTCTGGGGTATGGCCTTATTTGTGCGCTTTTCTTGAGCCATCATATGCTCGTATTGTTCATCCAGCAACACGCCAAGTTCTAGCGCCGTGTAGATTCCGCAGTGGTTCAAATCTTCAAGGAGTTGTCCGTAAAGCTCGCCTTCCCCATCTTTGTTTTGTGTGGGAAGTCTGGAATCCAGCAGGGCTTCGATTACTGCGACAGTTAGTTCTTGGTCAGAGAGCGCATCGGGCGTATTTTGATGAGGGGGCATGACATAGACCATTATAAACTATCTTCTTTAGCCCCTTCTCTCATGAATGGTACAGCAGCCATCAATGGCTTTTTTCCCCTGTTGGTTACTGGCTCCGCCCAATAGTGTGCGATGTCACATTGCGCCGAATTGGCGATATTTGATGTATGTTCCTCTCGGCGGTTTGGCTTTGGATAGGATTCCCTCTGTTGGCTCTCGGCTTTTCGATGGATGTCTTCAGTTGTGTTCTGGCATCGGGTAGGGCTGTTCGAGGACGTGGCCCTTCTCCGTTTCCATTCATCCCGCTGCTGTTTCAACTGATAGGGTTGACCTTCACATCGCGCGTGTGGGGAGGCCCCATTTGGTTGGGACTTCTGGCCGCCATAATCAGTCATGTGACCCTGCTGTACTTACTCCCGATGCTTTACGAATACGTTGTGAAGCGCTGGTTCGTAAAACCCGAACCTCCCTCGAAAATCCCCTATCACTTGATAGTAGAATCTTTGCTTAATACGAAATCTTCCACCTACTCAAGCGAAAGCAGGCAGAGGCATCTGCCCCAAACTAACGCCCTCGTTATGACCGAACAGGAAGCCGAGGCGTTGGCGGTAAGACTGACGCGCATCTGGGGTATTGTTCGAGTTCGGAAGACGGGCCTCGCCAGAAATGAGAGCCGTGGATTTTATTTCTCCGCCTCGGCCAACGACTTCTCTTTTCGGGCTGATGAGGATAAACCGGGCGCCTTGTCTTTTGTGTTGCGCCGACCTTTAGAGGAAGGTTATTGGGGTAATCTTTTCTGTGAGGAAGGACGCATTTCTGGCCCTTCCCATTTGGAAGCATGGGAAAGCGACCTGCAAGAACAGTTCGCTGCTCACTGGCTGCCCTTCTTCCGTCGCAACTGCTGGCTGTCCGGCGCCAATATCGAAGCCACCGCCCACGAAAAATTCGAGTGGATACAAGGTTTCACCCGCGAGGAAATCGAAGTATGGAATCTGAAAATTTAAAGGAGCAGATAAAGCGGGAATCATATCGAATCGCGACAGCCTTTGGTGTAAAACGAATCGGTATTGGAAGGCGCTTCAGTAACATTTTTGAATTTCGAGGGCCATTCGAAAATGATGAGATGGTATGGAGTTTCCTCAAAGAGACTGGTCAACTGATAGGAATTCGACTGGGGTACAAGGAGAGATGTGGGGTTCACCGCATGAAAGCTGGTCGTGTATTAAACCAATGGCTGTGCGTTCGCAATTCTATGTTCAATGAACAAATGGCGCGCGGACTCTACCGCTTTGGCTTTGAAGATGAGACCATTATTGACCAACTACATCCCCTCACTGCCCACGAAAAGCTCGAACTGCGCCTCTCCATGCCCCGCGAATTCTGGCCTCAAAAGTGGTTGAACGAGGAGAAATAATGGTCATTTTAGATGCCGACAACAAACTCAAAGCCACCTCGCCCGAAGAAGTCCCCATCGAGACTTTCTATGACTCTTTCCTAATTGACACCCGCCTAACAGACACACTCACCTATCTTCTCCACGGTATCGGCATGGCAAATGACATAATCTGCTGCAATTTCCCGACCCCACCGAAGAGGACGGCGATTTCGAGGGCGTCAAATTCATCATGGGCGACCGCTGGGGCTGGGACAAGGACAGTTTTTGCGACGAAATCATCATCACATCCGATGAATTCCACCACATTTTGAGGCTCGCCTGTCAGGGCTACCTCCAGTGTCACCCCAGAGGCAAACCCAAACTGCGCCACCTCTTCGCAAAAGCAGAAATCCCCTTCGACGAAAGCTAGAAGCAAGCCGCCCCTCACCATCCGCCCCAACTCCTCAAACCACTTCAGAGCGAGTCCCCCTCTCATCTCCTCTTCTGGAGTGCCCTCTGTGCCTCCGCGTCTCTGCGGTCAATAATCCTCTTGCGCGGCTTAGCGCCTTCGCGCGAGCCACAACTCCGAAAAGTCTCAAAAGTCCAACTTTCCTACATCACTTCTTCTTTCTTGGCGAGAGTAGGGTGGCGCACACTTAACTCCAATCGAAAGCCCTCCAGTCGCACCATCTCAAGCAGCCACAACAATGCATTCTCATCTTCGTCTTCCATCTGGTCTCGCGTTCGCCTTCGCCCTCGCCGCCCCCTCCCTCGCTGTCGCTGCGCCGCAGCAGCAGCTTAAAGTCGGCGCTGTTGATGCGGGCACTTTCCATCTGCTCGCTTACCCGATGGGCCAGCCGAAGCCCCCCACCAGCCTCTTCGTCGTCAAAGGCGACGACTGGAAGGGCGCCAGCGTGCAGCACAGCGCCACCGCTTCGGCAGTGAACACACCAACTGGGAAATTCATTCTCGACTCGCAGGGTAACTGGCAGTTCGAGGGCAAGGATAACAAGCGTCTCTCTGGCACTATCTCGGCTTCCGCCGAAACAACCACCTTCACCCTCAAGCACGGCCCCGGCGAGCGCTTCTATGGCGCGGGCAACGAAAAACGCGACGTTTCGGGGCCGCTCACCCATCCTTCCGGTACTGTCATCGTCGATAACGGCGTCACTCGCGTACCCTTCCTGTGGTCAACCGCTGGCTACAGCATCTTCGTCGCCAACAACCAGACGGGTGCCTCATGGAACGACGAAAACGGCACCCTGACGTGGACCATCCCCAACTCCTACGCCGATGTTTATCTCAGCGTGGCTCCCAACACCTACGGCTTGCTCGATGCCTACTCCAAACTCACTGGGCCTGCGCCCATCCCGCCGCGCTGGACGTTCGGCTTCATGATGAGCAAGTGGGGCTACAGCGACCACGCCGACATCGCCGACAAGTGGACGCAGTTCCGTAACCGCAAAATCCCCGTCGATACCTTCATCTACGACTACGAGTGGTTCAAAGACGACTGGCAGTTCAACGAGAAGAACTTCTCGCCCGCCGACCTCACCACCATGCACAACATGGGCCTGCATATGGTCGGCATCCGCAAGCCGCGCCTCAACGGCGCCAACCTCGACTTCGCCAAAAAGAACGGTTGGGTGCTGTCCAGCCCCATCGGCACCGACCTGCGTTACGACATCCCCGAAGCGGGCTACTGGTGGTGGAGCCATCAGGCGCCGTTGGCTAAAGCGGGCGTCGATGGTTGGTGGAACGACGAAGCCGAACAAACTCTCGACGAATACTTCCACATGAGCAACGTGCAGCTCAACGGCTGGCGCGCCATGTCGCCGCGCCGCGCGTGGATGATTAACCGTGCCTTCGCCCCCGGCATCCAACGCCTCGGCGCTGCCGCTTGGACGGGCGATACCCACAGCAGTTGGGACAACCTCGCTCACCAGAAGGGCATCATGCTGAACTGGAGCCTCGCCGGAATGCCGTACACCAGCGACGACATCGGCGCTTTCGAGGGCTTGCCCACCACCGAACCCGAACTGTACACGCGCTGGATACAGTCCAGCGTCTTCGGCCCGGTCATGCGCGCCCACTGCGTCTTTAACGAGGTGCGCTGGCCGTGGGCTTTTGGCCCCGAAGCCGAAGCCGCCACCAAAAAGGCCATCGAACTGCGCTATCGCCTGATTCCTTACATCTACACATGCTGCTCGAATACCCCAGCGACCCCAAAACCGCCGAAATGCGCGACCAGTGGCTGTTCGGAGCGCGCCTACTCATCGCCCCCGCCCTCTATAAAGGCGGCCAACGCGATGTTTACCTGCCCGCTGGCAACTGGTACGACTTCAATACGGGCGCCTCCATCTCCGGCAACCAGACCCTCAAAGTCACTGCCCCGCTCGATGTTATCCCGATGTACACCCGCGCCGGAACCATCCTCCCGCTCGGCCCCATCATGCAATCGACCACCCTCGCCAAAGTCGATCCGCTAGAAATCCGCGTCTACCCCGGCGCCAACGCCCAATTCTCACTCTACGAGGACGAAGGCGACAATTACGACTATCAAAAAGGCGCCTTCACCCGCATCCCTATGAGCTGGAACGACAAATCGAAATCCCTCACCATCGGCAAACGAATCGGCTCCTACCCCGGAATGCTCACCACCCGAAACCTCCAGATAGTCCTCCCTGGCCAAGCCCCCAAACCCCTCACCTACACAGGCCAAGCCACCACCCTCAAGTTCTAGGGCAAACAAAATGGGGCATCCCGACGTGAGATGCCCCATTTTCTGGGGGCGCGGCCCCTGCCAGTTCTTATTCGCCCTTCAAATTTTCGGGGTTCAAACCTTCCAACTCCGGCAGAACGAATAGGCCGTCTTTGCGAATCAGCACGTCGTCGAACCAGATTTCGCCGCCGCCGAATTCGGGACGCTGGATGCACACCATGTCCCAATGCACCTGGCTACGATTGCCGTTGTCGGCTTCTTCGTAGGCTTGGCCGGGGGTGAAGTGGAAGCTGCCCGCGATTTTTTCGTCAAACAGAATGTCCTTCATCGGCTGCATAATGTAGGGGTTGTAGCCGATAGCGAATTCGCCGATGTAGCGGGCGCCTTCGTCGCTATCGAGAACTTCGTTCAGTTTCTCGGTGGCTGAGCTGGTCGCCTCGATAATCTTCCCGTTCTCGAAGCGAAGCACCACGTTTTCGTGGGTGATGCCGCGCGAAATGGTCGGAGCGTTATACGAAATCTGCCCGTTCACGCTATCGCGGATAGGCGCTGTGAAACATTCGCCATCGGGGATGTTGTGTTCGCCATTGCACGGAATAACCCCGATGCCCTTGATGGAGAAGGTTAGGTCGGTTCCCTGTCCCTTGATATGCACTTTATCGGTGCGCTCCATCAACTCTTTGAGCGGGATAGCCGCCTTTTCCATGCGGCTGTAGTCGAAGGTACAGACATTGAAGAAGAACTCCTCGAATGCTTCCGTCGATTGCTGCGCCGCCTGAGCCATGCCCGAAGTCGGGTAGCGCAAGATGCACCATCTGGTGTGTTTCACACTGTAGTCGATGTGCAGCGGCTTGTGCCAGTGCTTCGAGTACAGCTTCATGGTGTCGCTCGGCACATCCGAAAACTCCGCCGTGTTGTTGCCGCCATGCACCGCGATGAAAGCCTGCGCCTGCTTCATCTGATTGAGCGCCACCGCCCCGTTCAGCTTCATCGTCTCCTCGTTCCCACTCATAAACAGCGCCCGCGAAACCTTGGAATGGCGCGTGTTCACCATCACATTCGCCCCCGCACGAGCAGCGGCTTTCACGAGGGTAATGGTCAACTCTTCGGGAACATCGGTCGCTTCAATCAAAACATTCTCGCCCGCCTGAAGTTTGGTCGAGTGGTTAACGAGAACATCGGCAAGCTTGTCGAATCTGGAATCGTGCATATATTATTAGCTCAACGAATTGGTCTACCAGAAGCACAGCATGTGGCTCCCAAAGTACGACAGAATCGGCGAATCGCCATCTCAGTCATTGGAACTCTTCTCGGTAAGATGGGTGGCATCCGCGAGGCTCACCACTGCCCGGTTTCGCCAGTAGTCGTCTTGTCGAAGCTGGGTGATGCTGCCAGAGCGTGCCGGAAAACTGACATGCCCGCTGGCCTCGATAGGCATTTTGATCCAGGCCGCAATCACAAATGTCAGAGCGAAGCCATGAGTCACGATGATTTGCGTCTCGCAGGGACGCTCTATAATCGCCTCTATACACCGATACACCCGTTCCGCGACTTCGCGGCGCGTCTCTGCATCAGAGATTCCGCCGCGATGATCGAGCCGATTATCGTCGGGAGCAGGTATTTGGCGTTCATTCAACCACTGCTGAGGCCGTCCCTCGGCGCAGCCATAACTTATCTCCCTCAACTCACGAAATAGCTCGAACGGACACTGAAAGCGCTCGGCGATAATGGCGGCGGTTTGCGAGGCGCGGAGCAGGTCGGAGCTGAATATCTCGACCTTCGCCTCGCCTATTAAGCAGGCCAAGCGCTGCGCCGTTAGCCTCGCCTCGCTTTGGCCTTGCTCCGTCAATTCGCTATCATACCAGCCGCCAACCTTCTTCTCGACGTGATGGCGCGACTGAGTGTGGGTGACGACAAACAAGTTCTTCATAGAGCTGACCCTAACGAAGCCGTGACCCGCAACTCCCCCGCGATGTTGGCATGTTGGCGGGGCAGGGTAGGGTTCGCCATGCGCTGCTGCAAAAATCGCCACGCCGTATCGCAAATTTCTTCTAGCGGCTGCACGATGGTACTCAGCGGCGGATTGAAATAGCTCATGTGCAATTGCCCGTCGCACCCTACCAACAAGGCATCATCCGGCACGCGATAGCCCAAGTCGCGCAGCACGCCATAAGCGCACATCGCCACCTCGTCGTTCTGGCAAAACAGACCTTCGGGGCAACCGTTCTGCTTGATATAGGCCGTTAACCTGCTCGGCGCTTCGTGGATGCTGTCGTTGTTGAGGTTGATAACCTCTGGCGCCAGCCCATTGCTCTCCATCGTGTTCAAATAGGCTCTGGCCCGTCCCTCTTCCGGCACCGCCATGTGAACCGTCGTCACCACATACGCGATGCGTTTGCGCCCCGTCGCCAGCATCAACTTGATGGCCTTTTCGGTCGCGGCGCTCAGGTCGATAATCACCGTGTCGACGAACGAGCGCTGATATACGCCAATCGACACACACGGCACCGACGAGTGAAGGCGGAATTGGTCAACGAGACTGTGCATGTCGATGGCGATGGCCCCGTCGATCTCGTTGTTTTCGGTGGCATCCGCGATCTCTTTGACTTCGTTGGGCGTATGTACCAACAACAACTTATAGCCCGCCTCGCCGACATGGTTCTTCAAAATGTGAACGATGTTCGCGTAATAAGCCTCGTTCAGCGCCCCACTGAGCAGCGCGATACGTCCCGTCCGCCCCGTCGAAAGCGCCCGTGCCGCCACATTGGGCACGTAATTCAGCTCGCGCGCCAACTGCACGATTCGCTCGCGAGTCGCGGGCGCCACGCGCCCCGTCCCATTGAGCGCATCCGAAACCGTCATCACATGCACCCCCGCGACCTGGGCGATGTCATTCATCGTCACCCGCTTAGGAGTAGCCGAAGAATTATATTTGGGACGAGGCATAGAACTAAAAAACACACCCTGCAAATGGGCCACCCCCAGTTTAAAACCGACTCCACGCTTGAGAGATTCTCACACCTGCTTGGACATCCGTAGGGAACGGGGACCCGCTAGTGGGTGCCGCCATGTCCGCGAGGAGGTGCCACGCACACGAATAAAATCCACGAGTTCGGTGAGTGGTTCCCTCTCTAGCGAACGCTGGGGAGGGTTAGGGAGGGGCCAAAACGTGAGGTGGTAATAGTTCAGTTGATTCTCTTCGCCCCTTGCCCTATCGTTAAGGCAAACCGAAGGGGCGGATTAATGACCAATTCGCCCAGACACCAACCGAAGTGTTAACTGTCCAAATAAAGCGAGACTAGCCCCATCGGACTCTTCAATCGACAGGGATGCACAGCACGCCACCGTGCTTATTCTATGATTCATACATTGTTAGCCAATAAGAAACTGCTTCAGGCCACCACGGCTTTCGTCCTATTAGGTTCTGCCGCTTACGCCGAAGCCGCTCCACAAAACCCTGTCATCGTCGGACAGGCGCGCTTTTCGGTGCTTACCCCCAACTGCATCCGCATCGAGTACGCCAGCAACGGCAAGTTCCTCGACACCCCCTCGCTCTTCGCCGCCAACCGCAAAGCCCGCTTCGACGGCTTCAAGCTCGAAAAAGGCGCCAAAAGCACTGTCATCGACACAGGCGCCATCCGACTCAGCTATTCGCCCGACGGCAAGCCGCTTTCGCCCTCCAACCTGACGGCCACCATCAAAGACGGCAGCACCAACGGAGTTCGCTGGACTCCCGGCGCCGCTAATCGCGGCAACCTCGGCGGCACCAACCGCACACTCGATCAGGCCAGAGGCCCCGTCGATGTCGGGCAGGGCCTCATCTCGCGCGACGGCTGGTACTTGCTCGACGACTCCAACTCTCCGCTCCTCGTCGGCGATTGGGTCGGCTCCCGTCCCAAAACCGACGCCAAAGACTGGTATCTGTTCGGCTACGGCACCAACTACCGCGCCGCCCTCAAGTCGCTGACCACCGTTGGCGGCGACATTCCGTTGCCCCGTAAAAACGTGCTGGGTGCGTGGTTCTCGCGCTTCTGGGCCTTCTCCGATACCGACTACCGCAACATCGTTCAGGAATACAAACAGCACGACTTCCCGCTCGACGTGATGGTGCTGGACATGGACTGGCACCGCGACGGCTGGACGGGTTGGAGCTGGAACTACAAGTTGCTCCCCGACCCCAAAAAACTGCTCTCCGACCTGCACGCCGAAGGCTTGCAGACCACGCTCAACCTGCACCCCGCCGATGGCGTCGGTAGCCACGAAGACCAATACAACGCCTTCATGAAGGAGCTTGGCCAGCCCGCCGACGGCAAAACCGCGCCCTTCGATGCAGCCAGCCAGAAGTACATGGACGCCCTCTCCAAAGAGGTCTTGCGTCCGCTCCGCGATCAGGGCGTCGATTTCTGGTGGCTCGACTGGCAGCAGTACCCCAACACCCGCTCCATCCCCGAACTCACCAACCTGTGGTGGCTGAACGAACTGCTGTTCCGCGACACGTCAGATGGCGGGCGGCGCGGCACCTCCTTCTCGCGTTGGGCGGGCTGGGGCGACCATCGCCACCCCATCCACTTCTCCGGTGACGCCGATTCCGGCTGGAAAATGCTCGCCTTCGAGGTGCCCTTCACCGCCACCGCTGGCAACGTCGGCTGCTTCTTCTGGTCGCACGACATCGGCGGCCATAACGGCGGACGCAACGAAGAATCCTACACCCGTTGGTGCCAGTTCGGCGCGCTTTCGGCGGCGCTTCGTTCGCACTCCGAGCGCGACCCAGCCACCGACCGCCGCCCCTGGAACTACCCGAAATGGGCCGAAGACTCGATGCGCGTCAGCTTCCACTTGCGCTCGCAGCTGTTCCCTTACATCTACAGCAGCGTGGCGCAAAGCACCCGCGAGTCGGTGCCGCTGACGCGCCCGATGTACATCGACTACCCAACTCAGGAAGCCTCCTATCACAACGCCCAGCAGTACCTTTACGGCGATAACCTGTTGGTCGCGCCCATCGCCATGCCCGGAGTTGGCCCCGCTCGCGTCGGACATCAGACCGTGTGGTTCCCCGCTGGCAACGACTGGTATAACGTCTTCACCAGCGAAAAATTCGAGGGCGGCACCGAAGCGCTCGCTACCGCCGACATCAACGAAATCCCGCTCTTCGCTCGCGGTGGCGTGCCCATCCCGATGCAGCCCTACAGCTCGCGTATGACCACCGCCGCTCTTTCCAATCTGCGCGTGCGTGTCTACCCCGGCGCCGAAGGCCAGACCGGACGTTCCAGCCTGTACGAAGACGACGGCGACACCGACGCCTATAAGAAGGGCGCCGCTGCCAGCACGCCGCTTTCCTACACCCGTCGCGGCAACCGCGTCGAAATCACCGTCGGCGCCACCACTGGCAAATACAAAGGCCAGCTCACCAGCCGCGCCTATCAGCTAGAATTGCCCGGCACCCAGCGCGCGGCTTCGGCCTCCCTCGCGGGTAAGCCTCTCATCGTGACTTACGATGCCGCCACCGCGACCAACACCATCGCCGTGCCCTCGCGCCCAACGAGCAGCGCTTTTACCGTCACCCTCGAAGTGGCCGACGCCGATTTCGCTGCCCTGCGCAACGCTGTCGCCGCGCGCCGCATGAAGGGCGTCACTGGCCGCGACTTCGGCCCGATGGCCCCCAAAGACTTGGTCAAGGCCGCGCTGTCCGACGACACGCTCACCAGCACCCAGCGCAACGAAGTCCTGGCCGTCGTCGGCGTCGGCGTCATCTCCAAGAACCAGTCGCCCATCGGGGCTAATGGTAATTCGACCGATGTTGTCTTCACTCCCGAAAGCGTGGTCGATGGCGTGCCTCGCATCGAAACCGTGTCGCGCTCCAAGGCCAACTTCTCCATCGGCGGCCAATCCTTCGACTTGCCCGAAATCCTCGGCCCCGACGACATCGCCCCACAGGCGACCGTCACCGTTTCCAGCGTCGAACCCGGCTACGGTTTCGCCGGAGCCAACGATAAAATCATCAGCGGCTACCCCAACAGCCGTAACGCCGAATGGTCGTCCAACCAGAAGGAAGGCGCCACTATCCGCCTGACCTGGAAGACCCCGCAGAAGATCGACCGCGTCACGCTCTACGACCGCCCCAACACCAACGACCACGTTCTTCGCTCGCAACTCACCTTCAGCGACGGCACCACCATCGAGGTTGGCCCGTTGCCCAACGAAGGCGACAGCGCCGCCGAAGTCCGTTTCGCCCCCAAAACCGTCCAATGGGTCGAGTGGAAAGCTCTCGAAATGAGCGAAGCCTCCGAACACGCCGGCCTCTCCGAAATCGCCGTCTTCCGCACCCAGTAATCCCACACGATCTCTTCCCCCTCACCTCCCTTCCCCCCTCTGGTAAGCTAATAAGCAGAAGAAGTCGTCGGCTGACGGCCTTTTTTACTCCATCGCGACGCGACGACTGTCAAGTCAAAGAACATTGAAAACTTGGCAATATTTAATCGCTAAACCTAACCAAAACCACACCCGTCAGGGTGACCTTTAATCGAACCTTTTGGGATTGAAACACGATTCCCATACGCGGGCGCAAAAATTATTGCGTTCCTTTAATCGAACCTTTTGGGATTGAAACGTTGAAAGTGGACGCCTGCAAACCAGCGCGGACGGTGCCTTTAATCGAACCTTTTGGGATTGAAACCCCGAATAGTGAAGCCCTGCCCCAAAATACACAGGTCCTTTAATCGAACCTTTTGGGATTGAAACAAATGCGCGGCGAAGGGGTTAGCGGCGCTATCCATCCTTTAATCGAACCTTTTGGGATTGAAACCGATGAAGGAAAACAGACAGTTCCTCGATTTGTTGAACCTTTAATCGAACCTTTTGGGATTGAAACCGAAATCGAGAAGGAGCCGCTACTCCAGCTGAAATCCTTTAATCGAACCTTTTGGGATTGAAACTGGGAGAAGCATCCAGGTGCGGGTCGATATGCAAATCCTTTAATCGAACCTTTTGGGATTGAAACGAAAGAATGGGGCTACAAATAGCAAAAAAGCGAGATCCTTTAATCGAACCTTTTGGGATTGAAACTCCACAGACGCTTCCAGTGTCCACGCTGTCGCTGTTCCTTTAATCGAACCTTTTGGGATTGAAACTGAGAACTGAGCACCAACAAGCCACGAGCGGAAACTCCCTTTAATCGAACCTTTTGGGATTGAAACGACCGTCAATGGCGAAGAGTGGGGCGAATTGAAAGAGGCCTTTAATCGAACCTTTTGGGATTGAAACAAAGTCGAGCAGTTGGCGCAAAGTCTCGATCTCCACCTTTAATCGAACCTTTTGGGATTGAAACCTAACACCGTTCTCGCCTCGCAGTCCTACAACGGCACCTTTAATCGAACCTTTTGGGATTGAAACAAAAAGACCAGGGAATGTCTGCAGATTCAGCCTTCTCCCTTTAATCGAACCTTTTGGGATTGAAACACGCGCGACCGCGAAGGCCATCACCGACTACTCGGTGCCTTTAATCGAACCTTTTGGGATTGAAACGATTGAAGCGGGTATGGAAGCGGC
>SDZD01000066.1 GCA_004172935.1 bacterium | reverse complement strand
GCGGGGGGTGGGGTTACGGGAAGGATGCCCCATTTTTCGAAGTAGGGGGCGAGGTTTTTGTGGGAGGCGCGCGAAAGGCGCGTCATCAGTAGTTGGCGTTTTTCGGTTTCGTCTTTTGGTGGGGTGCTACGGAGGGTTTCGGCGAAGGCTTTCTGGAATGGTTCGAAGCCTATGGCTTGAATCATTTCGTGCCAGAAGAGGAGGCGCGAGAAGTTGTCGCCTGTTTCCCACAGGTTGTCGCCTTTAGCGAGTTGGGTTTTGATTTTGGCGCGTTGTTCGGTGAGCGTCTTTTCGTCCCACATAGGTTGGGCGAAGTTATGGTGGGCAAGGAATACGAAGAGATTGCAGGTGACTTCGCCGTTGCCGGAGAACGACCAGTTGGGGTTCTGGAAGTTGTGGCCGAGTTCGTGGTAGAGGCCCCAGTTATTGCCTGTTCGCAGTTGTTCGGGGTCGCAGAAACGCTTTGCCCATGAGACAGGAACGATGAGCGGATAGCCCGCGTGAGCGGCTCCCGCCGAGATTTGTACATCGGCGACGAAGCGTTCGGGGCGAATGGGTTTGTGGTTGGGGTCGTAGCCGATGAGGGCGTAATTATTGGCGGCGATTTTATCCCAGTCGGCGGTTAGTTTTTCGGGGTCGGCGATGGCGCGCGCCTCTTCGATGGGCATAGTAAGGACTATCCAATCGCTGCCGACTTCGGCC
This sequence comes from bacterium, assembly GCA_004172935.1. Lineage (GTDB taxonomy): Bacteria > Armatimonadota > Abditibacteriia > Abditibacteriales > Abditibacteriaceae > Abditibacterium. Next base: position 31,752 of record SDZD01000066.1, on the reverse strand, counting down.
CACGGCGTGGTTGCTGTGGCGATTTGCTTTTTCCAATCGGCGGCAGTGGTTTGGCCTCGCCAGAAGAGCGGTGAAGCGACGGCGCCTTCAATTCGGACGGTGACGGGGTCGAGGACAGGTGTTTCGTTGTGTTCGACGGGCAATTTGCCGGGGATAGTTCCTGTTGGGGAGACGATGTAGACCAAACCGCCAGCGGGATTTGCGGCGATGGTGGTGTTGCCTTCGATGGGAAAGGAGCGAATGAGGTTAGGGAGTCGCTGAGCGCTTTTACGGCCTCCTGCGGCGGTGTAAAGCACATCGGAGTGGGCGCCGATAAGCACGGAAAGCGATTTGGCTTTGATGGCGGCAACATCGCCGGGAACAGTGACGGTGATTTTTGCGCCGGGGGCGGCGTACAAGCCGAGGCTATGGCGTCCCGGTGTAGCGGCGTTGAATTGGATAGTTTTGGTGAAAGGGACTGCACCATCGGCAACGGCGCCGGGGAAAACAGCGGCGCCTCGATAGGCAGTGATTTTTTCGGGGGGAAGCGCGTCGAGCAAGCGGTTCTCGTAGCGCACCAAAGCCAGCGAAAGCGGGTCGTTGAGCTTGATCTGATTCTTAGGGGTGGGAGTGGGCTGCTTTTCGGCCAACAGCGCGTTGAGACGAGTCTTAATGTCGGTCGGCAATGTTTCGGGGGTGGCGACCGCTTTGGAGACGACTTCGAGGGCAGCCACCACATCGGCGGGGGCTTCGGCTTTAGTTACTGAATAAGTGGCGAGGGTTTCGACGGCAACAGACAGGGTTGGAGGCTCTTGCGCATATGAGGGCGCCGAACAGAGCGCGAGGATGAGAAGTAGAAGAAGGTTTCGCATGGTGGGTAAGTTAGTACCCCCGAATTCATTCGGGGGCTACATCACTCCTAGGTGGTTTAGTCGTAGTTGGTGGTGCCTACGATGCCGTCACCGTCGAAGTCGAAACCGGCCCAAGGGATTTGTTTGGTGCGGGGTTTGGTGTCGTTGAAGGGGGCCAGGTCGTAGATGGTGTTATGGAACTGGAAGGGATACCACTTGACGTGCCCATCGGCGAAAGCGACGTTAAGGCCATTGAAGTGGCTGTCGCCCTGCGGGAAACCATTCTGGTAGCGGGTGTAGGCGTTGGGGCCGGATTCGTAGGCCCAGCCGTAAATTTGTCCGCTTGAGAGCAGGTAGTTGAAAGCAAGGGCGCGCGCGTAGGTGGCTCCAGCGGCGTAGCCTCGGCCATCGGTAAAGAGAGGTGTGAGGGAGGCGGATTCGATACCAGCTAACCTACGTCCCGGCCCGACGCTGGCGACGACAGCGGGGTTATCGACGCTCATGGCGTTGGCGGAGGTGGTGCTGATGCGGGCGTTGTAGGTGTAGCTGAAGATGGCGGGGTTGCCCGATTTGCTGGGGCAATCGTAGATTTGATTGCTTTTGACATAGGGGTCCATGAGCGCCGACCACTGGAAAGTGGTGGTGCGAGCGTTCGCGAAGTTCTTGTAACCATCGGTATCGGTGAGCGAGAAAGGCAGAAAAGTCTCGTCGTAGTCCTGAGCATATTGCATGGAGCCGAGGCCGAGCTGTTTGAGATTGCTCTGGCAAGTCGAGCGGCGCGCGTTTTCTCTGGCCCTGGCAAAGACGGGGAACAGAATAGCCGCCAAAATCGCGATGATAGCGATAACGACCAACAATTCGATAAGAGTAAAGGCTCTTTTGTGACTAATCATAATCATAGCGCTGTGGCACCTACCAATTCGACTGGGGGAAGCGAAAGCTCCCTCAATCAAGATTCCTTAACAATATACCCAGATTCAACCCTCTGCTAACACCTGTAAGCATAAATTTTATATTTCATTTGGATTAATTTCTGGCTCGCTTTTTCTGGGGCTTTTATGAGGGAGGAGAGTTCGTGTGGGAAGGAGAGAGAGCGTAGACTGTTAGACAACAAGGCGGTATAAAACCGCAGCCAACGAGAGTGGCCCTGACTTTATCGGGCGCCCCACCCTCGCCGACAAATAGCGCCAGAGAGTACCGCACGTTAAGTTGGGGTCATTGAGATTCGCGGGTGAAAAGACGCGCCGAGGCTACGTAACTGCCGTTTGCTCCCAGGTGAGTCTCATCGCCCTCTCTTTATGAAATGGAAAACGGCATGTCATCGACGCTGAATCAAAAATCGACCGCTATCAACATGTCCGATATTGCGCGGGTGGCGCAGGTATCGCGTCCGACGGTTTCCATCGTCTTGAATGGGCGACATACCTCGGCGCGCATTTCGGAGGAGACGCGCGACCGTGTGCTGCAAGTGGCGCGCGACCTGGGTTATAGGCGCAATGCGCTGGCTCATGCGGTGAAAACGGGGCGCTCGTATACGCTGGGCTTCCTGACAACTGCCGCAGATACCGAATATTCGCTGCTGATTCTTTCGGGGATTTTGAGCGAGGCTGAGCAACGCGGTTACACGGTGAAGCGCTTTCACTTGAGCAATACCGAGAAAGATAGCGAAGTGATTGGCCGGTGTTCGGAAGAACGGCCCGACGGCGTGATTGTGAACGACTATGGGCGCGGGCCTTGTCTGGACGAACTGCGCCGCGAGTTTGAGACGCACAGCATTCCGCATGTGTGGCTGAATAGCAAAGAGCGCATTCCGGGCATTCATGTTTACCCACGCGACGAAGAGGGCATTTATCAGGCAGTGCGGCACCTGATCGAACTGGGACATAAGCGCATTGGCTTTATTGGTGGCAAAGAGAAACTGGGGACGGGCATCCATCGCGCGGCTGGTTTTCGGCGCGCCATCAGGGAAGCCGGACTCGACGACTCGTTCATTTGTTGGACGAACTGGGATGGGAAAATCGCGGAAGAATATGCCGAGGAAGCTGTCGGTAATCTTGGAGTGACGGCTTTTATCACGGGTAGCGATGCTCTGGCGCTTCTCATCATGCTCAAGTTTCATCGCATGGGGCTTCGCATTCCCGAAGAGGTATCGGTGATTGGGTGCGGCGACATGGTCCGCGTCAGTAATTCCTACCCTCCCCTCACAACGGTTTCGGTGCCGTACAAGGAATTAGGGCGGGCCTCGGTGAACAAACTACTGGCATTGCTGAACGAAGCGGAAGCGACAACGGACTCAGAAGAGGTTCCTATCATGACGCCTCTGGTGATTCGCGAGTCAACGGGGAAGGCGCCTGTTTGTTAGAGTCCGTTTGAAAAGTCTGTGAGTAAAGTCTGTGAGTAGCGCCTCTATCAAACCGTTTGTAATTTGAGAGCGTGACCAACCCAACTTACGCCAGCGACCTGACAGAGCGCCAATGGCCTCTTATCAATGCACTCCTGCCCCCGGCCCAGCGCAGAGGACGCCCACGCACTGTATGTCTTCGCGTTGTCCTTAATGCCTTGCGCTGCTCGGCCTACGGCCACCTGTGCAGTGTTATGAACATAGTTGGGCGCGGCTGGGTAACGAATATATTCGTAAGGCTCGCCAATTAAAACCGAATATGATTATTTTTGAATACCTGCCGCGAAGTTGTCTATTCGGGGCGGGTATTTGCTTGTATGACATAGATTACTTCCGATGACTGCCTTGCCTGTGCCCGTTGAATCGTTTCTCGAACGCAAACCCGCGTTGCGGGCGCCTGTTCGCTTCGTGTGGCGGGTTGTCGAGCGTTGGGAAACGGGCAATGGCTCGTTGTTGGCGGCGGCGCTGGCGTTTTATGGGTTGTTGTCGCTGTTTCCACTGGCATTGGCGGGTGTGATTTTGTTGGCGCGCGTGGCTTCCAACAATGCAGGGGCGTTGAATGCATTCTCGCATTTCGTGGGGTCATTTTTTCCGGCTTCCACAGGAATTGGGGTGGCCTCTTCCATTCAAGAGGGGGTACAAAAATTATCGGCGGGACCATCGCCGTTAACGGCGACTGTGGTGGCGGTGGTATCGCTGATTTGGAGCGGGCGGGCCTATTTCGATACGCTGGCGGCGGTGCTAAACCAAATTTATTCGGCGGATAGGCCGCGCTCATATCTGGGACATCAATTGACGATGTTAGCGCTGATGATGGGGACGGGGCTTTTATTCGTGGCTTCGAGTGCGGCGACGTTCGCGCTATCGGTGCTGCAAAGTTGGGCCGAACATGCGCCACAACTGTTCTTGAATCGGGCGCCGCTTTTGTTCGATATTATGGGCAAGTTGGTGGCATGGGGGCTGACTTTAGTGATGTTCTGGCTGTTATATCGCTTCGCACCGAACAGACAGCACGCGCCGCCGCGCCGAGCGGTAGTGGGCGGGGCGCTGTTCTCGGCGGTGGCTTTTGAGATAGCAAAGTGGGCTTTTGCGCGTTTTTTAGGCAATGTTACGCGCTATGAGGCAACTTATGGCAGCGTGGCGGGTGTCGTGTTGACCATGATGTGGCTTTACTTTGCTTCGATGATCGTTTTGATAGGCGCGCAAATTGGCGCGACATGGGAAGAATTTCGGCGTGAACGGTTGAAGGCGGAAAATCAGTGACCATTTTTCAAACGCGCGCCTACCGCGATATGTACCGCAACCATTTCGGGGGCGGCAAATCGTTTATGGAGATCGCCACCCCCAACAATGCCCAAATTTGGCTGCAAGCGCGCGGAATTGAAGCACGTCGGCTGGAGATGTGGGGCGAGGGCATCGCCGATTGCGGCGGCGCCGAAGTGGGCGAAGAGAATGCCTCGGAGTTGTGGTGTACGATGCGCGGCATTGCGCGCGATTACGACGGCTGTGTGCTGAACCAGATCGAGGCTTCGTCGCCGCTGGTTGAACTGGCGCGGCGCGGTGGATGGGCGATTTCGGATGCTGAGGTGTGCCCTACTCTAGCGTTTCCCCCGACGTTCGATGGCTACGTGAAATCGCTCGGCAAGAACATGCGCGAACAGATCAAGCGCTACCCAAAACGGTTGGCAAAGAATTTCGCGGTAGAAGTCGAGATGGCGCAAACGCAGCCCCAGGTCGATGAGTTTTTGACGCAGTTGTTCGAGCTACACGGCAAGCGCTGGCGCGCGCGTGGGCAGACCGGAGTTCTGGTGTTGCCGTCGCGTCAGAAATTCCATCGCGCGCTGTGTGCCGATTTCTTGAAGCGCGACTGGTTGCGACTGTGGCGCTTGAAGTTGGATGGTCGCCCGGCGTGCGTGCTGTTGAGCTACTTCTGGGGTGGGCGCTACTGGTTCTTCATCGGCGGTTTCGAGCCAGAGATGATGCGCTGGAGCGTGGGCACCTGTTTGTTCGCGCGCGTGTTCCAGCACGCCATCGAAGAAGGCGCCACCGAGTTCGATTTTCTACGCGGAGCCGAAGAGTACAAATATCGGTTCGGGGCGGTTGACCGCGAGTTCGTGAATTTGCAGTGGTTCGCGCCAACGCCGCGCGGCAAAATTCTGGAGAAGCGCGTGGCTCTAGAGTGCGAGTTCTGGCGCCGCGTGCATGAAAAGTTCGGAGCGAATTGAGTTCGAGTTTCTAGTTGTTAGTGGTTAGTTTTTAGTAACCGCTTCGCGGGCAACACCTCGCTTAGTTTTCGATTTTGATTACTCGGCCAAAGACGTTTTCGATTTTTGTCCAGCCGTTGACGTGGCCGTGGTTATTGGAGATTTGGACTTCTTCGCCGCGAATGGCGGTGATGAGGTGGGTGAAATAGGAACCCCCGACTCGGCAGAAGACGGCATCGCCGAGTTTGATGTCGTCTATCGAGCTGACTGGGGAGTAAGTGCATTTTTGGCGCGATTTGATGCGCGGGGTCATGGAGTTGCCGCCTTCGCGGAAGGCGACGGTTTCTCCGGCTTTGAGGCGGGCGATCCAGGCGTCGCGACCTCGAAGCACCGGAGCCTGGGGGGATGTGTTCCGTTTCTTCATTCTCTTAGTTTATGGAAAGTGGGGATTTTAGTGGGAGTCGGCGGCGGAGCTAAGGATGCCATGTGCTAGATGGGCTTATTGCCATAAGGCCCTATTGGGGGGAGGTTTGGGCAGTTCTATGTCGGGAGAACGCGGGGCGACCAGGGACGCCGCACACTCGGCGGAGGCTTATTGGGCCTGTGTTGAGGTGAGGATGGTTAAGTCGGTAGATTCTGGTGTGAAGACAGAAACCATCGGTTGTTTTTTGATGCGGGGGAAGGTGTTGGAGTCGATACCCTCTGGCGGACCGACGATTAAGCCTTCGGATGTCATGTAGAGTTCGCACCCCATGAGGCGAGCCGCAGCAGAACGAACATCGCCGGATTTGTTATCTTGCAAATTCACGCTGACATGTGAATTTAAATCATCGACGAGGATTGGGCCAAACATCTGCATAAGAGATTGACGGGGCATTCCTGGAAGTACCCCACCCCGGCTAAACACACCTGCCAATGCACTGAGGGGCCGCTCATCGACACGAGTTGAAATAGTGCTGTTGAGATAGTTCAGAATGTTTTTGGCTTGAGGGCTAGAAGCCAACAGGGCATTGGCGGCTGGGGCAGCGGGCAAAGTTTCGGAGGTGAGAAGGACGCCGTAAGGCTTGGCTTGCTTCTTCTCATCATCGGTGAGGGCGGCTTCGGGGGCAATAATGAGTTTGGTGGGCAGCACATAGAGGCGGGCGCCACCGAGTTTGGCGAGAGCATCGAGTAGCCCTACAATGGGGCGCCCATTTACGCCCAGCGATACCCGCATAGGACGAACCTGTCGGCACTCGATTCGGCAGGTTTTGGGGGCAGCTTCCATGATGGCACTCAACGCGGATAAAAACGAGACATCTTTGAGACGGAGAGTGATGTAGCCCCCCAAAACCTCGGCGCTGGGGGAAAGGGCTTCTTCGTAATCGAGAACTACATTCCCCAATGCTTTGCCCGGTTCTCGGAGCGGTAATGAGGGAAGCAATCGCCTGTTAGCATTTTCAAAAAGATGTGCGTGAGGGTCATCTTCCCGATGGCGAAGGGCATCCCTGTTGACAGGCGGGTTTTGGAGTTGGGCGAAGGCGCCGGAAGCAGCCAAAGGAAGCAGGCAGAGTAAGAACGCGCTGGAAATGCGAGTGGGTGTTTTCATCGGAGTAGGTCGCTCAGGCCGTGACTATTTCAACCGAAACGGTTGGGCCTGTCTACATGGGAGACGATTTCGGTGTGGTGGCTGGATTTGTATGTATGAGATTGCTCTCAAAATTGCGTTTTGCTCAGAATTGGGCAATTCAATTGCTTCAAATTAAATTGCGCGCAATATAAAATAGAACAACGGATGATGCGCAGCAGGACAATAATATGAGCACTCTTTACAGCACCAAAGTAACAGCGGTTGGCGGGCGCAATGGAACCGTTCGTAGCGAAGATGGACTTCTTGATATTCAGTTGGCGATGCCAACTTCACTGGGCGGCAAGGGCGGCGCGACTAACCCCGAACAGCTTTTCGCGGCAGGTTACGCGGCCTGTTTCGCCAATGCGGTGATTCATGTGACTCGCGGCAAGGCAACGAAGGTGAAGGATGACGACGTTGAGGTCGTGGCGGAGGTCGGTTTGGCGCCGAATGGTAGCGGCGGTTTCATGCTGTCCGTTGCACTTGATGTTGCGATTTCGGGGTATGACCAAGAAACTGCGGAAGAGATCGTGAAAGCTGCACACACCATCTGCCCCTATTCGAACGCGGTTAAGGGCAATATCGACGTGCAATTCACGGTCACTGGACGCTCATGAGTGAACAAACCCAACTTCTGACCAATGATACCGACGACGCATTGCGCCTCGATAAGCAGGTTTGTTTCGCGCTATATGCCGCCTCGAATTTGCTGACCGGGCTATACCGTCCGCTATTGGCAGAACTTGGGCTGACTTTCCCTCAATATCTGGTGATGCTGGTGCTGTGGGAAAAATCACCACAGAGCGTTGGCTCGCTGGGGCAACAGCTTTATTTGGATAGCGGCACGCTGACACCGCTTTTGAAGCGGATGGAGAGCGCAGGATTAGTGAAGCGACAACGCGACGCCAGCGACGAGCGGCGCGTGTTGGTGGAACTCACCGAACAAGGCGACTCGTTGCGGGCCTCGGCGCATCAGGTAGCCAATACATTGGCGAGTGGGCCATTGCTGCCTATGACGGAAGCTGAGGCGCTACGCGATGGGGCGCGGAAGCTGATTGGCGTACTGACCAGTGAACAGAAGGCGGAAGAATAACGGCCTACCAGTTGGATTAGAAATGGGGACGGCCCGATGCGTGGATACGCATCGGGCCGTTGTTGTTTGTGGGTGAGATGCTCAGGGCATCAAAACGGTATCGACAACGTGGATCACGCCATTGGATTGGTTGACATCGGCGATGGTGATGTTTGAAGTGCCGCCTTTGGCATCCTTGATGACGACCTTACTGCCCTTTTTCATGAAGGTGAGTGACTTGCCTTGCACAGTTTTGAGCGTGGCTTTGCCCTTGCCTTTTGTGATGAGGTCGGAGATGGCACTAGCGCTGTATTTACCTGCGACCACGTGGTAAGTGAGAACCGTTACCAAGGTCTTTTTGTTTGCGGGCTTAAGCAATGTGGGAACGGTACCAGCGGGAAGCTTTTTGAAGGCGGCGTTGGTGGGGGCAAACACAGTGAATGGGCCGGGGCCAGACAAGGTGCCCACGAGTCCGGCTGCTTTCACGGCGTCTACGAGCGTGGTGTGGTCTTTGGAGTTGACCGCATTTTGGATGATGTTCTTCGAGGGGTACATTGCGGCCCCTCCCACCATCTTGGTTTTACCCGACATGCCACTCATGGAGCCATCCATTGAAGTGGTAGCCATTCCACTTTTCATGGGCTTGGCCTGAACGGTGTCCAGAGCCAAAATAGCGACGGTGTTGCAAGCTCCCAATACGGCGATGCCAGTTAAGAGACGGCGAAGAGTTAATGTTTTCATGTGTTTGACCTGGATTAAGTCGACAGGGGAACGGTAATTCTCTCGCTCCCCTCGTCAATTTAATTGCTGCTATAGCCATGGCAATCGCTATGCCTTGAAAAATACGCAAGTAGGAAAACCCCTGAACTATGTCAAAGAGTTCTCAATTTTTCTCTTTTTCCCTAGTCTTTATTTAGAGCGGCGTCGAATTTTTGGCGGGCACGAAGGATGGTTTCGTGATTATCTTCGGCCCACATCCATACGCCGCAGAAGGCGGCGCCGAGGCTGAGGCCGAGGTCGGTGAGTTTGTATTCGACCCTGGGTGGAATTACAGGGTGGACAGTGCGAATTAGCAAGCCATCGCGCTCCATTTGGCGTAGGGTTTGGGTGAGCATCTTCTGACTGATGCCTTTGACTTCGCGGCCCAGTTGAGAGAAACGGATTTCGCCGTTTTCGGCCAGAACTTCAAGAATTATCATCGTCCATCGGTCGGCGACACGACCAATAATGTCGTTGACGAGGACTTCGATGTGTGGGTCGAGTTGATCGTCGGGGGGTGGCGGGGCGGCAGCTAATTTGGCTCTGGTTTGCGCCATCAACTCTTTATCGGGCGGTAGGAATTTGGGCATTTGACACTCTCTTTTTGGTAAGTATGAATCTTTCGAGTGCCTTCTTACTTTGGGAGTGTGAGAGTCGTAGATTTGTAAGTGACCTTCGAGGTTCGACAAATATCATGCAAATCACAGGCAACACCATTTTGATTACGGGCGGCAATTCGGGTATCGGGCGCGCAATGGCCGAGGCGCTACACAAAGCGGGCAATCAGGTCATTATCGCGGGGCGCAACCAGAAATCGTTGGACGAAACCGTGGCCGCGAATCCGGGTATGAACGCAGTGAAGTTCGATGTCTCCGCTGGCGAGGGCATCCGCGCCTTTGCGCAGCAAGTTATCAGCGACTATCCGGCGGTTAATGTGCTTATCAACAACGCGGGTATCATGAAAGCCGAGAACTTGTTGGCGCAACCGGAAGACCTTGCGGACATGGAGGCGACGATTTCGACGAACCTGTTGGCTCCAATCCGCTTGATTGCGGCCTTTTTGCCGCACCTGCAAAGCAAAGAGGCGGCGACGATTATCAATGTAACATCGGGGTTAGCTTCTGTTCCGTTAGCGGCGACAGCCACTTATAACGCCACCAAAGCAGCCATGCATTCGTACTCACAGTCGCTGCGTTTTCAGCTGAAGGACACGACTGTACAGGTCATCGAATGGGCGCCACCCGCCGTGGCGACGGAATTGATGCCCGGTCATTCGGCGAATCCACAGTCGATGCCGCTGGATGAGTTCATCGCGGAGAGCATGGATTTGTTAAAGAACACCCCTGACGCGGAAGAAATTTTGGTCGAGCGCGTCAAATTCCTGCGCTTTGCGGAGCGGAGCGGCCAGTTCGACAAAGTATTCAATATTTTGAATACGACGCATCCATGAGAAGGTGATGCGGGATTGCCCCCACGGGGATTCTAGCAACAGAAATGGCCGAGCAGATATAAAAGAGTGGTCGAACATTTGCGCCATTGTGAGGCATGATGGCACAAACTTTCGACCACTCGCGCGGGGAGATTTTTGAGCATGATGGGGCGCGGCTTTATTACGAAGTCATTGGGAATGAAGATAAGCCCGCCCTGCTCTATTTACATGGGGGCTTCGGGCATATCGCCGATATTAACCCGATATTGCCCGCTCTAGCCGATGACTTCAAGATTATCGGAATAGATAGTCGGGGTCATGGGCGCTCGACCACGGATTCGGGTGAATACACCTATGCGCGGCTTCAAAGCGATGTCGAGGCGGTTTTAGAGCATCTGGGCATTGATACCCTGAGCATAATCGGGTTTAGCGATGGTGGCATTGTGGCTTACCGTCTGGGGGTGTTCAGTTCGCTGGCCATTTCGAAGCTGATTACGGTTGGCGCACGCTGGCACTCGAAGAACAACGACGGGTATCACGAGTTCTTTCAGAAATTGACTGGCGACATAATGAAGGAGCGGCAACCGGAATATTACGCGGCCTACCAGCGGTTGAACCCGGCCCCCGACTTCAACAAATTCATCAAAGAATTGATACCGATGTGGCTCGATAGCACCGAGACGGGGTATCCGAACGAGAATATCGAACGCATAGATTGCCCGTTGATGCTCATTCGGGGCGACAAAGACCATCTGTTCGGCTTGAAGGAGATGGTCGAACTCTCGAAGTGGCAGAAGGACGCGGCGCTTTTTAATATCCCGTTTGCAGGACACGCCGCATTTGTCGATCAGGGCGAGTTATTCACGCTTGGTTTGAAGCAGTTTCTGGCTTCCTGAACCGCGTACTTAATTACCAATCTTCGTCGCCGGGTTGCCATGTATCGGTGGCGCCCCAGCGGGCGAAGGGGAAATCGCGGCGCAGTTCGGGCGAGGCCATCAGGTACTGAGCGATTTTGACGCGGGTATGAAGCGGCCAGAAGTTGTCGCTACCTTTGGGAATGGCGTTGGCCATTTCGAGGGCGCGCTTGCCATCGACAGCACTCATGGCCATAGCGATTTTCGTGAGGCTGGCGCCATCACTGCCGGTTTTGAGCAGTTGCTCGCCCCACGTCCGTTCGAGTTCGAGGCGAGCAGCGGCAGGATCAACACGGGCGAAGTAAAAGGCGTACGAAGGCCAGGGATTACTGCTAACGAAGCGGGCTTCGGATGCGGTTTGCGCCTTTTGACGGGCCAACGCGAACATCTCGGCTCCCAGTTTGTGGTCGCGTTCCCATGCCTGAGCCGCGAAGCGCGGAGCGTCGGGCACTTCGGCGTTTTGGACAGCATCACGCCATAATTTGGCGGCGGCTTCGGGCGTTTGGAACTGGGCGGCGGCAGACCAGGCAGCGGCGCGGCTCTGGTCGGTGATGCGGTTCGCGAGTTCGACGGCTTGTTGCGGCGATTTCTTGCCCAGAAGCGGGATAAGGCGTCGGGCGGCTTGATTGAATGCCCACTGTGGGTCGCCGTTGAGGCTACGCTGGCCTTCTCTGGTTTCGGGCTTAGGCAATTTGACGAGTTCTTCCAGCAGCAGCAGTGCCTCTTCAATGCCGTGTGTTTGCGCGACTACAGGAATGGCAGCGCTGTAGGCTTGCACGTTCTCGCCGCTTTCGGGGTCGATGGTATCGAGGAGTTGGCGCAGCATTGTTTTGCTACCCTCGGCTACAACTTCGGCCTGAAAGCGCAGCATCTGGTCGCGGGTGATTTCGCTCTGGCGACCGTTTTCACGGGCTGGTTTTTCGGGATGGCGCGCCAAAGTCACCTTCATGGCCCGATTGAGCGCTTCGATGCCTTTATCTGTTCCTTGTACCTTCTCGGTGACTACGGCGATGTTGTACAGATTGTTCTCGCGCCATCCAAATTCGGGGGGAGTCGATTGGAGGACGGTGTCAGCTTCTTTAAGGGCGCGTTTGCCAACTTCAGGGTCGTCAATTTTCTTTGCCGCTCCCAGCCATGCACTGAGGCGGATTTCGGGAGAGTTGATGCCTTTGATGAGTTCTTCGAGACGCGCGACGCGGTTTTCTTTGGGCAGTTGAGGGGCGAACTTGGCGATGCGACTCGACAAGATGCGGTCGTTCATGATGGTGGTGGGGCCATCATCGGCGCGCTTAAGCGACTCGAAGGTGTCGCCTTTGGGGGCAGCCAATTGCCAGTTAAGCCAGTCGAGGGCGTAGAACTTTGCCTCGACACCATCGCGGGCGACATCGCGCCACGTAGACAGTCCAGCCTCGACATCCACATCTTGCGCTTTTATGGGTTTGAGTTCGAGACGAATGGGTGCAGCGGTATCGGCGGCGATAGCATTGCCGAATTTGCCGTCTTTGGCAGAGGAAACCAGAAATTCGCCTTCGGGCAGACCTTCGAGTACGAAGTGGCCTTTATCGTCGGCGCGTGTTTCTTTGCCCGCCGCCACAACTCGCGCGTCGGCTTCGGTTTGGCCTTCGATGCGGCGGTTGAGGGAAGCGAGAACTAAGTCGTCTGCGGCCCAGTTGCCGTCTTTCTGGGTGAGGGTGCCACCACTAACGAAGACCATGCCTTTGGGAGATGCATTGATCTTTATGCTCTCGATATTGCCACTCAAATCCTCGGCGGCTCGGATGCGCGTGAAAACGTAGTGACCATTGGCATCAGTCGTGGCTTTGCGCGTGGCCTGATTAATAGCCCCATCGTCGCCCGCCTTCACGAAATAAGAAGCAGTCACTTCAACTCCGGCCAAGGGTTTGTTACCGCGAGTAACGATACGCCCTTCGAGAGAACGCCAAGGCTGCTTTTTGACTTTGAAGACAATGGGAGTATCCGACTGAATGGGATACGCCTTATTGTTCAATATCTTGAAGTAGCCGCTGTCATCTTCGCCACCACTCACTTGAAGGTCGGCGTTGGAGTTCGCTTGCCAACTCCAACGCCCCTGTGCATCGGAGGCGATTATCCTGTCATCGAAGCCCCCGCCCCACAATTCGAGCTGGGCTTTGACAGGACGATTATTTTCATCGACGATGGTGCCTGTGAGGATGGGCGCCTTTTGAAGCTCGAATGTCAACGCGGCGGGAGCTTTATCGCCGACTTGCAGAATTTGCTCGGAGTGACCGATATACCCCTCAGGCACACCATTGGTGTAAAAGCGAACGTTGCCGGGGAGGACACGCACCGAAAAGCGGCCATCCTCACCAGTGGCATTGCTAGAGGTGTAGTCTTCACGAACACCAACTTTGTTGGCAGTGATTGAGGCTCCTATCACTGGTTTACCCGTGTTTTTCTCGCGCACGAAACCCGATACCATTATGCCTTCGACGGCGCGCAAATCGGGGACTTCGGTAGTTTTTTCTACCTCGGCCATAATGTGCTGCAAGGGGGTAATAATGTATGGATTGAAGTCGCTTTCCATGACTCCTACCCTGTAATCGCCGGGAGAAAGCCCTTCGATGGTGTATGTGCCATCGTCGCCAGTGGTAGCATTACCGTAGCCTTCACCAATTTCCATTGTCCTGGCATACATCAGCGTCTTCTTCATGGGCTTGCCATCGGTGCCGAGTAGCTTGCCATGAATTTTCGCTTCGGGGCCAAGAGCGATGCTCGCGGTTTCAGCAACGGAGGCAGGTTCCTTACCAGACTCTGTAGCGAAACCCGATTTGACAACCTGATAACTCACAGTTCCGCCAACGGGTACATCGGCCAATTGGAAAGTGCCATCGGCAGAGGAAGTGGCGGTATAGGTTTGTTGAATTTCTTCGCCATCCAACGACAGATATTCGTCACGCGCAGCAGCTTTTTTACGGAAGAGAGAGGCACTGACTTTGGCACCTGCGATGGGTTGCCCCTTCTTATCGACCACCTGACCACGCCACGTAGCGCCGGGTTGTAATTTGAAATCGAGCGAGTTGCTATTGATGGGACTGCCGTCGAGCGCAAAGCCCTTGGCGTAAACCACAAGATTTCCTGCTGGACGTTTAGGGTCGATGGGCTTTTCGAGCGAGAAGGTCGCGCTGCCAGTGGCATCAGCGTGCAGAGTTTCCTGGCGCCATTTCTTTTCGCCCCAGACACGTAACGCGATGCTGGCATTGGGGAGGGGTTTCTGATTGGAATCGAGGACGTGAACCGAGACTTTGTTTTGTGCCAGAGCGGGAAGGCTGATGGCGATGCAGGAGAATATGAGAATCAGGGGTTGTTTCACGGCAATGTGTGCAAACGACTCGCAGTGTACGTTGACTTTAATTTGAGTGGAGATACAGAATTGCCAGACATATGCGAGGAAGGTCTTTCTCATATATAACCTCTCTTTTTTGCCCCTCCGAACACTTCTCTGGCGTTCGCAGACCACGTCGCTCCAATGTAGGCCTAACTGGTTCATCCGGCAAGTAACGTATTTTAAATTCCGTTTCCAGTGGGTACCACTTAGACGTCTGTATAGCGTTGGGATAATTGTTTGTGAAAACCGAGATTCCCAAGGGGAATCAGGGGAACATACTGTGTTGGAGTGGTCATTTCAATAACTTCGGGGGAGTCTTTTTGGTCATTGGTTCATTTCGATGAGATACGGAGGGCTTGTTCTTTCCTCACTTGATCCACTCGCGCGCCGCGAATACTTTGTCGGCGGCACCCTTGCTGGCGTAGCTCTCGGCGAGACTATCAGAACCGAAGAAATTGCTCAACCAGGTTTTGTCTTCAATTGAAAGGTCGATTTTCGGGAGTTCGGCGTTTTCGTTGGCAAATTTTGCAAACGCGGACAGCGCGGCGTAGCGCGAGTTTTGCGGGGCGAGTCTGGCGGCCTGAGCAAAAGCGTTTTGGCCGCTCGCCCACGATTTACTATTCATGGCGAGGATGCCGCGCGAAACCCAGGTCTGGGCGTTTTGCGGTTCGATGCCAAGCGCCGTGTCGTAACTGGCGAGGGATTTTTCCACATCTCCCAACTCATCCAAAACGCCAGCGCGGTTTGTCCAACCAATAGCGAATTTAGGGTCGGCTTTAACGGCTTTGTCGAACCATTCGAGTGCGATGTCGAATGCGCCCAGGCGTGAATAAACCGTGCCGATGTTATTCAGCGCGGGCACGAATTCTGGGTCGAATTCGAGGGCTTTCTTGTAAGCCTCCAGCGCGCTGCCTAGTTCTTCTCTGGCGACCAGGGTGTTACCGTAATCTTTCCAGGCGAGTTCGGTCAGGGGCGGAAGATCGGGCAAAGCGACGGGCTTGCCACTGAGATGAAAACCAATCAGGGTCGAGCGGGCCGCGCGGACTTTCTGGAGCGAATCGGTTTCGGGGGTTTCGAGCCAGTCGGGGTCGCGTAGCGAGGATTCGTCGCGAGTGAAATAAAGCGCGCGCGAATAAGATTGAATCCCGGAGCGCAGGCGCGGACGATAATTGGGCTGGTCAACTGGGGGTAGCGTCTCGCTGAAGAAATCGCCGAGGGCGCGCTGAGTTCTAACATCGAGCGCGCCCTGTTTCTGGGCGCGTTTGAGGTCGCCTGCAATGGTGGCAGCCGAGATGAACAGAGAATTTTTGGGCGCGACCGCGTTCCAGCCGTAGGCGGCACCAGCACGGCGAACACGCAAAAACGGCTCGTCCTGGCTAGAACACATTTCAAGGGCGCGTGACAGATCGTAAAAGGCGCTCGCGTAAAAGCTGTAGGGAAGGCCAGCGGCGGTTGCGGGGTCGAAAAGATGCGCCCAACCACCACGATCAACGGGAATTTTCGCCGGGTAGGAGTTGGGGAAGCGTTGCTGGTTGGCGCGCTCCAGAAAATAAGCGGCGCGGCGACGGCGCGCGATCAGGTCTTTCGGATTGCGCGCGACGGCGCCGTTATACAGCAGTTGTTCGGGGTCGAAAAGGAAGCGCCCCAGAGGCGTTGCAAGACATTTCTCGTCGCCCCCAAAAAATTGCGCGACCATCTCGAAATACTCCGCTTTTTTCGGGTTAACCGCCTTGAATTTTTGCGCGATTTGCAAGGCAGGCTCGATCTGGTCGGTGGCCAGAAACACAATCGCGCGCATTTCCATCAGAAAAGGGTCTTCGTCTTTCCAGCCGTTTTGACGGGGCGCTTTTTCCATATTTTCGCGCGCGTCTTTAAAATTGCCCATGCGGGTTTGGTTGTAGGCGATACGCGCAAAATACTCGGCCCGTCGGCCTGTACGATTGGTTTTGCTGCCCTCTTCGATGCACTTGATAAAGTCGTCAACCGCAGCAGCAAACCGCCCCGCTTTTTGGTGTTCCATAGCGCGTTCACGAATCGGCGCTATGGTGTCGGGGCTTTCATCGGCGTGAAGCGAAGCGCAAAGCAACAGGAAGGTAAGGAAGAGAAATCGCATCAAAAGAGGGTAACGCATTTCCTCCCTCACAAACTACGCACCGATGTAGAAGTAAATCATCAAAATGTGAGCTATAAATTTTGTGACATTATATGACCGTGCAAGAAGCCAGTCTGCGCAAGTTGCACAAAAATGGTTCGAGCCACCGCGAACGGCAACGCGCCTTGGGAACCAGCCTGAATCGCGCAAGACCTGCTCTACTGACGGAGGAAACGCCCTTTATGATGTGCCGAGGGGGGGGTAGGGTCGTCTATTCGTAATTCTGTGCGACTTTGCATAGGTGGGTCTATCTCGGGCCATAATTGAGACGATCCAGCGACGTGGGTAGACCCAACAGTCGCGTCACCAGCCGCCATTTCATTGGACGTGGTGGGGGTCAGCTCACGAAACGGAATATAAAGCACTTTAACTGGTTCATCCACTAACAGTCTTTGTTTTGCTGTTTCTTTCCTCATCTTGCTTGGGGTAATACAACTTTGGAGACAGAAAGAGAATCAGAAGATAAGCTAGTTCTCGTTTTTCACATCATATTTCATGGAATCACTCGCTCGTCATCGCTTTGCGCCGCGTTTGGGTCTGGCCGCGCTCGCCTTATTCTCGTTTGCTGTTGCTCCGGCTATTTCAACTGGCACGGCTCAGGCGCGTCCGATGTGGACGCCCGCTCAGGCCGAGTCGTGGCATAAGGCTAATGGCAACCAGTGGTTGCGCGGCTCGAACTTTTTGCCTTCCAGTGCCATCAACCAGATCGAGATGTGGGCGTCGGAAAGCTTCGATGAACCCACCATCGACCGCGAGCTGGGCTATGCTCAGTCGCTCGGCTTCAACTCGATGCGCGTGTTTTTACACGACCTTTCGTATCAGCAAGACCCCGCAGGCTTTCTGAAGCGCGTTGACCGCTTTTTGACCATCGCCGAAAAGCACAAAATCCGTCCGCTGTTCGTGTTCTTCGATTCGTGCTGGTATCCCCTGCCCTACCTGGGCGCGCAGATGGCGCCTCGCCCCTACACGCACAATTCGGGCTGGGTACAAAGCCCCGGCGTAGCAGCACTTCAGGCACCGGGCGAATATCCGCGCCTTCGCACCTATGTCACCAATGTCGTGAAACGGTTCGCCAACGACAACCGCATCGCGGGTTGGGATGTTTGGAACGAGCCAGACAACTTCGATGGCGGTGCGGTGGCACGCCCGAATTTGGAGCCAAAGAACAAAGTTGACCTCGTGAACGCGCTATTGCCGCAGGTGTTCGCGTGGGCACGCGACAGCAATCCGACGCAACCGCTGACATCGGGAGTATGGAAAGGCAACTGGAGCGAGGACGCCAAACTGAGCGCGACCGACCGTATCCAGCTCGAAAACTCGGACGTGATTTCGTTCCACAATTACGGTGATGATGGCTCACTGAAAAGGTGCATCGACAGCTTGCGCCGCTATAACCGTCCGGTGATTTGCACCGAATATATGGCGCGCCCCAACAAGAGCGTTTTCAATCCGAATTTGGGCTTGACGAAAGCCGAAAACGTCGGCGCCTATAACTGGGGCTTTGTGTCGGGCAAGTCACAGACGATTTATCCGTGGGACTCGTGGACGAAAAACTACACATCGGAGCCTCCGGTGTGGTTCCATGACATCTTGCGTATGGATGGCTCGGCCTATATTCCCGAAGAAGTGCAATACATCCGTCGCACAACAGGCGCGGCGAACTAAACCTAAGCGAAGGAAATATCGTTTTGAGGGCGCAAGTCGCGTGGATCGACTTGCGCCCAAACGAATTCGGGTTCGATGCGTAGCGCCAACCTCAAAAGACACAGGCAGTGCTGAATAGCCGGGGTATGGCGATTGAACGACAGGCAGCACAGATCGGCGTAGCCAAACGACTCGCAGTAGTGGAACGCACAATCGTTGCTTAATTCGCGCGACCGACGCTGGACATCGACGGCATCCTCATTGATACGCAGGGCCAAATTTTCCGAAGAGAGGCAGAGATAAGGGTCGTGCAGGAAAAAGTGGAGGATTTTGATTTTCAGGGGCGTGTTCGCTATCGCGCGAAGAAAATCGCGTAGCGTGGCCCGTGCCGCCTCATCCCAATCTTTTTCGGAGACATCGTAGAGGCGGATGGAGTTCATTGGAGGTTATCTTCGGTTTCGGAAGAGGCGAATTTAGCGCGGCCTTCGGGATAAATGCACTTCGCGCACTCGTCGAGTTCGGCGCGAGCGGCGACGAGTGCGTCACTGGCATCATCGAGAAAAGACCAGTCGTGGAAAGAGCATTCTTCGCTGCGTTGCGCCATTTGTTGGGCGCGCTCAAGATAGGTGACAGCGCTTTGATACAAACCGTGCGCCGCCAGAAAGCGGCCCTCGGCGGCGGCATCGCGCGCGTAGGCGCAGCACAACGAAAGCGCGCTGGTGTAGTCGGCAACAGCG
Organism: bacterium; assembly: GCA_004172935.1. Classification (GTDB taxonomy): domain Bacteria; phylum Armatimonadota; class Abditibacteriia; order Abditibacteriales; family Abditibacteriaceae; genus Abditibacterium. Next base: position 12,634 of record SDZD01000066.1, on the reverse strand, counting down.
AATGGACTAGAAAATGGAGAAAGAGAGAGTTGTGGTGATCGACTTGTCACGATTTAAATATAGAGCATAAAGCTCCCTCACAGTAGAAGATTTGAGTGTGGGAATCACCCACATTTTCGCAACAAACTATTAACTATTGACTGATTCATTCTGTAACCAACCCTGCGCCAGAGCGTAGCGCACGGTATCGGCACGCGAATGCAAATCGAGTTTGCGGCTCAGTCTTGCCTTGTAGGTTTCGACGGTTTTGATGCTAACGCCGAGCAAGTTCGCGATCTCTTTGTTGGTGAAACCGCGCGCCGTGAAGCGCAGCACTTCGCGCTCGCGCTCGGAAAGGGCATCACTGCCGCGCGCACCGGGGCGACCTTTGATGGGCGAGTTGGCGACCTTGCTGGCGACGAATGGGTCGAGATACAAACCACCATCGGCGACAACACGAATGGCGCGCGCGATTTCGCCAGCTGCCGTGCGCTTGAGTACGTAACCCGAAGCGCCCGCCGCCAACAGTTGGCGAACATAGACCTCGTCTTCGTAGGCCGACAGAGCCAAAACCTTTACTTCGGGACAGTTCTCTTGCAGGCGTTTTGTGGCCCCTGCGCCGCCTAGTCCGGGCATCGAAACGTCCATAACGATGACATCGGGCCTCAGTTCTTCGGCCATTCGGCACGCTTCCTCGCCACGTGATGCTTCGCCCACGACGGTCAGATCGGGCTGGGCTTCGAGAAGCAGTTTCAGCCCCTCACGAACGATAGAGTGATCATCGGCAATGAGGACTTGGAGAGTTTTCATGATGGTCATTGATGCTAGGGTAATAGCGCTTTCGTGACCAAAAATTTGAGGTGGGGGGTTTTCCCTGACACGAAAAGTCAGGGCATTTGATATTTCATTTATAGTTCGGAATTGGCATCAGGGGCGTGGGAGACTCCACTACATAGCAAAACGGCGAGACGAACTATGTTCGTCTCGCCGTTTTGTGGTGGCTTCACCAGAGATTTAGAACGGGAGCAAAGCGTGTCCGGTGCGGCCTTGCTGGCCATCGACGAGAATCCAGAAGATGACCATGACGATGTCGCCGAGCGCCAAACCGAGGAAGAACGGCGTCACTTTACGGTAGGACTCGGAGCCGCCGAAGCGGGTGATGAGACACTTGGAAGCCCAACCGATAAAGATGGACAACCACATGGCGTGCATAGCGAAGGGCACGCACATGATGAGGCCAAGTGGGTGGAGTGGGAACCACGCGAAGCGGGCGCGCGCGTTCATCATTCCAATGGTAACGATGGCTCCGACACCAACAAAGAACCAGTTAGCGGCCATGCTGGTGTTGAGGCCCCGCGCAAAACCAACAGCGTGGACGGCGGGCTGGGAACTGGCAGCAGTAGCCCACCACGACGCCATTTGCAAACCGCCAACGTTGTAGCCCATCTGGATAATCGAGAATAACCCGATGGCAAACGAGACGATAACACAGCTGAAGATGAGAGCTAACAGCGGGCGGGGCGCGATGTTTTGATCGTGCGCCAACTTGAAGCCCTGCAAGAACGAGGGCAGCGTAAAGCCGCGCTGATCGAGCATGATGCTGGACGAAATCATCGCAGCGGGAGCCGCCGTCGCGGCATCAATGAGTTGCCCCGGCCCAGCGCCCACAAGGAAGGCGAGAGGACCGAGTGGCATCCATCCGGTTTGCACGAAGAGCAAGCCCGCTTCGGCGACCAGACGGGTGAGGGCCAGCGAAACTGCCAGATAGAAGGCCCACAACAGAAGCGCAATTTCCCAGCGCACACCCGAAGCGATAGTCCAGCCCAGAATGAAGGTGAGCGCGCCAAAGAAGCCCCAGAAGGCGACAGGATAAGGCAGGGCTTCGCTGCGCTCGTCATCGGTCGCTTTGGCAAGGCCAACGGCGCGGCGCGCGATGTGTTTCCAGTGTTCGCGTCCCGTCCACACCAATAATCCGACATAGGCGAGGATGGCGCCAACCTGCTGATAACCGACGAAACCTTTGGCCCAACCGCGTAGCCAGAACGGCGATTCGAGCGAGGCGGCGGGATAGCCGAGCATATAGGCGGCGACGTACTGGGTTTTGGAGAACAGATGCAAGAACCACAGCGAGAAGCCGACTTCGCTGGTGAGCAGGAACGAGATACCAACGATGGCCGGGAAGATTTGCACCTGCACATTGCCCATCTGGTTCCAAGGCGCCTCGGTCAAATACTGGCCCATCGGCAGGAAGAGGGGCACTTTGGGAACATCGGGGAAGTACAAGTTGAGTCCATTCGCCATCTCGACGAAAACCGCGAGTCCAAAGCCAACCCACACGAGCGGATTTTTGAAAAAGGCGACTTTGCCGTCTTTGCTTTCTTCGGAGAGTTCGAGTGGCAAACGTAGCAACGGAAAAGCGAGAGCTTCGCGCTCGGCCCATTGCTTGCGGAGCATGACGCCCAGACAGGCGTGCATGATGTGGATAGCGAAGATGAGCGCCGTCCAGGCGATGAGCGGCGTAGTCCATGCCCCCCAGGGAATGCGCCCGCCCGTGCCCTCATACCATCCGCCCGCCACAGTGGGGTCGAATTTGCCGCTATGCATAGAGGGAACCATCCACGGCTTAAGGTAGGGCGTGAGGAAGTCGAGCCACTTGTTTTCGCGCGTCGCGTAATAAAACGACGACAGGATGTTGGGCACGAAGAAGTTTTCGGCGCCGCGCCCCGGAACAAGAGTCGAAAACAAACACGAGATGTAGACCGTGAGCGTTTCGCTACGTGTGAATGTCAGCCGCGTCGATAACAGGCGCAGCAATGGGTTGACGATGAGAAGCAACGCCAGCAAAACCGCGATAGCTCCGGCGGGCATATGCATCGAACCCATGAAGGTGTTGGACATTTTGAAGTCCACGATGGGTATGCAATAGCCGAACATGGCCGCCAGAAAAAGCGACATGAAAACGGAGCGAAAGGTGACGCCGCCCCGTTTTGGGGGAGCCGATGTGACAGATGTAGAGGGAACCGGAGGAACAAGGGTCCGAGAAGCCATAGAGGTGTGAAAAATTAAATAGGAGCGTCTTGATTAAACGATAAATTCGAGTACATTTCAAGCCCAAGACGCAAAAATCGGTACTACAATGGTGAAGGTGACAGTCTGCCTTTAATTAATTAATCGCGCAGCAGAAAAATGCCTGAAAAATAGATGATTCGTGAAATTATCGAGGGTCTTTTGGCGTGGTTGCCTTTGGTAGCCCCGAATGCGTCAAACTCGGCCCTCCATTCCATGCAAAAATCAGCGGTGCGAATCGGCCTTTTCGGTATCGGGCTTGAAGCTTACTGGGCGCAGTTCGAGGGACTGCACGAACGACTGAGCGGCTATGTCGGCGAAGTCGCGCAAAAACTGGGGCGTGAGGGCGTCGAGGTCGTTAATCTGGGCCTCATCGACACGCCCGAAAAGGCGCTCGAAGCCGGACACGCCTTCCGGCGCGAAGATGTTGATTTAATCTTCCTGCACGTCACCACCTATGCGCTGTCTTCGACGGTACTGCCCGTGGTGCGACGCGCCAAAGTGCCCGTCATCATCCTCAATTTGCAGCCCGAAGGCGCCATCGACTATGCGCGCTTCAACGCTCTGGGCAACCGCACCGCGATGACGGGCGAATGGCTGGCGTACTGCGCGGCTTGTCCTGTGCCCGAAATCGCCAACGTCTTCAATCGTTGCCGTATTCCCTTTCACCAGATCACCGGAATGCTGCACGACGATCCGCAGTGTTGGAACGAAGTAGACGAATGGATCGAAGCCGCGCGAGTCGCGCACACGATGGAACACAACCGCCTGGGCGTCATGGGGCACTATTACAACGGGATGCTCGACATCTACTCCGACCTGACGCTGCAAAACGCTCATTTCGGCGGACACGTCGAGATTCTGGAAGTCGATGAGTTGGCGTCACTGCGCGACGATGTGACACCCGAACAGGTGACAGAGCGAGTCGCGCTCTTCCACGACGAGTTCGATGTGCAGAGCGATTGCACACAGGCCGAGTTGGAGCGAGCCGCGCGCACTTCGGTTGCACTGGATGCGATGGTGAAGGCTCACGACCTTGGCTCGCTGGCGTACTATTACATGGGCACCATCGGCGGAGCGAATGAGGACACCATCTCATCGATCATTTTGGGCAACTCGCTGTTGACGGGGCACGGCGTGCCATGCGCGGGCGAAATGGAAGTGAAAAACGCGCAGGCGATGAAAATCATGGACGCCTTTGGCGCGGGCGGCTCGTTCACCGAATATTACGCGATGGACTTCGCCGACGATGTGGTGCTGATGGGTCACGATGGACCGGGTCACATCGCTATCGCCGAAGGTCGCACGCGGGTCAGGCCATTGGACGTGTATCACGGCAAAGTCGGACGGGGTTTGAGCGTCGAGATGTCGGTGAAGCATGGCCCGGTGACATTGCTTTCAGTAGTCGAACGCAATGGTGCGTTGATGCTGTTGGTAGCACAGGGCGAGTCGGTGGCGGGGCCAATTCTGGAAATCGGCAACACCAACTCACGCTACCGTTTCTCGATTGGCGCGCGCCGCTTTGTTAACGACTGGAACAGCCACGGCCCGGCGCACCACTGCGCCATCGGGTTAGGACACATCGCTTCCAAAATTGAAAAGCTGGCGCAGTTGCTCGATATGGAATGCGTGCAGGTGTGCTGAACTTCGGGGCGCGGGCATTTTGCCCGCGCCCCTGCTCAATTGGCTATGGCTTGAGAAATTTATCGGCCCAGTCGAGGGTGATGGCCCAATCTTCGTCCGTCACGTCATGAGGGCCGACGCGCAGGAAGTAGCCAGCGCGCGAGTTGATGAAGGCGCCGGGAGCGGGCCACTGGTCGGCGCGAATGCCCTCTTCGCCGAGCAAATTATAAACGCGCGTGGCATTGCGAACGCTTAAGAACTCGCCTTCGGGGTCGCTCCATAAATCTTCGCTGGCACTGAGGACTAACAGTGGACGCGGCGCAACGAGCGCGGCCAAACCGTCGCCATCGACGGGTAGTTCGGCTTCGTTGTTGGCGTAGTGGGCGAAGCGCGGCGCGAACCAGTGACCGAGCGGGCCAGTGAGATGGGAAACAGGTTCGCCGTGTGGGCGCTTCAGCAACGAGACGCCCGCCTTGCCGCTGTTCTGCGAGATGACGGCAGCGAAGCGCTCGTCCTGCGCGCCCGCCCACATCGCGGTTTTACCGAGGCGACTAAAACCGAACGCGGCGACGCGCTTGGAATCGATGCGCGGGTGAGTTTGCAGATAATCGAGCGCACGACTCAGCGCCCACGCCCAAACACCAATGGCGCCCCAGCCGTTGGGTTCGGTAGGCGGGGCGAAAACACGCGGGCCATGCCACCACTGATTGGTAGTATCGGGTTCGACTTCGCCATAGCAAGCAGTGGCGATGCCATAGCCGCGCGCCAGAATCTCGTCGTAGGGCCACATATCGGCGCCACGCCCGCGCATTGCTTCAGTTGCGCGGTGATCGCGCACTCCCGCATGGCGCCCACTGACATAGTGCCTGGGCAGAGGTAAGTCGGTTTCGGTGGTGGTGACGAAATTCGCCTCGAAGTTGAGGCCCACAAACAGCGGTATGGGGCCTTCGACGGAGTTAGGCAAATAGACAAGTAACTCCATCTGTCGCCCCTCATCGGTGCCTTCAAACAATATCCCGACGCGAAGGCGGGTAGCCTTACCATCACGGGCGTCAAGCTTCTCCTCGCGCACATCGAAGCCCAAGTTGGCTGGGCGGCCAAACGGCGTCACGCCGAACACTTCGCTCTGCAACAACTGCAACAGTTCGAGGCGCCGTTGGTTTTGCCACTGTTCGGGCGTCTCAACAGCCGTCCCATCGCGCATTTGAAGAACTTCGGACGAAATCATGGCACCTAAGCATGACTTAGCTTGCGCTACGTAGGTAGTGGCTTTCTACCCCAAATGCCACTATAAAACAAGGTACTAAAGTACACATCGGTATATAGCCGGATATGTCTATTCCCATTATGCCTTGCATGTTAGAATAGTGTTATACATGACAAAATCGTACTATCAGCTGTGGTATCGGCTCGATAACAACGACCGTTACTTAATCTGGTACGACGTGCAAGAAGCCGATAAAGAGTTGGATGGCATCGTGCTCGATGCAGAGGGCCGGATACCAGTCTTCACCTCGCCGGAAGCCTTGTCGGATTATGCTCAGGCGCGCAGCCTCGTCATTGAAGATGACGATGAGCCATTGCTTCACGATTTGGATGTTGTCGCGCACTGGCTCGAAACCGAAGAATGGGAAACCGAAACTCTGGCCGAGATCAATTGCGAAGAGTTTTTAGCCGCGTGGAATTTGTTCGCCGATGTGTCGCGCTCCATTAAAGGTAGCTTCGACGGCGACCATGACCACACGGGCGATATTTACGGCAAATTATTTTGGGGCAACAATTTGCCCTCGCTCACGCCAGAAGGGGAATGCTACATCCCCGACTGGTCGGAGCAAGAACAACACATCATCCGCGATGTGATGTCGCAGGGTTTGCAAATGTTCCGCGACAACACCAGCCAGCAATAACCCCCGTTTTACACGCTGCGCTTTTCGCCCGTCACCGCGTTCCAAACACGGCCTTCGAGGAAACGAAGCAGCGTATTAGTGACAGCAATCTCGACTTCGACTTCGCCGCTCTCGCCCAAAGGCGGTAGTGCCCATTCGTAGGGCGACCAGGCGCGAACACCCAACTCGTGACCGTTGAGGCGGACGGCCACTATATCCTCGAATTTATGGGCCAGGGTGAGAGTGTCGAAGCTCTCGAAGGAATTGGCAGCGAAGCGCTTGGAAAAGCGCGTCGTGCCCGCGAAGTGGGGCAGATGGGCGCCGTCAAGATCGAAGAGCGATGAGGTCGCGGCGGGTTCGACCAAACGACGCTCTCCATTAACCGAAGTGGCGACGCCAAAGTTGCCGATGAGGTGAAGTGGCACTCGCAAACCGCCGCGCTCACGGTGCGGTGCTCCTTCGCGAACGCAAATCGCGAGAGTATTGGAGCCTTCGCGCCACAGATGGGCGAGCGAACAGGCGATTTTATCGCGGCCATGCAGGGCGCGTGGAGAGAAAGCAGAAGATGGGAGCAGTTCGCCATTGAGATAGGCGCTCCACTGGCCGCCGATGGCGCCGTCTTCGATGAGCAATTCGATTTCATCGGGGCGGATTTCGCTGTCGATGGTGCGGCGATACCAAACGGACTCCCCTATCGAATGGGGCAGCGGCTCGACATCGAGGCCGACGCGCTTATCGCGGTGGAAAAGCGGCATGGCTTCGATTTGCTTCCACTGAGAATCATCGAGTTCGGCGGCGCCATCGGCTACACCTGCCGCGACTTTCCAGCGATTGAGACGTAAAGCGTTCGGTTCGTCGCGGGTCACGCTCCATTCGCCGCTGGTATCCAGCAGCAGGGTTTGCTTCGGAGTCGCGACGGGAAGAGTGCCCTGCTCTGCTCCTTGCCCGATTAGAAGCAGCGAAGCGAATGGAGGCAATTCGAGTTGGAATTGGTTGACGAGCGCATTGGGCGAGAAATAGGAGCACGGAGCCGATGCGCCGCTTTCGAGCGACCAAATTCCCCAATGCTTTGCCTCACAGATAACAGTGAGTTGTGCTTGAACCGTTTCGGCGCTGGTGTTGGCGAGGAACACGATGTTTTGCGCGGCTTCGGTTTCAGTTCGCGGTGTCTCGCGGTACAAAGCCCATACCTGCGTCAGTTCGTTGCCCACTTCATCGCGCACGTAAAGCCGCTTATCCGATTTGAGGGAAGCGATAGTCTGGGTGATGCTTTCGCCCTCGATAACGCGCATGTGGGCACGGCGCGCGGCCTCAATAGCGGCCTCTATTTCTACGTCGCCTTCATCGAAGGGCGGCACAACTAATGTCTCATAGCGGGCGCGTCCGATGGCGAAACCATCTTCCTGCATAACACCGCGCGTTATCGTTGGGGCATCGACGACGTGAAAACCCATGTGTGCTTCGAGAAGCGCATTCATCAATTCAACCCAGCGCTCTTCGTCGGGTTTGCTGCGGCTCCACAAGCGCCTGGTCGGATATAAAACCGCGACGGGCGCCACTTCGCGCCCACGCGACAGAGCGAGGCCAAGTCGCGCGGTGTAGTCGGCCAATAAATGGAAGTGCTGCCAGTAGGGGTTCTCCTCGAAGAACGAAGGAGCGGCGTCGAACTTTCGTAGCCCCGACGACGAGAAATAGAAGGCGTGCGGTGTGAAGCGGTTAACACCGGTCGCGCCCAGCCAGTCGATGCTCCATTTCTGGTCTTGCAGCGTCGCGCCCCAGCCGAGCGAGTGGAAGCATTCGCAACGCACCTCGCAACCGCCGTTTTGCTCGGCAACGGCCATCGCGACGCGGCCATTGGCGCGCAAGTCGAGCGGCAGTTTTTCCGGCCCCAAATCGACGCGGCGATGTCCAGCATCGGTCGAGGGTTGCTCGATCAAATCCATCTGCGATGGGCGGTAAGTCGGCTTTTCGGCGCACCACACCAAGTTGTGTTGCTGGCACCAATCGGCAATGGGCTGTTCCCAGCGCTGTTTGAACAGCGAAAGCGCGGTTTCGCGCAGTCGCAAGCGAATAGCGTCGGCATCGGGAAACGAGCTATCCCACAGCGCGGGCAAAGTGCGGCTCCAATCGAAGTCGATGGCGCGTTCCAGATGCGGCGACCAGTGGGGCGGCTCGATTTCATCGGTAAAAATGCCGGGAATGGTGGTGCCGAACCACTCGCCCACGCTGTGGGCGTAGCGCTCGTGCGTCAATTCCAGAAAGCGCGGCGCGGCTTCGGGGTGCAAGGGGTCGAACCAGACATCGAAATATTTGAAGCCGCGCTGCTCGCGCTCCAAGCCAACAACCAAATGCCACTCGCCCGATGAGGAGGGCGCAGTCCAGTCGAGAACGAGCGCGCCTTCGTCCGACATGAAGCGCTTCTCGTTGTAGGGGATGTGCCCCATCGGCCAAATCCACAACTCATCGCGCGTTAGCACCACTCCCAAGTAGTCGCGTATATCAACGGCATTAGCCCAATCGGGGGCACCATCAATCATGGGCACAGCGAGGGCGCAGATGGCACGTCCAAGCGGCAATTCCCAGCGCACCACTTCACCACTACTGGCCGAGTGCGAATGATGCTCCAAGAGGCGGGCGCGCATTTCGGGGTGGTTGGCGGTGAGCATTCCGCCCGCGATGCCACTGGGATAGGGGAACTCATCATACAGCCACGCCTCCATACCCGCTGCTGCCGCTTCTTCGACGGCGACTCGCACCCGCCCGAAAAACTCGTTCGATAGGTACGGCAACGTCAAGCCCTGACGGGGATGGATGAAGAAGCCACTGACGCCCGCCGCGCTCATGGCGCGCACCTGTTCGCGAACGCTTTGCTCGTTCATATCGCCGTTCCAAAACCAGAACGGGGCCAGGCCGAAGCGCGCGGGCGGCTTTTGAAATTCGGCGAGTGTCATCGGCGCATCGAAGGCGCGGACTCGATTGGTGAACATAGCGTTATAAAAAAGCTCGCCCCGAAGTGGGGCGAGCAAACAATCTGTACTAACGGGGTATGGCCGTTAGTATGTAATGGCACGGCAAAGGATTCTTCTGGTCATCCTTGCCCGCATCTTCGATGAAGAGCAATCCGGGCTTGCCTTGAAAAGGCATCAGGCAAACGCCCTCAGCGTTTTTCAGCGTGCCCTTTTCGACCGTTTTTTCAACGGGCGCACTCTTCATATCCCAAAACCATAGCTTCCACGTTTCGGCGGGCACATCATCGGCGTTGGCCGAATCGCCGGAGACAATCCAACAGCCCTTGCTGCCTTCGTCGTAGCAGAAGCCGCGAATGCCCTGCCCTTTCAAATCGAGGTACTGCGGTTTGGCCTCGAATTTTGCTTCGGCACCTTTGTCGAAGATTTCGTGCGGGTTGGTAATGGTGATAACGATGGCGCTGTTATCATGGGTCGGCGAGCGGAAACCAAGTAGTAATTTGCCATTTTCCCCTGGCACAAAAGCGGCGCCTTCCATGTTGAAAGTGCCACTATCGCCGCCAACACTGGACTTGCTCTCGACCGAAGGCTTCAGTTCGGGGAAGGCTTTGACGATCTTATCCTTGAACTTGGGGACCTCTTTGCCGCTGAACTTCTCGGTGGCTTCATCAAAGGTCAGGCGGGCGAACTTCTCGCGTTTGGGCTTGCTTTCATTGTCGGAATTTTTCGAGCCAGATACCACGACAAACGCCGCATGGCGCGCTTTGTCCCACGCGACATCTTCCATATCGTTCACGTCGATGGAATCTTTCAAATCATCTTCGATGGGGCGAACGTGCCCCTCGAACTTTCCGGTATTGAAGCAGTCGGTGGCCCCATCGACCTGAACTCCGGCCAAATCTTTATCGCCCACAATCAACACTTCATCGTTCGGCAAACCAGTGAGGGGCGTCACACCGGAGGCTTCGATGAGAGCATCCGGCAAGGTGCCCGTAATAAAGGTTGCCTGAGCGTCGGCTACTGGTGTAGTGCCTTCCGGCTTAACGGCGCTACAAGCAGTAGCGCCAACGGCGACGACGCCCAGTGCTGCCCAACGCGCATTCCAAATACTCTTCTGTGATTTCATTGATAATTTCCAGCGAAGCGTAAGAAGATAGCGCGAAGTGATTAAGCCAAAGATAACATTCGCTGAGAAAGCCCCACACCTGCCCGCGAACTTATTTCACATAGGGAGCGAAAGGGTCGCCGGGGAGGGCGCGTAGGCCCTCGACCACAGATTGGGCGTTGAGAGTGGCGCCCGCTTCGTTGGTGTGGGTATGTTCGTTGGGGAAGAAGCCCGCGACTTTTTCCTGGCCCAATTCATCGTAGTGCTTGCCGACGATTTCGTTGAGATCGACGAAGGCGGCTTTGTCCTGCTCGGCGGCTTGTTTGGCGAATAGGCCGTATCCGGTGTTGGCGCGCAGCACTTTGCCATCGGCCCAGTCGTTACGCGGAATCAGCGATAACACAATTGGTGTGGCGCCTTTGGCCCTGGTGCCCTCGATGTACTGGCGCAGATACCAGCCGAACGAATGCACGGTTTCGGCTTTGCCATCTTCCTGCGTGACTTCTTTGGTGTCGTCGCCGTTGCCCTTGATAGACGAGCGCCCACGCGGGCCGGTATAAGTGCCGCCGCCATCGTTGTGGCCGAACTGCATCAACACGAAATCGCCGGGTTTGAGGCCATCTTCGACGGCTTTCCACAGACCTTCATTATAAAAAGTGCGGCTGGAGCGCCCACCGCGAGCGCGGTTTTCGACGCTAATTTTTTCGGGGTTGAAGAGCTTCGGTAGCACAGTGCCCCACCCCATCTGCCCCTTAGTGCCGTTGTTGACGGTGGAGTCGCCGATGAGCCAGATGGTGGGTTTAGTGGGCGCTTGTGCCATCGCTGTTGAGGCGCTGCCCAGTAGAGCGAGAACGAGAAAAGTTTTCATGGTGGTTTTCGGTGAAATAGCGGTTTTAGTTGCCTTCGGGCTTTTCGGTGGAGATGGCCGACAATGAGGGAGCGATTGCGACGGTTTCAGGTGAGTCAGGGTGAGCGGCCTCGAAGAAAACCTGCGCTTCGGGACGCAGATAGCGCTTGAAATCGACATCGGATTTCAAGATTTCCGCGACCACGCAACGCGCCAACTCGTAGGCGCCATAGTTGGTGAAGTGGGTGTTATCTTTGAGCGGCTGTTCTTGTTTGGGGAAGGTGTGGGCCGGGAACCACACAAAGGCGCTCTTAGATTTCTCCGGCCCCCACGCCTCATAAAGTACGCGGCTTTGCGCATTCAAATCGAGCAACGCCACACCCGCGTCCTTCGCCTTCTGGCGCATGGATTCGGGGTAATCGCCGAGGGTATTTTCGATATGACCATCGGCATCGAAAAAGCGGCGATGCATGGAGGTAACCAAAATCGGAGTCGCACCTTTATCGCGCGCGGCCTTGATATAGACGCCGAGTTCATCGTTGAAAGTGGTGAACGGCTCGACATGGGCGGCGCCTTGCTTCTGGTCGTTGTGGGTGAACTGCACGAACAGGTAGTCGCCTGCTTTCATCTCCTTCAAGATGGCGCCGAGTCGGCCTTCCCACTGGAAGCTTTTCAATGCCCGCCCCGATTGGGCGTGGTTGGCGATGGCAATGCCGGGTTGAAAAAATGACGGCAGCATTTGCCCCCAGCCCGCCCACGGTTCGGCGTCCTGATCGCACACGGTCGAGTCGCCCGCAAGAAAGATAGTCGGTGCAGTGTCGTTGCGCGCGATGGAAACCGAACGGATGGCGCGGCTCTCTCCGAGCAATTCGAGGTTCAACTGACCATCGCGCACGTTGACGGTGCAGTCTTCATCATTCTCCAGTCCAGCTAGGAGGTGCAATGACCAAGGAACATGGATTTTAAATACCAATCACATTGGAGTCAAGAGGCAAATACTGGCATATGAGGGGCATGGGCCCCAGATCATAAGTCTAGGAATAGCTGACGGACTTCGCTGTAGATATCATTTGGGTGTCTTGTTCCATCAAATTTGTACACCTTGCCCTTGCCGTCATAATAGTTGACAACAGGCATGCTGGAGTCAAGGAACACCTGCAGA
>SDZD01000171.1 GCA_004172935.1 bacterium | reverse complement strand
CGCACGCATGCTGCATAACCCTTCCGACATGCAATATTCAATGGCGTACGCCCATCAGAAGCCACCGCCTCCTTGTTCGCACCCACGTCCAACATCGCACGCACACATGCCTCGTGACCATTCTGGCACGCGATGTATAGCGGTGTGACACCATTGTTGTCCGCCGCCTCCATGTTCGCACCCGCGTCCAACATCGCACGCACACATGCCTCGTAGCCAAAGCAGCACGCGATGAACAGCGGTGTTGCACCATACTTGTCTGTCGCCTCGATGTTCGCACCCGCGTCTAACAACACACGCACACATGCCTCCTGACCATTTTGGCACGCGATGTAAAGAGGAGTGCGCAAATGCCAGTCGTTCACCGCCTCCTTGTACGCACCCGCGCCCAACAGCGCACGCACACATGCATCGTGGCCTTTCAAGCACGCGATGTATAGCGGTGTGGCACAATCCTCGTCCGCCGCCTCCATGTTCGCACCCGCGTCCAACATCGCACGCACACACGCCTCGTGACCCTTCTTGCACGCGATGTACAGTGGTGTGCGCCCCCGGACGTCCACCGTCTCCTTGTACGCACCCGCGTCCAACATCGCACGCACACATGCCTCGTGACCAAAGCGGCACGCTGCGTACAGCGGTGTCCAACCATCCTTGCTCACCGCCTCCTTGTTCGCACCCGCGCCCAACAACGCACGCACACATGCCTCGCGGCCGTTCCAGCACGCGATGAACAGCGGTGTGTAGCCACCAGTCTTTGTCGCCTCCTTGTTCGCACCCGCGCCCAACATCGCACGCACACATGCCTCGTGACCATTCTGGCACGCGATGTACAGCGGTGTGGCACCATTCTTTTCCGCTGCATCTCCGTTCGCACCCGCGCCCAGCATCGTACGCACACATGCCTCATGACCCCTGGAGCACGCAGCATGCAGCGGTGTCCAACCGTCATAGTCTGCCGCCTCCATGTTCGCACCCGCGCCCAACAACGCACGCACACATGCCTCGTGGCCATTGCAGCATGCGATGAACAGCGGTGTGGCACCATTCTTGTTTGCCGCCTCTCTGTTCACACCCGCGCCCAGCAACACACGCACACATGCCTCGTGACCCTTTTCGCAAGCGACGTACAGCGGTGTGGCACCATACTTGTCTGTCGCCTCCTTGTTTGCACCCGCGCCCAACAGTGCACGCACACATGCCTCGTGACCATTTTGGCACGCGATATACAGCGGTGTGGCACCAACCTTGTTTAATGCCTCCAAGTTTGCACCCGCTTCCAACAACGCGCGCACGCATGCCTCATTGCCATTGCAGCACGCGATGTACAGCGGTGTGCAGCTGCCCTTGGTCACCGCCCCCACCTCCGCACCCGCGCTCACCAGCCGCGTCAGCACGTCCGCATTCCCCACCGCCGCCGCCACATGCAGCGGCGTGTAGCCGCACCCATCCACCGCGTTCGCCACCTCCACTGTGAACGCAGCCTCCGTGTCTACATCAACGTACCCCAGGGCCGCCAGGTGAGCGGGTGTGAATCGTGCGTCGCGCGTGAGGCGCCAAATGCGGTGCGCCAGGACGGCATGCCCAGCGTCAATGGCGCGGTGCAGCGCATCATTTCCCACGGCATTGCACACATCGGTGCGCGCACCTGCACCCAACAACAGCTCCACCACGTGTGGGTGTCCCTTCGCTGCCGCCTCGTGCAGTGCCGTGTTGTAGTCCTCATCCACCGCATTTATAT
>SDZD01000170.1 GCA_004172935.1 bacterium | reverse complement strand
CTAGGCTTGCGTTCGGCGATGGGGGAAGCTTAGAAAGAGCTGAACGACCAAGCTAAGCGCAGGAGTGGCTTCGTGTTCACGCCACCAAAAGCCTAACGCCCAAGTTCAGCGGCGCCCATAAGGCGTGGCCGAAGCGAAGGAACGGGTCAGCGTCCGCTGGAACGCCCAGTTAGGCCGGTGCACGAAGCAGAGGGGAAGAACCTTGCCTTGACGTTCAGACCCTTGCATGAAGCTAACCCTAGGTGTTTGTTTGATGTGATTCTGCCTGACGCTGGTGGGCATGCACCACTGATTCGTGCGCTGGCCGCCGAGGGACCGGCAGCCCACTTGGCGATCGCGTGTGGCACTTTGGCGCTGCTCGTTGAGGAGCAGGCTGCCAAAGGGCAGACGGCCCTATTGAGCATTTGCGCTTCGTCCGAGGGCATGCTTCCGGTCTTATAAGGCTTTACGGGCGCATCTTTATTCGGCTGCATGCACGATTCGTTCGAACTCAATGGCGGTAAAAAGCTTGAACCGGTTTGGTTTGAAGTCGACGAAGTTGATAACGAGCTTGCTTACTTGGATTTGAGCACCTTGGCTAAGGGGCAACAGTACATGCTCAGCTCCCTCGCGAATCGCAATTCTGGCTAACTCAACCAAGTCAGGGCTGGTTTCGGGGGGCTCAACTCGATCAACCTCCACAGTGACTTGGGCATGATTTAGTAAGCGAACCTCTGCGTCGTAGATGACGACGTAGCTACCGCCGCTGGCAGCTTGGCTGATCTGGTGGATGCTTAGTTTCATGGAAAGCCTAACGCCCGCGGTAAGCCGCACCGGAGCGCGTAGCGCGGAGGGAACCAACAAGCGAAGCTTGTTGGTGTCGGCTTGACCAAACAGTTAGGCCGCAGCGCGAAGGCACGGTGTTGCACTTGGTGTTTGAAGGCCCACTGTTGAGAGAAGCAAAGAGGTCGGCTGCTTGGGAATTCATAAAATCATGGCTAGCTTGAATTTTTTAGGGCTGGGCCAATTTTAGTATTAGATCTACCGGCTTGGTTAGCTTGCAGACTCGCGCGCCTTGAGATGAGCCCCAGCCGTACAGCATTCGATTTTTGGATTTGACATATTCCCGAGTAATAACTGGAAAGAATGCTGTTGCGCTAAAATTTCTCCGGTTTGTGTATTAACTACTGAGACTGTAAACGGGCGTACGTCGAAGAGGTTTTTGCTTCCATATTCGTACTTGACAACGATGTTGGATTTGGCTATTGAGCTTGCGGGAAGCATTTTTCCGCAGGGCGCAATTTCTATTTCGTCTGGCTCCTTTGCTTCAATAGCGTACATGCCAACACAGGATGCGTCGGCCACTTTGTCTCTGGGGGCTTCATATAAGAGCTGAATTTTCTTTATAGCACCATTTCTCTTCAGAATCTCTCTGGCGAGGTGGCTGGGGTAGTAGTCGTCCTCAATGACGCCGACCCATGGTTTATATTCGATCGCAAATTCAGAGAATGGTTGATGCAAATATAACTTCTCAGTGGCGCCGGAGCATGCGTTAGCGAAAGCACTAAATTTGAGGTCGTCATTCCTTAGAAGAAGTGAAAAAATTGAACCCAAGGTAATGACGATGAGGGCTAGGCGGAATGCCCATGTTGTTATTTTATTCATGAGGCCTAACGCCACAGGTAAGCCGCGCCGGAGCGCGAAGCGCGCAGGGCACCAACAGCTGAAAGCTGTTGGCGTCGGCTTGACCGACACGTTAGGCTGGGGCGAGAAGGAACAGCCGATGA
>SDZD01000169.1 GCA_004172935.1 bacterium | reverse complement strand
CATTAGTGGTGAGCTACAATATTTCGGACGCAGACGAACCTAGTGCCCGCTATGCAATTCAGGTATTTCATGATGTTGTAGGTGGACAACCAGCAACTTTACTGCGCTCATTTTCTATTCCTCAGAGTCCGTTTGAAAAGCCTGTGAGTAGCGCATCTGTCAAGCCGCTTGTAATTTGAGAGCGTGACCAACCCAACTTACGCCAGTGACCTGACAGAGCGCCAATGGCATCTTATCAAGGAACTCCTGCCTCCGGCCAAGCGCGGTGGACGCCCGCGCACCGTCTGTCTTCGCGCTGTCCTTAACGCCTTGCTTTACCTTTTGGTAGCGGGGTGTGCGTGGAAGATGCTTCCCGCCAACTATCCGCATTGGCGTACCGTATATGGCTACTTTCGCGCCTGGCAGGTAGATGGAACGATGGAGCGTGTACATGGGAAGTTGCGCCGCTACACCCGGCGAGCGGCAGGGAAACGCGCTCGTCCCACCGCCGCCAGTGTGGACAGCCAGTGCGTCAAAAGCACCGCTTTGGCAGGACCGCGTGGCTTTGACGCCTTCAAGAAGGTCAAAGGACGCAAACGTCATATTGTAGTTGATACTTTGGGATTGCTGCTGGCGATGGTGGTGACACCTGCCAACGTCTCCGACACGGCGGGAGCGAAACAACTGTTTCCCCTTCTGGCTCGGTGCGCTCATCGTCTCAAACGCATCTGGTGTGATGGCGGCTACTTCGAGGGCGCTTTTGAGCAAGCGCGCGCCCACCATCTGACGCTCGAACTGGTACAACGCCCGCAAGGACACAAAGGCTTTTATCTTTTGGCCAAACGTTGGGTGGTGGAACGCACCTTCGCTTGGCTCACGTGTTGCCGACGATTAGCCCGCGAGTACGAGCGCACAATCTGTGCCTCTCACGCCTTTGTCCTGCTCGCCATGACCCGCATTATGCTCAATCGACTGGCACCCCGTTAATACTAACCACTTTTCAAACGGACTCTCAGGGGGATGGGGTTGGAACTCTTACAATTAATGATGTAGGACTGCCCAGTAATGGTAGAACCAAATATTACTTTTTCAAAGTTGTGCAGATGCGCGATGATTCAGAAAATGACATTGCAGATGATAGTGCGTGGACATCTCCCGTTTGGTTACAGGATTCTCTCTGAAGACCCTTTGAATTAAAAATACCGCCCATTCATGAATGGGCGGTATTTTTAATTCAAAGGCCTCCCTGAAACAAGTTTTTATCCCATCACTACTTCATAGTTAGGCGTTTGCCGTCGTGGATTTCGACAGATGCAAGGTTATAGACCCAGCGCATCGGCTTTTTGTCGGTCGGGACGACGAGGCGATATGGGCCTTCTTTGGCTGAAAGCGGCTTGCCGTTGGCTTCCCAGATGACGAACACGCCTTTATTGCCCGTATCCGGCATTAAATCAGGGTAAGCAAATGAGGTGATGTAACCATCCTTACCACGCACTAGCACCACAAAACGCGCCTCAGAGTGTTTGGATTTGGCGTCGAGTTTGGGAGCCGCCGCAGTCACCAGCGCCCAAAGCGGCACACCGCGCACGGTGTAAGGCTTGCCTTTAAGCGTGGTTTTAATGGTTTGAACGGGCGCGGCTTTTTGAAGTTCGGGCAAAGTCCACAGGCGCGGTTTGGCGACTTCGCCACTAACGCGAACTCCGGCGGACGGTGTGGCGGGTGCAGCCAACGCCAGTGGCGCGAGGGCCGCATTCAACGCGAGTAATGCAAAAAGCGAGTGTTTCATAG
>SDZD01000109.1 GCA_004172935.1 bacterium | reverse complement strand
GCTCCTATTGGGGCGCCTGTTCGTTTTCGCGAACATAGCATGGGCGCTACGTGCGCTGAGATGGAGCCACGCCAATTAATAATGCCGGATTCCTTTGGAGGAATCCGGCATTATTAATTGGCGTGGCTCCATCTCAGCGCACGTAGCGCCCATGCTATGTTCGCGAAAACGAACAGGCGCCCCAATAGGAGCATCGGCTCAGCTAAAAGCTAATAGCCAACAGCTAAAAGCTCCAAATTAAACCCCCTGTGCCCGCGCCGGGCGGGTCCCCACGTTGACGCTGTAATCCTTCGTCTGCCCGTTCGACCACACCTTCAATTTCAAAGGCGCCCCCGGAGCCAGTCCCGCGATCATGTTGCGCAACTCTCCCGGCGAATCGACTGGAGCGCCGTTCGCGCTTAGAATGATGTCGGTGCCGCGCTCGCTCCACGGAATCGCGGCGGCAGGTGCATTTTGATAAAGCCCCGTCACCAGAACGCCGCCCTGTGTCGTCAGCCCCAATTGGTCCGAAACATCACCAGTCAGCGGGTCAACCACGACGCCCAACCAGCCGCGCGTCACTTTGCCAGTGGTCGCCAGTTGCCGCTCGATGGAGCGCGCCAAATTGGAAGGAATCGCCAACCCAATGCCCTGATTGCCGCCGCTTTCGCTTAAAATCGCGGTGTTGATACCGACGAGATCGCCATTGATGTCCACCAGCGCCCCGCCAGAGTTGCCGGGATTAATGGCAGCATCGGTCTGCAAAAAGTCCTCATACGCCGAAATCCCTAAATCGCGCCGTCCCTTCGCCGAAATAATGCCCTGTGTCACCGTCGAGGCGAGGTTGAATGGGCTTCCCACCGCCAGCACGATGTCGCCAACATTGATTTTGTCTGAATCGACGAAATTAAGTGTCGGCAAATTGGGTGCTTCGATTTTCAGCACTGCCACATCCGAAGCAGGGTCAGTGCCCAGCAATTTGGCTGGAAAGCGACGACGGTCGCTCAGCGTTACCGTCAGTTGCGTGGCGCCGCCTGCCACGTGGTTATTGGTGATGATGATGCCACTCTTGTCGATAATAACACCCGATCCAATCGACTGCGAACGTTGGTCTGGTTCACGAAACATGCGGCCATTGAAATTGCCACCACCATCATACATGCCGCCGAACGGGTCAGAAAATGTGCGCCCCGGCTGTACTTTTACAGCCTGAATATTCACAACAGCCGGAGTCACTTTGCGCGCGATTTCGGCATAGGTCGCCGACAGCTGCGCCAGGTCGTCGGCGTTGCGAATCGGGTTCTGCCCTGTGCGCGTTTGTGCGAGAGCGGTCTGCTCCAATCCGTTGGGGGCTGGCGCTGTGCGCTGGTAGCAAGCACCAGCAGTGAAGGCAACAAGGGAGGCGCCGACAGAAAGCGACAACCATCGAGAGTTTTTCATAGTGTTCGGCGTCTCATTTGCGCGCATTTGATGCCGAAAATTCTCTCTATAGCTGTTTTATAAGAGAACGAAAGGAAAAATCACATGGCTTTTGAACTGCCCGCACTACCTTACGATTATGCTGCGCTCGAACCGACGATTTCGAGCGAAACAATGACGATACACCATGACAAGCACCACGCTGCCTATGTCACGAACTTGAACGCGGCGATTGCGAAGGCCCCTGAACTGGAAGGCAAATCCGTCGAAGAATTGATCACCAACTTGTCCGCTGTCCCCGAAGCTGTGCGCGGCGCCGTGCGCAACAATGGCGGCGGTCACCTCAACCACACCTTCTTCTGGGAATTGCTCACTCCCGGCGGCGCCACCGAACCCAGCGGCGACTTGCTTGAGGCCATCAACACCACCTTCGGTTCACTTGCCGACCTGAAAACCCAGTTCAACGCTGCGGGCGTCGCCCGCTTCGGCTCCGGCTGGGCATGGCTCGTCAAAGACGCGGATGGCAAATTGTCCATCACCTCGACAGCCAATCAGGACAGCCCCATTACCGATGGCCTGACCCCAATCCTGGGCAACGACGTGTGGGAACACGCCTACTACGTCGATTACCGTAACCTGCGCCCCAAATATCTGGAAGCATGGTGGAGCGTCGTCAACTGGGACAAAGCCGCCGAAAACTTCAGCAAATAAGCGTTTGCTGACCACAAAACAGCGGTCACGCCATAAGGGGAAGTGCCTCACATAAGCGTATTCCCTTAACTTGATTAGAATTTGGGGAGCATAGGCTATTTGCCTATGCTCCCCTTTCGTGTTTGGAACGAGAAGCGCTCTAGAAAACTCCAGAATCACGAAATGCCTATTGTTTCATTCCTCGTACGCCGCATCCTGACGGGAGTTGCCGCTCGTGTCTTTACGAACTTCCTCATAAAAAAATTCCGCGTCTCGCCCGGCGCCGCCAACCTCATCTTCCTCGTCCTCACCGAACTCTTGGCACGCGGCACCGAAAAACCGACCTCCGCCACATCTGGCAAAGGCTTCAACTTCGGCAAGGGCAAAAGCACCCGATAGGGAGGGGGAACCGCCCTTGCGGTCGTGATTGTCTTCCGTAGGGGCAACTGGGTACCTGCTTGTGGGTGGATGGTTGCCCATCATAACAGCTACCCACGCATCAAGCGTTTCCTAAAAACCAGCAACTATGATACAGGACAACCATACCGGTTGCTCCTACGAACTGGATTATCTCCATTCCTTCGGCAATTGACCAAATCCAAACTTCGATGCAAAATCCTGAACCTACACAACCCGCTTCTGTAACCCCAGCGCTCGCGGCTCTGGATACAACACAGGCAGCCATAGCCCGCAACTTGGAAACGGTGCGCGTCGGCATCCTCGCCCAGTCCACCGAAATCGAAGTTCTGCGCCGCCAGCTCGAACAGGCTCAAGCCCACATCGTCCAACTGGAATCCGATTGTGGCACCCACGAACATGACAAAGATCAACTGCGTCAGCAAGTCGCCAAACGCGACAGCGACATAGCTCTCCAGAATGTTCGCTTAGTCGAAGTCGAGCGCGCCCACGACGACGCCCAGAACGAAAACGCCCGACTCAACGGCCAACTCATACAGGTCTCGCGCAAATTGGAGAACGCCCGCGAACGCAACCGCGACCTCCAGGAACAGCTTCTCGATTTCTACTCGGAACTGCGAGCCGCCGACTTACCCCACCTCGCCCTCCGCTTGGCAGCAGGATTAACCGGTGCCGAATCGGGGCTTTTCACCGAAGTCGATGGCGATGGCACACTTGCCACCTTCCACCTCACCGAAATGGAAGAGAACTTAGTCGAATCTCTATACGACTTCTCCCGCCAGGTCGCCCACTCCGACGACCCCCTCATCGTCAATGACTCTACCCAACTCCCCGATGGCGCGGGCCTCGTCAACCTCGCCGCCCTCCCCGTCACCGCCAAAGGTAAAAAACGTGGAGTGCTACTGCTCTGCAACAAACGCTCTGGAGACTTCGACGAAGAAGACACTCGTCTCCTACTAGCCATCGGCCAGCACGCCGGATTAGCGCTCGAAAACGCCCGTCTCCACGAAGAACTGAACGAAGCCTACGCCGCTACAATCGCAGTTCTGGCCGATGCCATCGAAGCCAAAGACGCCTACACGCGCGGCCACTGCGAAGGCGTCTCACGCCTCGCCGTCGAAGTGGCGAAACGCCTGAATCTCAGTGACGAACAACTCGAACAAGCTCGCTACGCCGCGCTTTTGCATGATGTCGGCAAAATCGGCGTTCCCGACGGCATCCTGCTCAAACCCACCAAGCTCATGCCCGAAGAGTTCATGATCATCCAGAAACACCCCCAGATTGGCCGCGACATCGTGGCCCGCGTCTCAACTCTCTCCAACCTCTCCGACGCCATCCTCCACCACCACGAAAAATGGGACGGCTCCGGCTACCCAGCCGGACTAGCAGGCGAAGGTATTCCGCTTTTAGCCCGAATTGTATGCGCCGTCGATGCCTTCGACGCCATGACCACCCCACGCCCTTACCGCAACCCCGTCCCCCACAGCGAAGCCATCGAAGAAATGCGCCGTTGCGCAGGCACCCAATTCGACCCCCAAATAGTCGAACTAGTGGCCCAAATCATAAACCCGAACTAACCCCCATCACCACGCCCCCATCGTAGTACCGACACTCTGCGAGAAGGTGCTGCGCATGATTCGGGTATCCGTAGGGACATAGCCTGCCATGTCCGCGAGAGGGTATGGCGCAAGTGTTCCCTCTGCAAGTGCCGGGTGAGGGCCGCGTAGCGGTGGCGGACACCAACTCTCGCAAGAGAAAACTAACCCGTAGGAACATAGCCTACCGTGTCCGCGAGACAAACCTACACAGCGCCATTTTCCCCAAATGCTACTCGCCAATAAAGCCCCGCCAGCAACCTCGAAGGGTTTGTCATTCAACCCAAAACCGGTTACACTATCTTCAATGAAGAGCATTTCAGGTATTTATATCTTAGCTCTTCATCCCATCCCCTATTCGTGATAACCCGTATCTTTTCTCGTTTCCGTTCCCTTTTCATTGCTCCTCCGACCTTCGAACACCCACAAATCATCCGTGTTCATCGCCGCCCCTCAATGCCTAAAAAATACCCCACTACTAACAACTCACCATCTATTGACAGTGCAGGCTTCCAGCCTACACTACCCCCATCACAGTCCCTTCACTCCTTTCGGGGCGCGGGCATCCTGCCCACATCAAAATCCCAAAAACACGACTGCCACATCCAATCTCCCTTTACCGATTCTCAATAAGTCGCCCGAAACCCAAAAAGTTTGAATAGCCAATCTATTCAAACTTTCGGTAGCACTTTCACCCTCAACCTATCAATATTATCCCCCAAACAATCAATCTTTTTAATTGATTGATGCCCTCTAATCGTTGACTTTGTGGGCTATTCAATTCTCAATAAGACGAGATTGCCTCCTCCTCACTAGGCATAAGTACGCCAGCACCAAAGCACAAATGAATCACTTGTTTCTGCCCATTCAAACCATTCGTTCCACTTGTCATTACTCTGCCAAGCCCAAACAATGGGTTCTTCGATAACTCTTGGCAAAGGGTACGTGCCATGAAGGGCATGTTCTTCATTGGGCCATTGGCGCTTTATCGTACTCAGAAATTCTTGCGCGCTCAGAATATGACTTCGTTGCTCCTGCGAGAAGTCAAGGGAGGAATGAGCGGTTGGCCTATCGAAATCTCCTAGCGGCAAATAGATGAGCATGGCGTAACACCAAAAATGCAGAGCCGAACTAAAATCTGCTTTACGGGCATGGATAACAGTAGTTTTTTCTTCCATGCCATACCAATACAAACCTATCATTTCGAGCAACACATCTCCTAATCGAAAGGTCGCTTCCATAAATTCAAGAGAATCTATTGTCTCTCGACTTTCCTGCGAAATCACCACCATGCGGTACTCATGCCCATACGGCAGCCCATTTTCTTTAAGCGGCGCCAGAAAATCGCGCACCTGCTCACGCCAATCAGGGGGGAAGAAAGGGTCGTCATTTTGCGGGGAAATCATGCACTAAGGTTACTCTTGCCACACTTGCTTCCATGACTTCAAATCGTTGGTTCTCACTTCAGCTTCAAACCTCGCCCGAAAACGCCGAAAACGCGGGCGCCTTCCTGCATTCGCTCGAAGCGCAGGGCGTCCAAATCGAAGATACCCAGATTCTTTTCGACGAAAGCGAAGATGCCACTCTGGTAGCCCGCGAAAAGCCGCTCATCACTGGCTACTTCGAAATTCAAAGCCCCGCCCACCTCGAAGACTTGCGTGCCTCCACCAACGAACTCCCCTTTGAGGCCGAATCCAAATGGGAAGAAATCCAGACCGAAGACTGGGCGACCAAATGGCGCGAAAACTTCCCGCCGCTCCACATCGGCCCTTTCCTCATCGTCCCGACATGGGAAGAATCGCCCGCCTCCGAAGGCCAAACTGTGCTGCGCCTCGATCCCGGTCTCGCCTTTGGAACCGGACAGCACCCCACCACCCACCTCTGCCTACAACTTCTCGCTCAAGAGTTAGCAGATAAGCCGAATGTCTCATTGCTCGACGTAGGCTGTGGAAGCGGCATCCTGAGCCTCGCAGCGGCCAAATTAGGCGCTCACGTCGTCGCCTCCGATCTCGACATTTGGTGCGTCGAAGCCACTCAGGAAAACGCAGAAATCAACGGCGTCTCGGATAACATCGAAGCCAAGCTTGTCGCCGACCTCGACTGGGTAAAATCGCCATTCCCCTTCGTCATCGCCAACCTGATGAGCGACTTGCTCATCCGCCTTTCCACCGACTTAGCTAGATCAACCGAAGCGGGCGGCACACTCGTCGTGTCGGGCATCTCTTCGCCACGCGCCAACGATGTCCAGGCCGCTCTGGAAAAAGTCGGCTTCACCGTCAAAGAAAAGCGCGAACGCGAAGGCGACACACGAGGCGATGGCTGGACCGAGCGTTGGAGCGCCTTCGTCTTCACTCGCAACGCCTAACTAAATACGAAGAGTACAGAGGAAAATCCGAACACAAAGTCAAACTCTTACGACTTCAAATTTCCTCTGTGTTCTCTGTGTTTAAATACAAAACATCAAACTCAACTCATGCCGCGTTTGTATCTAAGCCCCGAAATTCTTGATGTAGCCCTCACTGGCGACGAATTCGATCTCGACGCCGACTCCGCGAAAAAGGTCGCCCGTGTGCTGCGTATGAACGCGGGTGAAACCTTCGTCGGCTTTTCCGGCTTTGGCCGCGAATGGGAGTGCGCCCTTACCAACATCGACACCGAAGGCAAACCCCGTGTCAAAGCCGTCATCCTCAACGAGCGAGATGTGCAGCGCCTTGAACGAGTCCGCATTTCCATCGCCCAGGCCATCCCCAAAGGCGACAAGATGGACTTAGTGCTGCAAAAAGGCACCGAAATCGGCGTCGCCGAGTTCTACCCCTTCGACGCCGAGCGCAGCGTCTCGCGCCTCGACCCCGATGCCGACTACGAGCGCGCTACCATGCGCGCCCAGCGCTACCGCAAAATAGTCGAAGGCGCCGCTTCCCAGTCAGGTCGCGCCGATGTCCCCATCGTCCACGCCATCTCCGACTTCTCCACTGCCGTCGCGACTGGAACTGGCGAAGGCGTCTGTCTAATGCTCGATGAAAGCGAAGACGCCCTCTCGCTCCGCGAAATCCTCACCCGCGACCCAATCGAGTGGAGCGACGAATTTCCTCCCAAAGTGATGCTGCTCATCGGCCCTGAAGGTGGCTGGTCGCCCCGCGAACGCGAATGGGGCCAGCGCTACGGCGCCGTCTCCGTCAGTCTCGGCCAACGCATCCTCCGCACCGAAACCGCAGCCTTGGTAGCCGCCACTATCCTCAAATGGGAAGCGGGCGAAATCTAATCACCGCTCGTAACTATTCTCCCCCACTCGGCACAGGTATTGAAGGGGAATAGGGGAAGTAACCCGATACTCTATACATGCCTCAAGTCGAACCCGCGCCCAACATCCCCTCCAAACAAGCCGTGCGCCGTGTCAATGCCCTACTCGTCGAGCGTTTCGGCCAACGCACTGTCAACAAGCGCGACCCCCTCGACGGCCTTATCCTCATCATCTTGAGTCAGGCCACCAGCGACGTGAACTGTGACCGCGCCTTTTCCGGTCTCAAAACCGCCTTCCCAACATGGAAGGAGTGTATGGATGCCCCCGTTTCAGCCGTCGCTGATTCTATCCGTTCCGGTGGCCTAGCCAACCAGAAAGCCGCCCGCATTCAACAACTACTGCGCGAAATATGGGACGAGCGCGGCAACCACGACCTCAACTTCTTAAACGACCTACCCGGCAGTCAATGCGAACAGTATTTGAGCAAATTTCACGGAGTCGGCCCCAAAACCATCGCCTGTGTGCTGGTGTTCTTTCTCGATAAGCCCGCCTTCCCGGTCGATACCCACGTGTTCCGCATCTGTAAGCGTCTCGGCTGGCTTCGCCCCAAAGGCTCCCCCGACGAAGCACATCGCACCTTACACGAACTCGTGCCCGACGAATGCAAGCTCGACTTGCACGTCAACCTCATCGCGCATGGCCGCCTCACTTGCCGCGCCGATGGCAATGGTGGCCCCAAATGCGGCGAATGCTCCATCAAAAAGTTCTGCTACTTCGGCAAAGACCTCAAAGTCGCAAAAAGCGAAAGCACAGTAGCAGCCAGCAAGCGCGACCCCGATTTCTTCGTCACCATCAAGCAGAAAAAGCAACTCGAAACAATTGAAGAAGCCGAAACGGCATCAGATGCCGCACACATCAGAACGCGCCCCTGACAAAATCAGGGGCGCGTTGGTCGTGAATTATTTCACTCGGTCATCATCTGGACGAGTGGGCAACTTGAATCTGTCGTTGTAAACCGCC
>SDZD01000168.1 GCA_004172935.1 bacterium | reverse complement strand
ATTTCTTGTAACGGAGGTTCTAACGGATCTATTAATTTAACACCTGCAGGAGGTGCATCACCTTACACTTTCAACTGGGGAGGAGGAATCACCACAGAAGACAGAACAGGATTAGCAGCGGGAACTTACACCGTGATCATCACCGATGCGAATGGATGTACTGCTACCGTAAACGCTACCGTAACACAACCTGCAACAGCAGTTTCAGCAACAACCGTAATAACGAATATCTCTTGTAACGGAGGTTCTAACGGAAGTATTAATTTAACACCTTCAGGAGGTGCTTCACCTTACACTTTCAACTGGGGAGGAGGAATTACCACTGAAGACAGAACAGGATTAGCAGCTGGAACATACACCGTGATCATCACTGATGCGAACGGATGTACCGCCACTGTAAATGCAACTGTTACGCAACCTGCAACAGCAGTTTCCGGAACGACCGTAGTAACTAATATCTCTTGTAACGGAGGTTCTAACGGATCGATTAATTTAACACCTTCAGGAGGTGCTTCACCTTACACTTTCAACTGGGGAGGAGGAATCACCACAGAAGACAGAACAGGATTAGCAGCGGGAACTTACACCGTGATCATTACCGATGCCAACGGATGTACAGCCACCGTAAACGCTACCGTAACACAACCTGCAACAGCAGTTTCTGGAACAACCGTAGTAACGAATATCTCTTGTAACGGAGGTTCTAACGGAAGTATTAATTTAACACCTTCAGGTGGTGCTTCACCTTACACTTTCAACTGGGGTGGCGGAATTACTACTGAAGACAGAACGGGATTAGCAGCAGGAACTTACACCGTGATCATTACTGATGCCAACGGATGTACTGCTACAGTAAATGCTACGGTTACTCAACCTGCAACAGCAGTTTCAGGAACAACAGTCGTAACGAATATTTCTTGTAACGGAGGTTCTAACGGATCAATTAATTTAACTCCAACAGGAGGTGCTTCACCTTACACTTTCAACTGGGGAGGAGGAATCACCACAGAAGACAGAACAGGATTAGCAGCCGGAACTTACACCGTGATCATCACTGATGCGAACGGATGTACAGCCACTGTAAATGCGACGGTAACACAACCTGCAACAGCAGTTTCTGGAACTACGGTAGTAACCAATATCTCTTGTAACGGAGGTTCGAATGGATCTATTAATTTAACACCTGCAGGTGGTGCTTCACCTTACACTTTCAACTGGGGTGGCGGAATCACTACTGAAGACAGAACAGGATTAGCAGCTGGAACGTACACCGTGATCATCACTGATGCGAACGGATGTACCGCCACTGTAAATGCGATAGTAACTCAACCAATTGCTTTAGCTGCAACAGTAAGCCAAACCAATGTTTCTTGTAATGGAGGATCCAACGGTACAGCAACAATTACTGTTTCAGGCGGAACAGCACCATATACGTACTTATGGTCTCCATCTGGTGGAACGGCGGCAACGGCAACAAATTTAGTTGCAGGAACTTACACCGTGACTGTGACAGATGCTAATTCTTGTACAATTACAAGAACAGTAACAATCACTCAATCAAGTGTAGTTGGAGCACCTACAGGAGCAGCGACTCAAGGTTTCAATGCCGGAGATACGCTAAGCGCTCTAGTAGTAACCGGACAGAACATAAAATGGTATGCTTCTGCTGCAAACGCTTCAAGTCATACAGGAAGTTTACCACTAACGACTGTGATTGCTAATAATACGACGTATTATGCTACGCAAACATCAGGCGGTTGCGAATCTACAGCGTCATTAGCTGTTCTTGCATTCAAC
>SDZD01000065.1 GCA_004172935.1 bacterium | reverse complement strand
GTGCGGGGGCCGTGGGTGGATGGGCTGTAGGCGGTTATCTGGGCATGACTATCGGGGCTATCGGACTCCCTATTGGGGCCGCTCTGGGGGCAGCGATTGGTTCGGGTATCGGGCTTATGATCGCCAAGGTGGTGGCATCTTTGGCAGATATGGGCGGCAAAGTCATCGGGGCCTTCGGCAAGGTGTTTGGCGAAATCGGCCAACTGGCCACGGGTTTTCTGCGCACTATTCTCGATATGATGCAGGCGGCCAAGTCCGCAATTATGGAGTATTCGCGCGCCGTCTATGACCTCTCCTCGCATTCGGGCATGAACTTCACCCAATCCCAAAACATCATCAACAGCCGCCTTGCTTTTGGGATGGGACCAGAACAAACCAGTGGGATTTATGGGCAATTCAATCGGATGCCAATCTTTGCCAATGCCATGAAAGCCGCCTTTGGTGTTGAGGGCGAGGCAGGGTCGGACGAAGAGTTTCGCTCCATCCTTGACCGGGGGCGGCGCTTGCCGTTGATGCTGCGCCGCATCATGTTTCAGAATATGCCCGAAGGAGAGGACTTCTGGTTAAAGCTGGTTGGGATGCCTCAACAAAAAGTTGAATCGCAGCTGTCCTTCTTCAAGAATATGGATTTGGGTGGCGGCGCAATCAAAGGGGCGGCAGAGGACCTGTTTCTGCTTCAAAGCCGCTTTGATGGTTTTACCCAATTCATCTATCGCACTTTGGGGTCGGCGCTTTTGCCAGTGTTCACGACGGCGATGGAAAGCATCACCAACTTCCTCAAGGCAAATCAGGGCAATATCAAGGACTGGGTGATGAGCATCGGGCAATTCTTCTACGTTCAGTTGCCCACCTACATTGGGCAAGGCGTTGAGATGGTGCTGACCATGGTGAGCAAGCTCATCAACGGCGTGGACTTGATGATGACGGCCCTGCGCCAGAACATCAAACCGATACTCGATTTCTTCGATGGTATTTTGAATGGGATACGCTCGTTCGTCATAAACATCGGTTCAGTGGTCGCCGCCACGCTGGCGTTTGGTCGCGGTGGTCCCGTTGCGGCAGTAGCCGCCTATACAGCGACGCAGGTGTGGTTGAACAACGCCATTCCTCAATCACAACTCGGCCAGAACTCGGCCCTCATCAATAGCGCCAACCGGGGTCTGGCTGCGGCGCAAAGCACCTATCGGCAGAACTTCCTCAATCCGGCCAACCGGATGCTCAATAGCGGCATCACCTGGGCTCAAGGCCAGCAAGCAGGTCAGGCGCGACGGCAACAGGCGTTTGATGACTCCCAAGCCCAAATCGCTCGCAACACAGCACGGATTGTTGATAACACAGCGGCAGCCCCAGAGGAGACGGGACGGGTTGTTGGCGGACAACTGCGCGATGCCATGCTGGAAATTATCGGAGTGGCGCTACGCAACGCGCGCCGCGATGATTACTTCACGGCGCGGCGAGCCTAATTTCGACAGGCCTCTCTTCTCCCTCTATTTTCAACCCCACTTGCACTACCAAAGGTGGATGCAAGTGGATTCAAATCAATCTCATTTGTTATGTCAAATACCAATACTCCGGCTTCAGCAAGCCAAATTGCTGTTTCTGCTCCTTCCAACACTCGCGGGGGCAATCCACCTAAAAGGAAGACGCGCCGCCCGCGTACAAAGACCATGTCTGCGTCTCTATCTCCGACAGCTCCTGTTGCACCACCGCATGTGCGGGAAAGCCTGGCGGTCGCGCAGATCGGCGCGGACTGGGGGGCGCCTCAGGAAGGCGAGCAAGTCGAGACTCTCGCTCCCAAACCAATTCGTCGTCTGCCCTCGAACGTGAAGCAATTCATTGTCATCTACAACGCTTGCGGGGCATCGCCGTCGGAAGTGGTGAAGGCCGTTAAGTCGGTGTTCGACCTTGATGTGTCGCCGTCCAACATTGAGAAGTTTGACCCTACTAAAGTGTCTGGGCAGTCGATGGCAATGGAACTCAAGGGGCTGTTTCGCCAGGCTCAGCGCGAATACCAGCAGATGGTGGTGAAGGCAGGAATTGCTGATCAGAAGTGGAGACTGGCGAAATTACACGTCATCGCTCAAACCGCTTTCGACCGGGGCAACATGAAATTGTGCATGGAAGCGATGGAACAAGCCGCCAAAGATGTTGGGGGAGCATACACCAACAAATCACAAGTTCAGGTTGATGATAAGCGCATGTTGCTCGCCAAAATCCTCAACTGTGCCCCCGAAGACCTGCCATCAATGAAGGCTGCGATGGATGAAATCAAAGAGAAAGAGAAGGTTCATTAATTCCCAGAAAAGCCCCCGCGAGTTATTCGCTGGGGGCTTTTCGTTTGAGGTGTAGAGTTCTGGGCGTAATGGCGCACTTGGATTTCAAGTGACCATGTCGAAGATACACCCTCTTACCCATCCAGCCCGCCGGGACCGTCCCATATTTATTTTTGGTTGACCTAGACCGTGCCTTGGGATAAAACCCAGCATGACTCGTCCACAGAAAGCGGTTCTCACGAATACCACCATAGGCGTGGCTAATACATGCCCCCTCAAACCGTCTGGTCGCTTTCTGGACGGCTGCGGTTAGGCCTGCTTTAACGAGCGAAGCCGTTCGGATATTCTATTTAATTTCTGGCGGTTCCCGCTCTCAGGACTATAACTCAACGCTGTGCCCACACGCTTCCAAACAGCTCGCTTCAACGTCTCTTTTGGCCCCAACTCTTTATTTGAGCGTGTGCGCTTCATACTGCGCGAAAAGCGCGAACTCAAGATTCACACCACGCATTTTCGCCAACAGGCTATTAATCGAGACGCCCCTATCGACGAACTAAAAAAGTTCGATCCCGCGCAGTGGCAACTGGTGACAGTCGAGGTTCGCACTGATAAAGGTAAATTCGTTAGTACAGCGTGGCGGGTAGAATTGGCTGGTTCGTCGTGGTGGGTAGTCATCGGTCTGCACGACACGATTGAAACCGCCTTTCCCATTAATGCGAAAAAGCTGGGGCGTGGGGACTCAATTGTGACTCATGGCATTCTTTATACGTTCGTCGAAGAGGTCAATCGTCAGTTGATGGCAGAGATTCACGACACTGGACGTGCATAGGAGTCCCTGCTTTCGGCCAGCAGCGCACCAGGTTACTCTGCGAGGTCGTCGTCCGACAAAAGTTCAAGCAAGTCGAGGAAGCTGTCAAAGTCGTCTGCGATGGCCTCAACAGTTTGTGTCTCGTGGTCGAAGAAGAAAACCGCGCTCGTCTTTAAGTGGATGATGAAGACGTTGCCGTAATCATCATAGGCTACGGGCAAGGTAGTGTTGGGAATAATATCCTTGTACGTCTGGTAAGCCCTCACCAAATTGAAAGGGTCGTCGGGGTAGTTCGGGTTGAGGCCAAGGAACACCGCGACAGGCATATCCTGGCCTTTGACAGTCGCCTCAACAGCGTACAAACCGTAATCGCGCACAAACACGAGATATTGGGGCGGAAGAGCTGATTGCAATAACTCTTCCAACTCGGCGCGAGCGCCGGCAAATTGCTCGTCGTTGAGGCGGGTGCGCTCGGCAACGGCATAACCGTTTAGTTCGGAGATTTTGGATGCGATATTCATGGTTGGGAAAGCTGGAATTTTAATGGCACAAACTGAATCCGCCACTGTGACTAGCTGTTGAATGAGTGGCAGTGTCGACGAGCATCATCTCGCCGCAGTTTTCTACATGATGCCAGGTTAGACGGCGAGATTTGCGCGCCCTACGCACGCGGGCAGCATCTGGCTTTCCATGAGAGTTGAGCCAGTTGAGGCGCTGCGCGAGGGCATGGTCGGCAAGGGCAAAGTCGCGATTTCTCGAATGAGCCAGTTCGATGGTAACGTGGGCGTTTACCCCTTCGATCTGGGCGCACTCGAAGAGGGGAAAGCCGTCGCGGTACTCAACGACGACCCCGGTGCTGCTGCGCCATAGAGACTGCCCGCGCTCACCTTCGAAGCCAATGCGAGGTAACACGAGACGGAAAGGAGTCGCACTATCGACACCGCCCTTTGCCCATCTGCCATTCCTAGCACGCATTTCGGTGCGCCAAGCTTCGTTCGCGGCTTTGACGATTTCGCGATTGTCCTCGAAAACGGAAGGCAAAGCGTCGAAAAATTTGGCCGCAATGAGGTCACGGGTTTCTTCTCTGACGTGTGCCCAAAGGGTTGATTTGCGGACCACAAAACGAACGCCTGGGGGTATCTGAAGTAAAGATGATGGTGTCATGAGGATGAGGTAGGTGGAAAGATTTCACAGGGGTCGATGCCTTCATCGAGTAAGGCTAAACAAGCAACTAACTCCCTTTTTTCGTTGGTGCTCATGCTGTCCCAACCAGGAAAACGGCGTTCTGTACGAAGCCATACAGCTCCAAAAGTGTGTCTAGGTACTTCTTTTGGTAGGGGTGTTAGGTTTTCTGGAGGAAGGCCCCACACAGTCAGGGCGCAGCCACACGCTGCCTCGGCGGCACGCCAGAGTCGAATCATCTCCGAGTTGAGTGCGGCGAAGCGTCCTGTAGGTGAGAACACCCGTTGCCCACCTTCGAAGTCGAAGCGGCGTGTCTGGCGGACACGGGCGAGTTCATCGACTTCGGGATATTGAGCCTCCTCATTTTGAGGTGATTTAGAGTCTCTTTGAGAGTTGCCAAAGGGTTTTGTCAGTTTTGTCGGTTCCCCAATGCCTACTCTTGTAGAAAAACCGTGGGTTGGGGTTTCTTTTCTACTTTCGAAGTTAGTGGATTTCACTGTATTCACTATATTTGAATTTTTATTCTGTATTTCCCTAAGGCGAGCGAGAGATTTCATGAGTTATCGCCCCCTTCAAAATTCTCAGAAGTAGGGTTTGAGGAACCGACAAAACTGACAAAACCCTGCTTTTGGCCTTCAATGGCTGGATTTGTCCAATATTGTCGCGAGGGCCTCCCTCCTTTTTCGGGATTGACGACAACATCCTCGCTGCGTATCCATCCCCGCTC
Organism: bacterium; assembly: GCA_004172935.1. Lineage (GTDB taxonomy): Bacteria > Armatimonadota > Abditibacteriia > Abditibacteriales > Abditibacteriaceae > Abditibacterium. The sequence goes on along the minus strand of SDZD01000065.1, from coordinate 28,634 downwards.
TTCAAGTCGCAGTAAGGCGCGCTCGACCTCTTCGCGCTCGGTCAATCCTGTCCAGCCACGCCTTTGCACATCGCGTGCAGTGAAGGGGGCGGGGAGCCTGTCAATCAAACGTGCCCCCAAGGTCTCGGCACTTTCGGTGGCCGGGTCCATCGCGGCACCATAAATTCGACGAGCATGGCCTTCAAGGTATTCGCACCATGCCACTGCCATTGCGCACGCCTCTTCATCTACAGCTCCCGGCTCTTTGGTTCCGTCTACAACACCAATCAAGTAGAAGATGAGGGCGAGCGAAGGCATCAGGCTGCGGTACTTGGCGGTATGCTGTTCGAGCAGTGATCCCATGTGTGGCAGGCGCTCCTCCAAATCTTGTAACCATTCGTTGAATATGGCCTGCGCATCTGGAGAGAATCGTAAAAATGCGCCACCATCCTCCTCGATTGTGGCACCAACCATTTCGGGACTCAACTTATCCAAAGCACGAAATACATCATAAGCACGTGCTTTCGCGTCCTTGTTAGGGTATCTGTCTACATGCCGATAAGGAGCACAATCGGGATAAACCAGTAGTTGAAAACGAGCAATGAATCCGTCCTGACCAGCTCCTTCGGCAGAGCGAATGAGTTGGGTTAGAGGACCGGGTTGAATCGTGCCAAAAAGGGACAGGCATACGTTGGGTATGTGAAGAGTGCCACGTCCAATGCGCTTATAGGTAAATTGTCCGTTGCCATTGAAGGCCTCGATATAAAAAGCGCGGTCTTGTTCGCGCCCCTGTTTATTGAGTCCCTGTAGAAAACCCATCAACTCATCGCGACTGAGCAAGAAACCACGCGGATTTTTCGCGAGTTCGACTCCATTGGCTTCGATTGTCCCATCTTGTACATAGTACGTCCGGTAAGCGGGTTCCTCTTCCGCCTCCGCGTCATCTGATGCTTGAAGCGACAATTCCATAAGTTTTTCTCGACTGACCTGTCCCTTTTTCACGAGCGCTTTTAAGCTATCTTTGGCAGCCCCTTTTTCGAATTCTCGCAGCATCGCCTCCGCCTTCCACGCTTTAAGTGTCTCTTTGTGTTCTTCTATGGCCGTGGCTTGCAAATGCACCAGCGGTTTGAGAGCTTCGCTGGCAGCAGGCGACTTTTTGCGGCTCGGTGTGCCAACAGTTGCCCCCCATAAGTTGGGGATGACAGGCCAGTCATCATATCGTTTTGGACGAATGAACACGGTTTTACCGACCAGAGACGCCAGAGAGATCAAGGCGGGAATGACAATAAAATCGGGGGGCAAGAGATGCGTTCGGCGCAGTCCCATATCCAGTCACGGAACGGCTCAGGCACCATCGCGGTATCGAGGGGCGGGACTGGTAATAATGGATTTTTGAGCGACTGAGGTTGAGGCCATGAAATCAAATTAGGAACAAAGTCGGTCTCAAGCGAAGGCAAATTTTCTGCTTCCCATTCAAGACCAACTGCGATGAGGTTGAGTAGTTCATCAACAGTACCACCCCACTCGGCAAAGTCGCCCTTCGATGGAAGGCCAGGCAAATTAATTTGCTTAATTGAAGCGGCTACCCTAGATGCGCAAATAGAGGCACAAACTATCTGAGCGTGCTTATGTCCTGTCTCGTCGTTGTCGGGCAACACACAAACAGATTTACCTGACAATGAGGCGTTGTACTCCTCCCTCCACCCCATCCCTGTTCCACCAGACATGGTGGTTGCAATAATCTTCCCGTAATGTCCCGCTGATTCCAGGGCACGATTTAGTGACGACACCGCCTTTTCGCCCTCGCAAATGATGACGACATTCGCTTGCTTCACTTCAGGAAGTAACCATAAAACACGGCGTACATCAGTAAGGTCATAACGCCATCCCCTCTTTCCGTCTGGCCTTCGCTGCCGAATCGTTTTCTCCTCCCCGTCGCCAATTCTTCCTACCTGAAAGAGCAAATTGCCCATTTCATCGCAATAGTCAAATTTCTGCGCATTTTTCCAATCAAAGGAGGGATTTTTGGATTGACGCGACGATTTGGCGGCCGCCGCGCCTGATAGTGCTACGCGGACGATGGGGCTGAGCAATGCATTGAAAACTTTACTTTGCTCACACCCTGACCAGCATTTAAAAAGTGCCTTGCCGCTGCGAGTCGATACTGACAACGAAGGACTAGCGTCATCATGTGCTGGGCAATGAACTTTGCCTTTTGTTCTATGGCACTCACATCTAGGGTTCGCGCATTGACAGTGGGCGCGCACCATCTCTTCTGTGAGCGGGCCAGATTGATTGAGTTGTTCACCATGAGTGGGTGATGAAAAAATAATAGGGGCGACAGCGTGCCCTTTTTGAGGTAAAGTATTAGATGCCATTTGGAAGATTAGGCCTTCCTGATGGCTATGCCCGTAACCATCAAAGCTTTCGCTTTGAGTCCAAACCTGTCGCTCACAACGGCAGGTTTTTTTGGTTTTTGGACTAGCCAAAAGATGCTGTTTCAGGGGCGACGGTATTTGTCGCGCGTGCAATTACTGGTGCTGCCTAGAGCTAACTCTCGCACCCGCGCCGACAAACAAAAAAGCCCGCACTTACCGTTCCTACTCAGAATTTGTGCTGCACGACCGCGCAGCTCTAACGAGCGGGCGGCGTGTGCCAAAAACTATTTCGGATGTAAGTGCGGGCTTTGAAAATTCAAGAACCTGCGACAGCGCAGCTATTGCGCTGAACGCTAAACAGCATACCGGATTGATAAGGCTTCCTGCAAATGGCCATGGGCGTGTTCTCGTCATGATAAAAAGAAGGACCATGCAGGGGTGACGAGTCCCCGTGCATGGCCCAATTGAGGTGTAGCAACGGGAACCTAAATCCCCGCTACTTATCTGAAAGCAAACCACTTCGCGGGATCTCGTCAGCTCCAGCGCGGCGGTGAAAGAAGGACGCCGTAGTCCCAAACTGTGGAATGGGAGGGATTACAGCGCTTTTGTTTGCTCTATTTCCACAGACGATGGGCGAATGGGGGCGTCTAAACCTTTTTTCAAAATATTTTTATTGGGGCTATTGGCCGTGGTTTAGTGGTACTCGCAGCCGTTTAGCTAGTTCAAACGAGAAGCGTCTCTCCGTAGCAAGCATCCCATACCAAGCAGTACCGAAGATTTGGACAGAAGTAGCCTCATCCTCAACGCAGGCAAGTAGACCAATAGGGAAATAACCCATTTTGGGATAGAGAATACGATTGCAGAAGTGTTGGAAGCGCCTTTGCCAAGACATCTCCTTCAGCTTCGAGTTGGAAGCAATAGCAGACATGGCAGATGCCGAGAATGGACGCAGAGCGCACTACACGTACCAGTCGAAGCCTCGCCTCGCCCTCAACTCCCTGCCCGACTGCCCAAGTGGTGAAGGCCTCACGCAAGGCCTGAGCGCTGGCCCGAAGCGCGGTCAAGGAAGGGCGCTTCGGGCCAGCAAAATGAAGGCTTATCTCGCAATCAGAAAATAGCATTATCCCCTTCGCGCAGATCGCCATGCATTGCCGCGAATCGCTTGCGACCGGGCCAATCTCTGTCGCGCGTTAGCTGGAAACGTCGCCACACCTCACGAGTCGCTGGGTGCGCCCAATCGGGGGCGTCGATAAGCTCATATACCCACGGCTGAAGGTACGCCACTAGTTTGGCCTCTTCTTCGAGTAGGAAAAGCTGACCACAAATTCGATTGAATTTAGGCGTCCGTTCTGCCCCTTGAACCTTCAGCATCTGACTAAGCTCAAAGCGCAGTTGCCACGCCTGATGGGAAGCCTGATGTTGAAGAAGAAATTCATGGAAGGCTTCCAACTCCTCGTCAGCGCTCCATGTTTTATCTAGGAGGCGGCGCTCGCGTGCCGCCCCTGAAAGCTCTTCAACCGGATACGGCTCTGGGCCAGCGAGGAGGAAGGGATTCATAATGATTCAGCCCCCTCTGAAAGTGCCATGTAAAGCGCATTCCATTTCTTCCAATGCCGGGCACGTGCAGGATGCGACAGGTACTCGATCCAATGTACATAAGCGAGCGGCAAATCCGGTTCTGGAAACACATGACTTCTGTTGAAATCATCGCTGGGGGTCAATCCACACTTTTCAAGATAGCACCCAAACGAGTTGCACCAATCTTCCCAACCCAGTGGGTAGTGCGTGTAAGTCATTTTCCCGTTCTCATCTTCGACAAGAATCGGATTCCCACCCCACAAGTCACGCTCTGCGCGTAACCGAGCAAAATAGCCATCTCGTGTTCCGGTGGGGAAGCGAGGCGTGATGAGCTGCCAATTGGCGGCAACCGCAGCGGTAGTTTTTGTATCTTTTCTCATGGCATTTCGGCGGTTCCAACGCCGTCTTGCTAGGAGTCCAAGGTATTAGTAGCATCTTGGACTCCGATTATTAACCAAATATATTATGAGGGACATTTGGCACCTTTTGCAAGGGCAATTTGGCACCTTGTGTGGTAAACTCTATCAAGTGGATGAAGGAAAAAGTAATTTTGTCTTAACGGTGCGTCAGGCCACTGGTGATACACAACTTGAATTTGCCGACCGATTGGGAGTCAGTGTGCGGTCAGTCAAAAGATTTGAGGGAGGGGGAGTCTTACCTACTAATAAAGGAGCGCTGCGAACGCTCGACGCACTCGCTAGGAAGTATGGTATTTTGCCACGCTCACCAGACTAAGAGCACAAAGTTTCTAACCATGACTCTGTTTGCCTATTGAGCACACTGAATAAAGTGGCGATGGAGGAAATAGCTATTCCCTTATGCACTTGATATAGTAACAAGCCGCCGATGCAAAGGACTGACAGTGTCATAAATTCTCTAAGTGCCGATTTAGACATAGTTCTGTGATCAATCCCAAATCACGTAATTTTCCAAGGGCCGCACCAAACGAGCCAGTTCTATGCGAGTAGCCTGCTAATTCGGCCACTTGCCGGCGTGAGAGAAATCTTCTCCTATTCTTTGCCAGAACATCCAAAATACTTGCCTCGCACTTGTTCAAATGGCGTCTCCAGCAATTTCTCAAGGCTTTTCCTTCAAGCAAAGGTATTGGGTTGCCATTAGCGGTTCGTCCCAATTCGGTGGCAGAGTAGAGTCCGAAGTGCTCGTTAATGTATCCCAGTTCTTCTAAGCGTTCTAAGGTGGGTTGTAGTTCAAAACCAGTGGCATCATAGCCAGCCAACAGAGTAATGTAGTGCTTGGCATATCCGTCAGGGAGCTGAGCTAACACATTAAGAACACGGCGCTCCAAAACTGTGAGTTCGACTGGCTTAACTTGATTATTATCGCAATTAGCCAGTTCTATTTCTGGGTTTAACGAAACTTCTAGCTTTTCAGGCCCACTGTTCATAGATGAAGCTTCTTCTTTGACCAGAGTTGAAGAAGTGTCACGTGCTCGTCCCCACTCGCTAATCATGTCATAGTAGTTCCCTAAAACTGACTTGCGACGAGCCACAAATCCCTCAATAGCAGCGAATACATGAGGTTGATTCGCGTCTATTTGGGCGAAATCGACATTCAAAACGTGCGGCACTAAGCCTTCATTCTCCCCAATCCACTGCTTTGCGACATTAAGTTCCCAATTACGAAGTCCCAGTAATTCACGCTGCTCCGAGAAAGCGGGGGAGCGAAAATGAGATATGCTCACAGAACACAATTTGCGTATCTCTGCCTCGTGCATGGCAATGATTTCCTGTATCTCTTCCCAACGTGCATGAAAATCAGCTTGGAATTCAGATAAAAAAGTCTCTCGCAAACTTTCAGAATCGGGCAACGGGACTCTGAAAAAGTGTTGTTCGGGTGTCATGTAGAATATTTTTCTATTCTACATTCATTATTTCATCTACCATATTACTAATATTGCGCCATATAAACTTATGTAACCCGACACAGTAACCTACAGCATGTTCAAATTGGCTTACTACGCCATACTCATATCATAAAAATGAGTGGTTGTGGCTACAAATCAAATATCTATGTGCAATCATTGATAACTCATATCCCTTTTCACTGTTAAAAATGCAAACGTTCTGCAATATTTCTGAAATGATGATAGCACTTTCAAAGAAACCCCAGCACGCGATTTTTCTATAAAAGCAAACTCTAGGGGGCCGACAAAACTGCCCTCCCCCCACTGCGGCCCTCAAAAATCCCCCAAATGCTGATGCGCATTACGGTGACGGGAGTTTGAGGAAATGTTAAACAAGTGCGCCCATGAAGCGCTTACAGGATTGTTGGAACGAGAATTTAGTTTGGGAGCGCATTAAACCTCTCCAACCCCAATTTGAACTTCGCCTTGGCGACGAGGTACTGGCCCGGATGAGCAAGGCCATGATTAACACCAAAGGTGAGGCCGAGGCACAGGATGGTCAATGGACGATGAAAAGCGAGGGCATGTGGAAGACTCGCATCATGGTTCGCGAGGCCCAGTCGGGAACCATCGTCGCAACCATGCCGTGGGCAGTACCGATGGGCAAGATTCCTGCGCGAATTCTCGAATTGACCAATGGTACTCAATATCCACTGTTTTTAAACATCGGCAAGGGTGGGAATCTGGAATCAGGTTTTACTACCCCCACTGGTCGATTCCTAGTGAGTGGACGCAGCGAAGGAATGGCTGACAAGCATAAGGGCATCGTGCGTATCGACTCCGCTGCCCAGACACTACCTGAACTATCACTGCTGGTGTGCCTGAGCTGGTATCTCAATATGTTTGCAGTCCAAGATGCCGCTTCCCGTGGGGGTGCTATGGGCGGTGCTTTAGGTGCAGCGGGTTAAGAATTAGCCAGGCGAGAGAATTAGCGCGATAAGAATCCGCAAAAGCCACGGTCTCCTAGAGACCGTGGCTTTTGAAGCAAACTATTTACGAACGAAGAGTTACTTTACGTTCGCTGCAGGGATATCGACGAGGACGCTGCTGTTGGGAATCGTGTCGCCGTCGTTGCTCTTAAGAGCATTAAAGGTGACTTCCACGTTTTTGGTCGCTTTTGCAGTGCCTGCAAGGGTCAAAGTGGCATGGGTACCTTCAACTGTGACAGTTGAGATCGTGACAGTCTTGCCATCAATGGTTGCGCTGTAGCGATTGAGCACAGAAGCAACTTCGCTATCGAGTTCAGCATTGAAGCTCAATTCAAATTGCCTGGTCACCGAATTGAATTTACCTCCAGTCACAAAGGCAACAGGTAAGTCCTCACTTGTGTGAACAAGTGATTGGGTAGCAGTATCAATAAGCGTTGCTTCCCCAGCAAAAGAGGGAGTCAACAATAGTGATTTCAACCAGGGGGACGTTTTCGAACTGCCAGGAATGAAGCTGGCCTGATTGAACGACGGGTTATATTTCTTAGAAGCTGACGGACTGGATGAGAAGGCAGAAGCGGGCGCAATGTTCCAACGCCCATCTTTTCTAGCATCGTTAATTGTAACAACGGCTCCTGTACTACTGATGAGGCCCATGCGGATGTATTTAGCCCCTGTATAACCACTGAATGGCTCCATCGCCCAGTTGATCTGGAGAATGTTGTTGTTACCTCCGAAGGCTGGAGTTGTGGTCGTATTCAAGCAACGTAGAAATCCTGCGCTTCCCCCATTAAGCAACAAGTTGTCTGAAGCGGCTAAGTGCCCACCAAGCCACGAGGTGCCATCGGTAGAGACGATATAGAGCCTATTGGTACCACGAACATAGCGGAAATGCAGAGCATCACCATAACCCACTTTACCTGTAGCAAGAGCCTCTGCGTTAAGGCGAACCAAGATGAACGCTTCGTTGATATTGGTATAGCCGGTATAGTCGACATAGTTGCCAGTAAATACTCGCGTTGAATCGACAGGTGAGGTGTAACCAGTGCTTAAATCCACAGCTGTCTGTGGAGCATACATTTGAACTATCGGTGCTGCGGGCGTAGGAGTTGGAGTTGCACCAACATTGAATTGGATGGTGTTGAGCAAACCAGGGCCGGAGGTGCCACCGCCCCCCTGCGTGTTGCAGCGCGCCATCGTGCTCAAGGTGTACTGGCCTGAGGGCAGGTTTGAGCCGCTTGGCCAGAAGCCATTACCGATTTTGGTCCAGCGGATTTGTTGTGACGAGGAATTGATAACAGAGCGAGTTGCCTCGTGGTTGATCCTTTTGTCACTCCAACCGATAGAAGGACCGCCCCAAAACGATCCGTTGGGTTGCTGCAGCGAGAGATACACCTTGGCTACTGGAAAGCTGGTGGGATTAACGGGCGTGGCAGTGCCCTGAAAACCTGTGAAGGTCGTATTAGTGGTAGGGTCGGTGGCACTTGGCAGAGCCGCGTAGGTGCCGTTGTTAGCGACATTGGTGTAGACGAGTTGGCTCGGATAAGAGGAAGTGACTTGACCGCCGCCACTATTCAAAAATCGCACACGATAGTTGCGGTATTTGAAGGACGTGTTCGATGAGCCACCAAAAGGGAGGGTATTTGTGTAAATGCCGACTGTCGTGGATGCTGGATTACCATACGTGATGGTACGACTATAGCCAGCTTCTGTGGTAGCCAAAGTCCCGGTAGAACCGACCGATTGAAAACCAGTGGAGGTTTGTATGCCTCCAAAAATAGTGGAGCCAGAAGAAGGAGAACTCCAGGCGGAGATTTGAATATCCGCTCTGGTGGAACCAGCGAAAGCTCCAACGCTTGCAACGCTGCAAGTGTTGGCACTGACGAGGCTCGTCGCGCCGCTACTGTTCGTATTGTCGATGTAATCGGCGACGATGTTATAAGTGGTCAGGGCATCCGCATGAGAGGAAATCTGAATACCAAGTAAGCCGACCAATAAAAGACCGCCACGTGCGGCGGTGGAGACCAGCGATTTGGACAACAGCTGGCGAGGGGTGGCTGCAGATAGGTCTGCAGTCCGGGGTGGATTTTGTTGCATGTGCTGCATAATGTGTTTTTGACTCCCTTCACAGGGAACCCAAATAACCATGTCCCCTGAGGGGCACGGCAGCCATATTTTGCCACTTCAGCGAACACAAAATAACCCGTTTCTGAGATATTTTTAGGTTAAGAAACATGCCGTCAGCAACTTGACTTTATTTCCATTTTGTATCTCTTATGCACAACTTTAATGTTAAAGGTTTAACAAAAAGAGAAATTGAGCCAGCATTGTTAGCTAAGCAAAAGCTCGCATAGCCCTGATGAGCTTCCTAAAGGTGTTTATATAGCCGGGACTATAGATTCCCCGCATCTTCGGGAAATACCCCGACATGCCTGTAGACCTCACAAGCCGCCTTCGCTTCTTCCAGAGAGCCATATAAAGGCGATTTGGTAGGAGCACCGCCCTTCTAGTGCAGGGACTGATAAAAGCGCCCTATCTCGGCTACTAACCTCCCCGCGATGTAAGTGGGTGTCTGATTGGCGTGCTTCTCATCACTGGTCACACAGCGTATTTCGAAATCACCTGGTTCTTTGGACTCAACGATGAAAAAGGTAGCGGCAGAAGGCCGACGCCACTTAGTGGGTGCCAATCTCGGTGAGAACAAATCGAGCTGGTCAGCCATATCACTCAGCATACACAGCCCAATAAGCACTCCCCTACCCTATCTTCCTGTGCCACTATCGCTGACAATTTCAAACGCTCACCGACATGTAAAATTTTTTACACTGGTTTTCACCTTCAGCAACGAGTTGGCGCGGCTTAGCCCTTACTATAGCCCCAACACCCGATTTCTACGTATTGTTGAGGGGGGAGAGGCAACCGGGGCACTTCATTGTGCTCCGGTTGTCCGTTTTTTCACTCCCCTACTCTGTCTCTAAAAGGAAACCTGGCTATTTCTATAGCACGCAACGGTTATCGACAGACATACGTCTACAAAGCACCATACAATGGAATAGAAGGACTACCATGAGCATCACTTTAGACCTACCACCCGAAATCGAGAACGCGCTCCAGGAAGTCGCCCAGGCAACACACCAAATGCCCGTCGATTACGCGGCGCAAATCATCGTGGCTCATCTTTCGCCCGTCGTGTCATTGCTTCAACGTGAGGGACGCTCAGAACGACTAGGGACGCCAGTTGTAACCACCGAACACGTTTCACATAATCGCGGATTTGGTTTTCTTAAAGGGCGCATTTCGAGCGATGATTTCCTCGCGGAAAAACACGCCGAGGCACAGCGCGAGCGAGAGAAAGACGAAGCGCGCAGCTTCAGCGTTCGGAAGCTGGATTCATGATCGCGGTACTCGATTCCTCGGCAATGCTTGCCTTCCTCGCAGGAGAACCGGAGGGCATTGCTGTTGATGCCTTGTTCACTTCTTCCCAACAGGAAGATGAAGGCATCCTCATCTACGCTCACTCGGTCAACCTGTGCGAGACGTTCTATGGCATTCTAGCCCAACATGGAGCCACTGCCGCAGAAGACGCAATCACCTTTCTCAAAGAAGCAGGACTGGTTGAACGTAGTGATATGGACGGCGATTTCTGGCGCGATGTAGCCCGCCTAGTGGTCGCTGGGCGTCAGTTGCCCAAACCAGTTGGGGGACGCGGTAATCTCGCCTTTGGAGACGCTGTAGGGATAGCTCTGACAAATCGCTTAGAAGGAGAGTTCGTGACCAAAGACCGCACTGAAATCGAACCCGCCGAAGCCGCTGGTCTCGTGAAGGCGTACTTCATCCGTTAGTAACCAGTTAGTTATATTCGCGACCACTCCTCTCCCCTACTCCACAACTTGGCTCCCCTCAGCAACAAGTTCCGCTTCGACCTCTTCCACGCTCGCAAATTAGGGCACAAATCAGCGGGCAGTGCTTGAATGAATCATGCAAGCCGCCCTTGCACAATTGCTCATCATGACCGGTGCCTAATACAGAAAGCAGTAAATACAGCTTTACTGCAAGCCATAAATACAGCTTTAATATTTTATGGCTTTACAGCTTGCTGTATTTACTGCTATACAGAGGGGCACGCACAACATGAAAATCATCACGGTCACAGGATTCAAGGGAGGCGTGGGCAAAAGTACCACCGCTATTCACTTGGCGGCTTACTTCGCTGAAAAGGGCCGCACCCTGCTGGTGGATGGAGACCCCAACCACACAGCACTAGCATGGGGACAGAACGGCAAATTGCCCTTCGATGTCGTAACCACCAATCAGGTAGCACGCGCAGTGCAGAACCGCGACTTCGTCATCTTCGACACACCGGCTCGCCCTAATTCAGAAGACTTGAACGAAATGGTGGACAGCTGCGATTTGCTGATTCTGCCGACCACACCGGACATCGTCAGCATCCGCCCCATGATCGCTACTATCCAAGCACTTGGAGAAGCCCATTACCGGACGCTGGTTTCCATTGTTCCACCGCGCCCCATGAAGGATGGCGAGCTGGCCCAGAAGGAATTGCAGGAGCTAGGCTTTCCCGTCTTCAACACTATGATTCGCCGCTCGGTGGTTTTCACCAAAGCCGCAAGCGCCAGCCAAGTAGTACGCGACCTAGACGACCCTCGTGGCGTACTCGCATGGCAGGACTACCAAGCACTGGGAAACGAAATTCAGGAGCTAATTAAATGAGCCTTAGAGATGCTATTCGTGACGCCGTTGACGAGCGCAACAAACAATCTGAAAGCGATGCTGCTTTAGCTAACCCCGACTCAGCAGAAGATGAACAGGCTGAGGACGTTCAAGCTAAACCCATTGCGCCTAAAGCCAAGGCCACCAGAGCGAGAGCGCCTAAGCCATCCGCATCTACGTCAACTCGTCAACGATTACAGACCCCATCGATTGAGATACCTCAACAGTCGAAGCCAAATACAGCAAGCAATAAAGCTGTAAATACTGCAAGCAGTAAAGCTGTACGAAATACACCTTTGGAGAAAAGCGCTGACGATGATGAAGTGGAAAGTATCGAAACCGCTGCTCTTACAGTGCGTGTGCCCAGAAGCCACCGCATCCACTGGCTAATTAGCGCCAAAAAAGAGGGCACATCTTTGACTGCTGCTATCACAGAAGCGCTCAATGCCCGTTTTGGCGAACCCAACGACTAAAAACTATCTGCGAGGGTAGGGGAGTGTCTGAATACCCTCCTCAAAAAAGACACAATTGCCAAGGAGACAATGACCATGAGCAACGAAGACATCGAAGAATCCGGCGCCCCACTTCCCCCAGAAGCTACTTCTCGTGTGCCAGCTCTGAGCGCCCCCGACTTCTTCATCCACACCAGCCCTGAAATGGATGCGTTGGAGCGTGCTGCAGCCGATGGTAAACATGCCCGCCACTATCAGAACCTGCCGATGGAACCCGCACGTGTTCATCAGATACAGGGGGCCAGCCACTACGTTCGTCTCGACCTCACCGATGCCGAGCAGATGGCAGGGGCACAGACCGAATTCCTCGAAAACCTGACCGATGCTCAAGATGCCGATAGCGCCCTCGCTTTCCTGTATATATCGCGCGTTCTGGCCCCTCCTTCACCACTGGCTACGCGCGAGTTTGCGGGTGGGAAAATCGAGTTCGACGATGTTATCTCCAAAATAGGCTGGGACCCGCGCACAACCGCAGAAAGGCGCGAAATGCACAAACGACTTTTCCAATTCATTCGCTTTGCCGAACGCGCCCAAGTGATTGGGACACGGCGCGGCAAATACAAAGACCGTCATACAGGGCAAATCATACCGACTGAAATTCGCTCTGCTCTGTGGCGTATCCACTCGACTGAGATGCCCACTCAGAAGTCGTTGTTCCCTGAACCTGATATCCCAGTGGCTGTAGACCTTGTAATTTCGCGCGAGTGGACTAGCCTACTAACCCAACCTCAAACCGCGCAGTATTTGCCTATGGGAGAACTCCTCGGTGCTATACCAGGCAACAAACCTTCGGGGGCGTGGGCACGTGTCATTGGACTGGCATTGGCCTCATTCTGGCGACGGCTCCCGCGCGAATCGCTGGACGGCTCTATTAAGCCCAACAGGCGCGAACTGTTGGAGCGCTACCCACCCAAAACCGGATCGGTAATGGAAGTGCTGGGATCACCAAATCCTCGCTACGTGTTCAAGTATTGGTGCGGAGCGCTCCAGCTTTTATCGGATTGCGGTTTTATCGCTCCTAGTGGAGAAGCAACAATTTCTCCCGAAGCCATGCGCGCCACATTGCCACGCCAAGGGTGGGCAGAAGGTTGGTTAGACCAGTTAGTTGATTTGACTCCAGGGCCATTGTTAACCGAGTCTATGAAGCATAGAGCGGCAGCTTTACCTGTACCTACACCACCTGTAAAAAAGCGGCGTAACAAGAAGTAAGGCACAAAACTCCAAGAGTTTTGAGTTGGCAAGAATGCCCATTCACGCTTGATTTGTATGGCGAGTGTTCCAAAAGTAACATTTGGACTCAAAACTCTTGGAGTTGGGATTTATGCGTCTAAATTCGGACTCAAATGTCTTGGAGTTCGACTCAAAACTCTTGGAGTTGAACTCAAATGTCTTGGAGTTCGACTCAAAACTCTTGGAGTTCACGCTTAAAATACCTACCAAGTACAAGTACAAATACAAAGGCGTTATTTTCGCCTTTGCGAAAAGCCGCCTCTTTTAAAGACTGAACGTCGTGAACAACACCGCTCGCGCTTCTTCGATCAACGAGGCCGCTCGCTCCCTCCTCCACATCGCTCTGCACCATGCCACCACACGGGTTGTGCTTTTGCGGGTCGAACGGGACGCATTTTCCGATCTAGCGGAGCGCACCATCTTCGAAACAGCGCGTGGTTTCTATAAAGCGGAAATCGACTTCACCCTCAGACATATCGCTGATGAACTGGAAAGGCTTCAAGAGGCGACTCCCAATGCCGATGAACACCTGATGTACAGCCATGCGCTGGACGTTTTAGTCGAGTGCTATGTGAGTCCACCTGCTACCTACATCGAGACCAATAAAGATGTGGATGCGCTGTTGGCCGAAATCGAGCGTCTTTCTCCTAAGAGTAGATCCGAGCCGCGTTTATTTCGCACCAGCGATATTATCGGCGATGTCGTGGCCGAAGCCAAAGCTGCCAACCAAGCGCGCCAGTCCGGTGAATTACGAGCGCCCATAACTGGCTTCAAAGAACTCGACCGTGCCATTGGCGGTACTTTGCCTCAAATTGGGCCTTGTATGGTGCTAGGGAACACAGGAGCGGGCAAGACCGCCTTTGCGATGCAGATTGCGGCCAGCTGTGGTTTTCCGGCGTTGTATGTCACGACAGAGATGGCTCCTGCCGAGTTGTTTCGTCGCCAGATGGCCAGAGTAAGCGACACCTTTTTGGGCCGGCTTAAATCGGGCGAGATGACGGCGAGTGACATCGAAGCCATTGCCAAAAGCACGGCCAAGCAGATGCCCCAGTTGGCTTTTGTTGATTCCACGACAGCGTTTGCTAACCCGCAGTTTCTGCGCGAGTGTGCCCAGGCTGTGAAAGGCAATGCTAAGACGCTGCTCTTAATCGTTGATTCGCTTCATACATGGACTCGTGGAGGCAATACGGGAATAAGTGAGTACGAGGCGCTTAATCAGAATCTGCTTGCTCTTCAACGGCTCTGTCATGGGCTTGAATGCCCGGCTCTTGTGGTTTGTGAGCAGAGTAGGGCGGCCATTGCGGGTGGGGGCGGAGTGAACTCAGGGGCAGGTAGTCGTAGCATCGAATACGGAGCGGAGATCGTCTTTGATTTACAGGCGGCTAAAGAGACTGATGCCAATGGTGAGCGTGAGGTGAAGGTCGTCATCGCGAAGAACCGTCACGGGGCTGCAGGAGTCCAGATTGAGCTGTCATTTAATGGGGCACTCCAGCGATTTAAGAGCAAAGGTGAGTGGGGCGTATATCCACAAGTGTAATTCCTCCAACTTTGACTTTACATAATGGGTAGACACGAGCGGCGAAGACTATTTCCTTTCTTTCTTCGTCCTCGCGCAGTTTTTGGGGCAAGCAGAGCATATGTAGTCCCACTACTATCTCAATATGATGAATGTGGTTGAGTCTGCATAGTCACAAGGATGGTACACAGAGAATTATTGCCCTTTTAATTATTGAGAGATATTTAAGCTAAAAACACCTTGAGGAACCTCCACGATTCGGCTATCATTCTATGGGTTTTCTAATAAACGTCTCACCTCTTCTAGCATCGTCCTCGATTTCTATGTTGCCCACCACCTGTATCCATCTGTCTTCCCAACTTTTGCCTCTCACATAATTTCCCGACTTCTGCCTCTCGCATAAACACTTAGCTCTTTAATAGTTCATTCATAACGTTCGCTCTTTTGCGGTTGTAACAGTTCTGGCTGTTTTACCTGCTCGCGTCTACGTTCGCCTTTTTCACTCCCAATTGTTTCTATGAAGTTTCGTTTTCTTTCGTCTACGCGTCTCCCTGTGCCTGTAGTTGCTCATTTTTGGCAACAATCGCGTCGTAGCGGTGCTGTAGCCTTGCGCTTTTGTTTGGCTCTGTGCGCGATGTTTTTACTTCTCTTGCCGTGGTTCGTGCAGGCGCAAAGCGCTCCTCCCTCGGCTCCTTCCAACTTCGTGGCGACCTGGGTGCCAGGTCAAATCAATGTATCGTGGGATGCAGTGCCCGGTGCTACCAGCTACAAAATCCTGCGCAGTACGGTGAGTGGCAACTACACCAGTGCCTACACCAAAACTGTTACCACAACAGCCAGTTACACACTTGGGCAGACCATTGGGACACGCTACTTCCTCGTTGTGCGTGCTATCAACAGCATTGGCGAAAGCGTGAACTCGACGCAAATTAGCGTCACTCCCGTAGATGCCCCAACTAACCTCAATGCGACATGGTCTTCGGGTAGAGCAATTTTGGACTGGGATGCCGCTGCAGGGGCCACCGGTTACAAAATATTCCGTAACACATCAGGAGTTCCTTTCGATTTCACCACTCCTGTCGCCACTGTCAACGGCAATACCACCACCGCTTACATCAACACTGGTTTGACTAACGGCACCACCTACGGCTATATCGTGCGTGGCACCAATGTTGACAGCGATAGCAGCAACTCCAACCAAAAATCTGTGAAGCCGCTCGCGGCTCCCGTTATCACTGCGACCTGGAGTGGCACGCAGGGCAACGTGTCTTGGCCGGCCGTGGCGAGTGCAACCAGCTATGAGGTGTTTCGCCGTGTCTCTGGTGGTTCCTTCGACTACAACACCCCTTTGACCACGACCTCCTCGACCTCCTACACCGATACTCCTCTTTCAACGGGTACGACCTACGTTTATGTGGTGCGTGCTCTCAATGTCACGGGCGAAACCATCGATTCGAACAGCGTAAGCGTTTCTCCAGTCTCCGCTCCCTCGAATTTCGCAGCCAAGTGGACCACATCCCGCGCCAATTTCACTTGGACAGGTGTCTCTGGAGCCAACAACTACAAGGTATACAAGCGGGTTGATGGCGAATCGTATGATTACGATACCCCAGTCGCCACTACTAACTCAACTACCAGTGTTGCCAGTGCCCTCAACTTAATTAACGACACCAAATACTACTTCGTGATGAGGGCTACCAACACCAGTGGCTCCAGTTCCAATACTGCTGAGTTGAGCGTGACCCCGCGCGCCGCATCGACGCTGAGCACTAACTCTGTTAGCACAACCCAAGTGTCTTTGAGTTGGACTGAGGTGCCAACAGCCACCAGTTACAAACTGTTCCGTCGCCCTAGCGGAGGTAGCTTCGACTACAATACGCCCTTAACCACTACAAACTCAACCATTTATAGCGATACAGGACTTACAGGTGGTAGTACCTACGTTTATACGGTTCGTAGTGTCAACTCTTCGGGTGAGACCATTGATTCCAACCTCATCACCATCGTTCCTCAGCTCCCTCCGACCAACCTTTCAGCAACCGCAGGACCTGGTCAAATCAGCCTATCATGGACATCGGTTTCTGGTGCGAACCAATATCAGTTACTGCGTGGTACAAGCTCGACCTCGTTGTCACCACTTACGACGCGTACAACTAATTCCTATGTGGATACTCCAGTAACAAACGGGACGACTTATTACTATGCAGTGAGCGTTTCCAAAGCTACCCCTCCCACACAAAGCGATGCCAGCGCACCCGTGAGTGCTGTTCCCATCGTGCCGAGTGTGCCCAGTGGTCTGACGCGCGTGGCTGGAGATTCTCAAGTTGCCCTATCGTGGAACCCTGCTACGGCAGCCACAGGCTATATCATTCAGCGTGGTCTGGCCTATATTCCTAACTCGGCGGAAACCTTCGTGAATGTCGGTACAACCAACGGCAACACTTCAGTTACCTATACCGACACCACCCCGACTAACAACACCTCTTACTATTACCGTATTGTGGCGACTAACCCGGGGGGTAACAGTGCGCCCAGCAGCTTTGTCGATGCAACTCCTCTGGATTCTCCTGTCTTATCTGCCACTGCAGGTAATGCTCAGGTCCAACTCTCATGGAACAACACTGGGGCAGGCACGAAGGTTCAGCGACGGACAGGAACCGGAGCTTACACGGTTCTTTCTCCCAATTCTGGGCAAAGCTACACCGATACAACCGCTGCCAATGGCACGACCTACACCTATCAGGTAGTGTGCTTCAACTACAGCGGAGAAGCCGCCTCCAATGAGGTAACGGTTACCCCCACGTTGCCGCCAACTCCTCTGGCCCCTTCCAACTTTAAAGCAGAAGGTAAAACAGGCCAAATCCAGTTGTCTTGGGATGGCATGACAGGGATCACCAAATACGCGATTCGTCGCGCCACTGCGGAGAATGGTTCCTATAGCGACCTTAATCTCAATGTCGCCAATACATCCACTTCCTATACCGATTCTACAGCGGACAATGGGACGTTGTACTGGTATAAGCTCACAGCGTTCAATGCGCAGGGCGAAGGCGTGGAAGCCAAAACCTCTTCGACATCTCTGGCAGTTCCCAGTGGCCTTACGGTCAATAACGTAACTCAAACAGGATTGACCCTGTCTTGGAACACAGTGACTGGTGCTGCCGGTTACAAGGTCTATCTTGTGGAAGGGACTAACAAGCAGTTGAAGGCAACTGTTAATCAGGCTCCCTACCAGTACAGTGCCACAAATCTCACGGCGAATACCAGCTATTCCTACGAGGTAGTGGCTTACCACATCACTGGAACGAGTGACGCTGCGACAATCACTGCAACGACATCGAATACCCCAGTAGTATCGATGAGTGGCCCCAACAATGTTGGTTTGAACGTGAGCGTTCCTGAGGGCAACAGTGGCACTACCGACGTTGTGTTTACTGTGACTTTGTCCGCACCTTCCAGCCAAATTGTGACTGTGGCTTACACCACGGTTAATGGTAGCGCAGTCCAAGGTACAGATTATGTCCAGGCATCGGGGACGCTGATATTCCAACCCAACGATACTTCAAAGACCATAACTGTGCAGGTCAAGGGCGATACCCTCGTTGAAGGCAACGAGACATTCCATCTCGATCTAACCAGCTTTACCAACGCATGTCTGGCGACGGGTACAACTCTGCGCGCAACGATCACCATCTTCGATGAAGATGTTCCAGGTACGCCAACGAACCTTGTCGCTACTGCTGGGAATGCCAAAGTTGATCTCACATGGAATAGCGTGCCGGGTGCAACTTCCTATGAAATTGAGCGCACTCGCCAGGACAACCTCGCTGTCGAGACAAAGACGAGTAGCACCAATTTGCTCAATGATACTGGCCTCATAAATGGGAAGACCTACTCCTACACCGTCAAAGCCATTATTGCAGGTATCCCGAGCTTAGAATCAACTCCTATCTCGGCAACGCCTTTGGATGCTCCATCTAAACCCACTCTCACTGCTACAATTGGTAACTACAAAGTCACTCTGACTTGGACTAAACCAGGTAATACAACCGGATTCCAATTATACCGCTCGTTGAATTCCGGTCAGTACGGACAGCCCTACAAGACGTTCGGATCTCAAGACGTTGAGTTCGCCAACCAGCAGTACATCGACAGTCAAGTGGAAAACGGCACCACTTACTTCTACCAGATCGTTGCTACAGGTATTGGTGGAGAAAGCCAAGCCTCGGATGAAGTATCTGCCAAGCCACAGGGATCAATCGATGCGCGCATCAAAAATGCCCCATCTGGTTCTTGGGTTGGTGAGGATCGAATCAACGAAACCGCCTATTTGCAAAAGGCTTCGCGAAATGTTGAAGTGGGCGAGACAGGAATTTACTCGGTTTCTGTGCGACGCAACTATGGTACATCTGGCCAAACAGTTAATTTGAAGGCTCAAGGAGCTGGGACAAACACCAAATTCTTCGTAGGAGCACAAGACCAAGATATTACAGCACTGATCACCTCGGCCAATGGCTGGAATACCTACTTGGATGCTGGTCAGGAGTTGGTTGTGCGTGTTGAGGTCACAGTTGTGACGGGCACGACTGTGGGAACTACGCAATCAGTTCTGATCAAAGCTACAGATGATACGCCTCTCGTTGATGCGGTTGAAGCATCAACCACAGCGATTGCACCTACTGGTCAACCAGATGCATCGATACGCCTCACTCCTGAAGAGGGAGGACAAGGGACTTATATTGGAGTTGGCGATTATTCGCAAGATGGTTCTCAGCGTGTTACAACACAGACCATTCCCGGTCAGTCCCAAGCCTTCGATGTTCAAATCAAAAACACCACGAATGCGTTGCAAAAGATGAGAGTACGGTTGCCTGCTGTACCAGCTGGATGGAGCGTAACTTTGCGTGATGCATTGGTAAACGGGGCTGATATTACGACGGATGCCAAGGGTGCTACAGGATGGCTTACTGCCCAGCTTGCAGTGAATGCAACTAAAGACCTACGACTTGAACTGATACCTCAAGCTTCGGCCTCCTTAAATGGCGTTGTGTCGCTAAGCGTTGAAAAAGAGTCTGGAGGCCGCTTAGATGTGGTACAGGCAGTATCTGCCCTGCAAAAGGTAGATTACATCGAATACACCCTTAATCCAGGAACAGATGGCTCTGGTGCTGGTTGGCTACCCGTTCCCACAGGCGGTATCACAGTGCCTCAAGGAAGCATCGTTGGATTTCGAGCTATTCGTGGCAACCAAGATGTGCCTTGGCCGAACCGCCCGTTCAAGCCTGCATGGACACAGGGAGAAGACACCTTTGCAGGCGACGATGTCTGGTTGTACTTCCCTGACGTAACCCCCGCAAATAGTGCCGGAGAAAGCGTGCAGGTGGAATGTGGAAATACCGTGACTGCCATCGTACATGTCATCCCTGAGCCCGAAGATAATTAATCAACCAACAGTGCTATCTGTTTGCATCTCAACATCTCCTTTGTTATGAAACTTCTGTCAGCTCCGCGCAACTCTTTTTTGCTCGGTTTCGCTTCCGCTTCCCTATTGGCGCTATGTTCACAAGCTCACGCAGGTTATTGGGAGGTCATCCCCAACATGCGTACTGGGTATACGCAAAGTAAAATGGTTTGGTATTCCTCCTCCTACGAGGTGCAGGGCACACACACCCTTCACGAGGTTACAGGGCAGAATGCGTTGCGCAAGAATATTACCGTACAAGGGAATGGGGACCTTGCCAATCTAGGAATAGATTGGGAAATGGGATCTCCATCGTCGTACTATACCAACGTCCGGTCTTTCCCTAACTCTGCTCCCAAAACCTTTACTTCTACTGCTGACTACAGCATGTATGCAGTGTTGAAATGGCATCGCAGTAGCCCTCAAGATAATCCTCCCAAAAAGGTCTACGTCTATGAACATGTGTACCTCGGTGGCTACCGTTGGTCTCGTCCCGACACAACAGCGCTGGTGGGTTATGCTACGCTCACGGGCACAATCGGAGTTAAGGGCCTGCGGGCCACGATGAAGCAGAATCCGAATCCGGAGTCCAGTAACTGGTTTGGCGGAGACGATGCAAAAATCAATGCTTATCCAGTAGCGGGTGATACCGTCACGTTGCCCACAGTGACCTATAAAGGTCAGGTTACGCTTAATCCAGGATACGAGCAAACAACTCAAGGGCGCCAACTCATGAGCGCTGGTTACGAAGTTAAGGTTGTTAACATCAGCGTCCTAGCCCGCTTAAAAGAGAAGAACAGCCCAGAAAACTTGGAGTACAAACCGTACAGCTCGATGGCATCTATTGCCGCTGGACATTTAGGAGATCCAGAAAATTTGCATGAAGCTGATATCGCTTTGCAATTTACGACCGGGAACAATGAGCCTCTTGCCAATGTGGATGTTTCTGATGTACCCGAACTAGAAATCCTCAAAGCGGCGGGCGTTGAGAAAAGTGCAACATTTCAGGCGGTTACACCAGCAGCAAAAACGAATGGTAGTGGACGCCTATATATGGGAGCTTTGCTGTCGCGAGACCTGACATCGAGCCTTGACGACACTGTCCAAGTCAAGCTCAAAAAGACTAATGGTTCTTCTGCCACTATTGGTGAAAGTTGGGGAAGTGTGGATTGGAAAATGGGACAGAGTGGTGAGAAGCCATGGGACAGTAATTTCTTAATTGCAGACCACGACTACAGTGAGTGGGCATGGACAAAAATTATGTTTGCTGACAAACCTCTAGCTAACCACACCATGAAGTTTCTAGTGGATTATTTGGAAGTTAAGGTTACTGATCCTGATACAGGCGAAGTCATTACCAAAATATTCACTACTGACCCTGCGACTGCTCAACAATATGCTGGCAATAGTTCTTATCAGGTTGTATATGAACGAGATGTCACTCCTTCTGTCTTGACTTACATGACAGTTCCGCCATCTGGTATAACTGATGCGCAAGGAGTAGTTAAAGGCATATTTACCGTAAAGACAGGAGATAACTTCAAAGTTCTTTCTTATGGACTTGCACTTGAAGATCAAGGTGTCTACGAAACAAAAGTGGTAGCAAACTGAACCTGATGAAAAATAGTATTCTCTATTTCTATACCCCCCTTTCTCTTTTTTGCGTGTTTCTCGCTTCGCAATCGTCTAGCCTCGCGCAACAGACTACAACTACCGAAAAGGTAAAAGTGAAGTCTAAGAGTCCTCGAGGAACTGCAGATATCCATGACGTTTATATTTCGTCCGGTATTGAAAAGTCTTTCTACAAGAGTCCAAGTCGCTCAGCAATATACTTAAAGTTGAATCCTGGTGGGGTTCCTCTTTTTGAGTCGTATCAAGTGGCTGGTTTAAAGACCCCTAATGATACATCGGATGATGTGTGGAAACTGCAATGTTTGCGTAGTCCTTCTAACAAGGGAATGAAAGTCCATAGTGCTGCAGTGTGGCTTGATCCCACCGAGAAGTTGCCTGGAGACGAATTTTCTTTAGTAGGTGATCCACATTCTTGGGGAGTTACAGGTTGGTACGGCAACGTTTTGCAGTTAACAGCTAATCTTACTGGATATTTAGACCCTTTATGTTCTTGGACTACTAGTGGGAGCTTAGTGAACAATTTATCCTCGTTCTCGAGCGAGTTTAGTCCTCCTGATATTCCAACCATAGAAATTACTCGAACAACACCCGTAATCAATATCCGCTCACGAGTCGAGTCATACGCGCCATCTGGATTTGGTGCAGTAGTACAGAGAGGTACTATGGGATTGATTTTGGGAAACAAAATCGACGGAACAGATCTTTCTGCTTTCAGTACTTTTAATGTTAATGTACGTGAAAGCAGAGCGGGTTATCCCTTAGTCCCAACCAGTGACTTGTACTTGGTTAACTGGCATCTACCTGCGGAATGGAATCAAGGATCTAAGTATGGTGGCCCTTACTGGGACAGTACTGAGGCTATCTCAACGACGCAATCATCGTGTATGTATGGAAGTTCTATAGATGGAGTCTGGAAAACTAGAGTATTGAAAGCTGGCGAACTTGATAGGCCTGAAGACTACTGGAATGAAGCCATCCAGGAAGCATGGGGTCCTGTTAATGATATATTGGGGATAACAGAATCTACTGAAGGTACAGTTGACGATGCGATAAAAGGTGTAAAGGATTCTCGAATGCGTCTTCTTCTTGAGATCGTCAAAAAAGGGGCACAAGCCTTAGCCGAAAAGAAGATGGAAGATACTCCTACCACTGGCACATTTTCAGGTGGCTTTGAAGCTGCATGGATGCAAAACGGGGGACTCGCTGATCATCCGTTAGAAGAGCAAAATTACCGGCCAATCCATAAGCCGTCTTCGACTTGGATCGATGAAAACGGTAATCCGCTATTACAGAGGCCTCCAATAGATTTGGATGTACTTCATAGTAGTACAGCAACAGCTGCCGAAAAGAATGCTGTTCTAAATGCTATTAACCGTTGGAGACTAGAGAATCCCATATTCAATGCCAGGAAAAACCGTTACTTGTACAAGGGTGATGGTTATAATGAACATGGTTACGAGGGTTTTGTGTACAAGGGTATAGATAAATATGATGAGGGAGGATCTTTCATAACAGGAACTTTCAAATACTACCCTTCTCCTGGTGCGGGAGGAGCTAGCAACGGACAATGAAACTGACATTTTGTCTTCTTTGGATTGTGTCTCTACAAAGTGTTATTCAAGCACAGGAAGTGAACCGTCCACGTATCAAATCGGGGACATATTACAACCATATTACGAAGGCTGGAGTAAAGGTAGCTATAGCATATCCCAAAGATTGGGATGGTTGCCCAGCTGACGAACAAGTGAAGTTCTGGTGGCGCAATTGGCGTTGGGATGCGAATGAGGATCTAAAATATGCTAAAGCCACTAGAGAAATAGATGCCTCTCTTAAGGGTGGAGTAACTTCACTAGCATTAGCTAAACGGTATCAAAAAGAGGTTTCAAATGATATGTGGAACCCCATGAAGAATTATCGCTGGGCCTATGCGGCATGGTTGGCACGCAAGAAACCTAAAACTAAACAAGAATCGGATACCATATTATTTCCTGTTATAGAGCAGTTTGAGCAGGTGAAATTTCCTGGCTCGTATCATTATGCTCGTATTGGTTTCCTCGCAAATGTCTATAAGCAGGCCTCACCCTGCTTAAAACGACTTGGAGACCGTCTGCTCAATAAAAATCCTAATGACGAGGATGTAAAGTTTTATATGATTCGCGTGTTAGCTAACACTTTTCGTCCCGAAGATGACAAACGAGCATTGAATTACCTAGAATCTTTTCGTCGTCAATATCCCAAGAATACATATTATGTGCGAGAGGCAGCTAACCTCAGACGTAGATTCTTCAACAGGCAATATCCCTTAGATCAAAAGAAGGCAGATGCTGCAGTCACCGCTTTCCAAGATTACATCAAAGTTGCGCCTACTAGCTATGAAAAGCGGTGGGCAGCAGCCATGATAGACGACATCAAATACAATATGAATTATTGGAATCGATGGGGCCGCAAGTATTGGCTTAGCCAGCATAAGGCAAAAGGCTGAAAATTAGGAGGACACAGAATATTTCTTGTCCTCCTAATTTTAATTTTGGCATGTAATCTTAATCAGAATTGACCTGCTTACCAATGTCATCTCAGATGGAGTGAGAGGTTCGGGCTTGATTTTGTGCCCACAAAGTAGGCGGTATGTTGTTCAGGCTGGAATGTGGCCTGAGTGTGTTGTAGTCGCATCGCCAGTTCTCGATTGTGTCTCTGGCGTGGTGCAGGTTCGTGAACCATTCCAAATTCAAGCACTCATCACGCATCTTACCGTTGAAGGACTCGATGACGCCATTTTTCGTGGGCTTACCGGGTTCGATGAAGTGCAGCTTGACCTGGTTTTTATGTGCTCACTCGTCCAAGGCCCGTCCGGTGAACTCTGGCCCATTGTCCACCTGGATGATCTGCGGTTTGCCGCGCGTCTCAAGCAGACGTTGAAGAACGCGAGCGACACGTTGCCCGCTCATCCCCGTATCGACTTCAACAGCCAACGCCTCTCGACTAAAACAGTCCACTACGTTCAAAGCCCGAAAGGTGCGATCACCGCAGAGCGTGTCATGAACAAAGTCCATCGTCCACATCTGGTTGATGGTAGTTGGGGCCGTTGGTTTGACGCGAAGGGCGCTCGTCACATGCTTCCTCTTGCGGGCGCGCAGCTTGAGGTTCTCTTCTCGGTACAGGCGCAGCACTCGCTTCGAGTTGATCTTGTGCCCTTCGCGGCGTAGCAGCACGCCCAGGCGTCGATAACCAAAACGTGGTCGCTCTTGGGCCAGTTCTTTGAGACGAGTGCGAATAGGTGCCTCGTCTTGGCGTCGGCTCCGATAGCGAGTCGTGCAAGTGGGAATTCCGGCCAGCGCACAGGCGCGTCGGTTAGAAAGTTGATGGTGTTCTTGGATATAGCCTGCGACCTGTCGCTTAGTCGCAGGCTATACCATTTTTTTGACAGCACGTCCTTGAGAGCTGCGTTGTCGAGCATTGACTCAGCCAGCAGCTTCTTGAGCCTGGCGTTTTCCTGTTCCAACTCCCGTAGGCGGGTGCCTTCATGGACTTCCATCCCGCCGTACTTGCTCTTCCATCGGTAGAACGTGCCTTCGCTGATGCCCTGCTCGCGGCAGATTTGAACGATGGTCATCCCCGATTCTTGCTGCTTCAATATGTTGATGATCTGCGCTTCGTTGAATCGTGATCGTTTCATTTGGCTCCGAGTTTGGAACCCAAATCTCGCACTGCAAATGGGATAATTCTAGGGATGCAGGTCAAACGTGCAATTTATTCCCTTTTCTTATGGTGCCCCCAACATAACTCCTTTCGTGTTGCCATTGGGAAAACCTCTGATTTATGAGAATGGTCCTTCTCACAACCCAGAAGCCATAAACTAGCTATTGTGGATAATGCGCCTGTTGAGATAGTCAAAGCCGAAAATTTGGGTCAAGTCGTCGAAGTCTGGAGACGTTGTGAGTGGCAAGACGCCGCCAGTCATCCAGCGCTCGTGTATCTGGCGAGTTTGTCACCGGGCAGTCGGCGCACCATGAAAGAAGCTCTTGACACCATGGCGGGGCTTTTGACTACCGGACGTTGTGATGCTTTGTCACTTGACTGGGGCGAGGTGCGCTTTCAACATGGGGCCGCGCTTCGGGCGGTATTGGCCGAGAAGTACGCGCCCGCGACGGCGAATAAGATGCTGGCCGCTTGGCGCGGCACTCTTAAAGCGGCTTGGAGGTTAGGGCAATTGAGTTCGGAGGATTACAGTCGGGCTGCCGATTTGGGTTCAGTGCGCGGTGAGACATTGCCCAAAGGGCGGGCATTAGCTGCGGGTGAATTGAGGGCGCTTTTGGCTCATTGCGCTAACGACACATATAAGGATGCAACTCCACGTCCTGCGGGCATTCGAGACGCAGCGATTTTGTGCGTTTTGTATGGGAGCGGCCTGAGGCGAAGCGAGATTATTGGTCTCGATGTGAATGATTATGATGCCCAAAGTGGGGCGGTCACGGTTCGTCGAGGCAAAGGCTCGAAGGCGCGCATTACTTATCTGCCTACTGGTGGACAAACGCGCGTGATGCGTTGGTTGGAGTTGCGTGATCAAAAGGGAGTGCCAAGTGAGGGGCCGCTGTTCTTGCCCATTCATCGGTCTGGCAAAATCTTCGATGAGCGTCTAACCGACCAATCTATTCTTGCCATGCTGCAGCGACGCGCACTGGGAGCTGGGATTCGCTCGTTTTCGCCCCACGACCTACGGCGCACCTTCATCTCGGATTTGCTCGATGCCGGAGCTGACATCGCCACCGTGCAAAAGTTGGCTGGACATTCCAATGTGCAAACCACAGCGCGTTATGATCGGCGTGGTGAAGTAGCCAAACAGAAGGCCGCGAGCTTGCTGCATATTCCTGAAGATTAAAGAGAACATCTCTTCCCAAGAACTATTTATTCACCAAACAAAATTCCGATTTCTTGTGACTTTGGGAATTAGTTGACGTGATTCGGCAGAGAGAATCTTGTTTCGTCTCGGCTTACTATTACTCATTTGGATAAAGTAAAAACTCATTGCCTTCGCGTGTGAGCAGTTGCAAAAACTTAGGATGGACAAAGAGCTTTTCTTTGCCGACGCTCCTTTCTTCCAATACTCCGATGTTCACCAGTTGTTTGAGATAGCGCGAGGCCGCTTGTCGTTTGGCAATTCCAGCTACTTCCAGGTCGCTGATACGACAATACGGGCGCTCGAAGATGAGGTTGACCAATTCGTAACTATAAATCTGGGGCGCAGCACGGCGCACGTAACTCGTTGTTTGCCCAGCGAGTTCGCGGATAGCCGCGATTTTGGCGGTCGTCCAGCGTGCGGTTTCTTCGACGCCTTCGAGTACAAACAAAATCCACTCTTCCCAGGCATGGGAAGTCGTGACTGCGAGCAACAGGCGATAGTAGTCGCTCTTACGACCGATAATATAGCGGCTCAGATACAGAATAGGCAAAGTCAGCAGCTCTTCTTGAATGAGGAAAAGACTATTGAGCACGCGCCCCGTGCGCCCATTGCCATCAGTAAAAGGATGAATGGCCTCGAATTGATAATGCGCAACGGCCATACGGATGAGGGGATCAAGTTCGGTTTCGTTGTGGAGAAACTGCTCCCAGTTGACCAACAAGGTTCGCAGTAACGCTTCACCTTCAGGTGGTGTATAGATGACTTCACCCGTAGCTGTGTTGCCGAGCTTAGTTCCTGGTACTCGACGTACATGCATCTCAACACCACGAATCAGACTGCAGACACGTTCGGCAGTCGCTGTATGAATGGGCAGATGCTGTAAAGCGCGAAAGCCCTCCAAGAGGGCTTGACGATAACGGAGCGCTTCTTTGGTTGCGGGATCGGTGGAGTCATCATGTCCCACATGCTGAAAGAGCCGGTCAGTTGTGGTGACAATGTTCTCGATCTCTGAGCTGGCTTGCGCTTCCAGTAGGGGTAAGGTGTTGATAAGGATGGCCTGGTTAGGAATCAACTCCGCTGCTTGCTTGAGTTCACCTAAAGCTGCCCTAGCAGTAATACAGCGCCGTAACACCCTTTTGGTTTCAATATCGCCAGCAGGGGGCAAGGGTGGCAGCATATTGTAGGGTTGTTCTGGATGCCAAGAGGGAGTATTCATGTCGATGTTTCGCCTTTTCAGCGACACGTTTTTATCTTATGTCGCTCATAGCGACACGTCAATCCCTGAGTAATCAGTCTGGGGACACCTATTTATCGGACTCGCTATAATCTCAAAAGTTTTGGAATCATCTGATGGGAAGAACTCCCAACGAAAAACTATTCCGTCAACATGCTCTGGCTTCCGCGTCAATTGTGTCTCTAGTAACTTTGCTTCATACTCTGTCGTAGTCGCCCCAGTTTGCGGCACAGCTCACGTGCGAGGGACTCCCACTACATCGAAGTTCAAAACAACAAACACCAGGCCTCATCGGTTTCAAACATTTGTGAGCACTATGTCTCCTAAAAGTCTGCAAGAGTGAGCTATATTATTTTGTACACAGGTGGGCCATGACCCACCTGTGCGGTAAATTGTGTAAGTTCAGCTGCCTTTCACCGAGGTTGCAGAAGTACTCACTTGCATTCCGATGATGGAGAACGACTGGGCCGCACCAGTCGCGGTGTAGGCCCATTTGCCATTGTTTTTCATCGGGTACAGAGTTCCGGTTGCGTTGTCGCGCAACTGGAGTTGCAAGTTGGATGGAACTGCGGTGAAGTTGGGCCAGTAGAGGGTCACTCGTTCACCTTTGGTGGCTCCATCGACAGCGAAACGCCATTC
>SDZD01000167.1 GCA_004172935.1 bacterium | reverse complement strand
CACGCGGCCACACGTCACGCCTCAAGGCAAAGCACAATAAATTCAGCAAGCGTCGCCCACAGCATGTTCAGATGGTCAGGCGATACACTGAAGTTTGGCGAGTGAACATAGCGGTTGAGCGTGTCTAGCGACACGATTTCCTCGCCTTGTTTAAGCTTAACGATTGCGCCGAGATATTTCTTGTCGATCTTGCTCGCGGCATGGAGGTGATCTGCGACCTTGCCAGCCTTGTTTGCGAGCTTGTCTCCTTCCTGTACATTTGTGAGTTGTCGGCGTTTTACATAATTGTCGATTGAGAGTTCGAGCAGCACTCGCAGTAGCACTGATACCGCGTTGGGGGTCTCGCCGAGATCTAGCTTGTACTGCAATTCCTCCCAGATCGCGCGGTGCCGTTGGAGGTGTGCTGACCATGTGACCCCATAGCTCACGTTGGGAATTAGATGAGGCCAAACCGGGGGGCGCGGGGGCGCGGGAATTGGGTGCGGCACGCGTGGCGCTGGCGTAGGCGTGCCGGGGCTTGTCTTAGGTTTAAGCGCAATTTGCGGCAACACACCTTCAGTTTCTAGAGCATCGATATAGGCGAGCTTAGATTCTGTGTCCCAAATATCGTCCAAAGTTATGGTGCGGCTGGCTAGGTCGTTAGCTACTCGATGTAATGCAGTTAGTGTCTCCTGCTCGTCTCGAATAATGTCGAGCTTTCCCTTCCGTACCGATATGCCTAACCTATTGCGAAGTGATTCCGCGGAGAGTAGGCGATTCAGATTGGAGCGCGGAATTTTACGCCCTGGCAGCAATTTAGCATCTTTGAGCCGCCTCTCAATTTCATCTGCAACGTTAAGACCGCCGCCTTTGCCAGTGCGGATGACAAAATTGGCTTTCATTCGGTCGTTCCAGGTGCTCTGGCCGATACCGCCTTGTACGCCTGTGTGACGCCGAAACAGAATATCATCGACGCGATCACGGTCGGTCTCAACTCGGCATTCGACTTTATCAGGAAAGTCGCCCGGCCAGTTTTTACGACAATCTGCGAAGAATTCCTGCAGCTCGACCGTGGGTGCCCGACGGGGCGTGGCCAGGAGCTTGAGGCAGGTAGTACGGCGATTGCCGTCGGCTACAATATATCTGTCGCCTGAGGGGAAGACGAGAGGTGGCTCGAAGATTTCACCCTTGGCAACAAGATCCTTGGCGAGACTGCGCATATGCAGCTCTTGCGTGGCAAAGAGCTGCGCAATTGCGGCGGTCTCATTTTCTAACTCGCCATGCCGGTCATTTGCTGGATTTACGACCAACGATGCCAGCGGCAACTTTCGATAGGACATGCTTTCTCCCCATTCGAAAACGAGCATGGCTCTCCGATTAGGTCAATCGATTTGGAAGGTATCGATGTATTATTCTGAGAATTCACGTTTAAAACCAAAAATATAACAGTATCGGCGCTGGCGCACTGCCATTTGCGCTATCAGAAATTGCAGTGCGAAGCGACGAATTCGGGGTTGGACCAGCCTTTCCTACATCCGCAAACTTCACCACACTCCGCGCGCTCTTTGACATCGTCGAAACCCCGCGCAAACCCGCAGAAAGCCGCGGTCTTCGCGCGACTCACCACATAAAACTCTCCATGCGCCACACGCGCGAAGTTCGTGAAATTCCGACCGGCCCCCCTCGACAAGCTCAGGCCGAACGGATCGCTGCCTCCACCCGCATTAACCGCCTAAAAACACCCTCCCGCTAAACCGGCTTCGCGCAAACCAGCGAGGCCGCCTTTGACCTATATGTATTCGCCCGCCCAGACCGCCCAGGCGACGCCGCTCGCACC
>SDZD01000166.1 GCA_004172935.1 bacterium | reverse complement strand
CCACCGATGAGGGTGGAAGCGCTGTAATACATGTTTTCGCTGAGCAGAACATGGGGCTGATAGGTGACGCCACCGCCCGCTCGTCCGCCACGGGGCGAGCCAACGCTGCCTTTCCCTGAGTTGCCGCCGTCGCCGCCCGTGCCGCCCATGCCTGTTGAGGCGCCGGGCGCGCCACTGGGGGTGGCACCATCGGAGATGCCGCCCGCGTTTCCTATTCCACCTGCGGCGCCACCGCCAAGCGCGGTTGCGCCGATGGCTCCGGCAGCGACTCCGGCGGCTGTGCCGCTGGCGCTTTGACCTGAGTTACCGTTGCGCTGGATGGTGCCGCCCGCATCGACGGTGAGAGTGCCCTTAACGAACACTTTGTAGCCATTGGGGACGAGGGTTGCACCATTTGAGACAGTCAGGTTGTTGTAGTAGGTGTTGCGCGTGAGAGTGGTGTTGGTCAGGATGGTTACGTCGCCATCACTACCGTCGCCCCAGTGGCCGGCGTAGGCGTCAAGCGTCCCGCCGCCCGCGCTTGTTTCGCTGTAGCGTGCGATCTGGGGCATTAGGCGCCCTCCCCATTGTTATCGGGGTCGATGCCCTGTCGGAACTGGGCTTGACGGTATTCGAGCTGTGAGACCTGAGCGCGCAGCGATTCGAGCGTTTCGATTTCGGATTGGGCTTTATCGAGGAGGCGGGCGGCGTTAATATCCGCTTCGGTGACTGGTTCGCCGAGCAATTGTTGAGCGCGAGACTTCGTGCGTTTGGCGAAGTTCAGCATCGAATCGGCTTCGGCCTGTGTCCAGACGCCGCCCGCGACCAAGGCCGGGAGGGTTTGCTGGATGGTGGCGTTTTGCAGGTTGACGACGGGGATTTGGCTTTGCGAGAGGGCCAAAGCTCCTTCGGCAACGACGCGGATTTGCAGGACGGGGTGGTCGCGGTAGACAGCCAACAACTTCGCGTACAGGCCGGAGTTCATCAGGAAGTTGGTGAGTTCGGCGGTGGGGACTTCGGCGAAATACTCGATGGTGGGAGCATTGAGTTGCTGGGCGGCATCGGTTGGGCTGAGGTTGGCGTATTGGGGGGTGTCTAGTTCGGTTTTGAGGAGGGCTATATTCATGGTGTTGCTGCCGTTAGGGCATATTTTTAAACACAGAGGGCACAGAGGAACATAAGGAGCACAAAGGGGTTTTTGAGAGGGTGTGTGGCTCTGGTGGGATTGTGTTTTGCGTCAGGGGGATGATTTTTAACCACAGAGGCGCGGAGACACAGAGAGGTTTGAGAGGGGGAGAGAGTTGGAAGGCTTGGGGGAGGTTTTTAGGGTTTTTGTTCGATGTCTTCTTTGTCGAGGAGGGGCCACCACAGGTGGCCCATTATCAGGCCGCACGCGAAGACGATGAAGGGTTGGTTTTGGCCGAGGCGGCGGATGGTCGCTGAGAAGGTGTCGCCGTTTTGACGGTTGGCCAGGGTGTACATTTCCCACATGGCGGCGAGGATGGAGAGCGTCATCAAGACGTTGAGGGTGGAGGGGAGGCGCATGGGTTGATTTTTAAACACAGAGGGCACAGAGGAACATAAGAAGCACAGAGGGTTTTGAGATTTAATTCGTAGGGGCAATCCCATGTGGTTGCCCATCATTTCGGTTGTCCGTTTGTGGCAATAGCGCGATGTGCGGGGAGTTCCTATGATGGGCGAACACAAGGTTCGCCCTACGGAGATTGTCGCTTTGCGTGATTGGCTCGCCGCGTCAGCGGAAAACTAACCACTAACCACTAGAAACTAAAAACTGGTTTACGGCCCGAAGAGCGATTGGGTGGCGTCCCAGGGGAGTTCCAGGG
>SDZD01000108.1 GCA_004172935.1 bacterium | reverse complement strand
CCCCCAACTCGCGAACAAGTCGCTGAATTTGGTGGCGGAAATGCATGTGCCCGACCGCCCAGGTGAGATTGACGGCTTGATGCCCGATGAATCGCACGTTGATTTTCGGTTGGGAGTCGTGCAGGTGCCGCGTATTTTGCCTCGCCTGATTGCAGTACCAGCCGAGTTCGCCCCCAAGAACCGCAAAATCTACGTATTCTTGTCGAGCTTGATTTCGGCGTTCATCGGACAGCTGTTTCCGGGTCTCGAAGTGCGGGGCTGCTATGCGTTTCGCTTGACGCGCAACTCGGAACTATTTTTGGACGAAGACGAAGCCGATAACTTGCTCGAAGCGATGCAGGAGCAGTTGGCGCGCAGACGCAAAGGCGATGCGGTGCGATTGGAAGTGCAACGTGGGGCCGACCCTGCGATTATCAGCTTGTTGCTGGAAACCTTCGAGCTTGAGCCACTTGATTTGTACGAGGTGGATGGGCCGATTAACCTGACGCGGTTGATGGCGATTTATTCGGCGGAGAACCGGGCGGATTTGAAGGATGCGCCCTTTAATTCGCAAATTCCGCCTCAATTGAAGGGCGTGGACTCGCCAGACGTATTTTTCTCGGAAATTCGGGCGGGCGATATTTTGCTTCATCACCCGTACCAGAGTTTTCGGCCCGTCACGAAGTTCATACAGTTGGCCTCGGAAGACCCACAGGTGTTGGCGATCAAGATTACGCTGTATCGTACATCGAAGGATTCGCCGATAGTGAGGGCATTGATGCGCGCGGCGCAGAACGGCAAGCAAGTGACGGCCATGGTCGAGTTGAAGGCACGCTTCGACGAAGAAAACAATATCGCGTGGGCCAAAGCGATGGAGGAAGAGGGAGTTCACGTCGTGTATGGATTGGTTGGACTAAAAACCCACTCGAAACTGGCATTCGTGGTGCGGCGCGAAGAGGACGGCATTCGGCGCTATGTGCATTTGGGAACGGGGAACTATAACGAAGTCACAGCGCGCATTTATACGGATGTTGGCTTGTTGACAGCCAACCCCGAAATCGGAGAAGACGCAGGAAAAATCTTTAATTTGCTGACGGGCATGAGTCAGTATCCCGGCTTGAGCCGATTGTTGATGGCGCCATTCGGGTTAGATCAAGGCTTCATCAAGCGCATCGAGCGCTTGACAGCAATGGCCAAGAAACAAAAGCGCGCGCTGGCCCAGGCCAACGGAAATGGCCATGCCCCCGAAACGGCACCAGCACCACCTCGTATCATCGCCAAGATGAACGCCTTGCTCGACCCAGGTGTGATTAAAGCACTGTACCGCGCAAGTCAGGCAGGTGTACAAGTCGATTTGATTGTGCGCGGTATGTGTGCGTTGCGTCCGGGTGTACCGGGACTAAGCGACAATATCCGCGTTCGTTCTATCATCGGACGCTTTTTGGAGCACTCGCGGGTGTACTACTTCGCGGGTGGAGGCGATGAGGAGATTTTGTGTGGCAGCGCCGACTGGATGCCGCGCAACTTTTATCGGCGCGTAGAAATTATTTTCCCTCTGCTCGACCCGGTCATTCGCGAACGGGTGAAACGCGAACTACTGCTTGCCTCGTTGGAAGACAACACCAAGGCCCGCGAACTGTTGCCGGATGGAACTCATCGCCGTGTATTGCGTGGAGGCGAGGTGCCTTACGATCTTCAGGCAAGTTTGTTGGAATCGTTTGCAATAGAAGGCATAAAAAACGCAGCGGAAAGCGGCGACCTGAGTTCTTCTAAAGCGCGCCTTAAACCTATTGGCAAGGCAACGGTTCGCAAAATGAACTCGGCAGTAGCTCCTGTCGATGGTTTGCCAGGAACAGGGGCAGATCCGGTGCTACAGTCAATGCAACAATCGCTTTTACAACCGCGTCGAGTCGAGCGAATCGAAGCGGGAATGAACGCGCTGGCGACGGACTCACCAATACCCGAAGAAGTATCTGAAGAGATAGAAGAACCTCAGGAAGACGAAACTTCGGAAATTTAAGCTCATCATACGCTTTGAACTTGGCTTTCATTGCTGAAAATTGGTTTTTCTGCCGCCCGAATATCCTCAAACTACTCGCTCTTAATCCTATGTCTTCTTTCCTCGTTGTGGATGTTGGCGGCACAAAAATTCTGGCAGCGGCGCTTGACCGCGAAGGAAAAATTCTTGCGCGCCTCAAATTGAAAACCGACCGTGCCAGCAAAGAGAGCTTAATCGCACAACTGGAAGGAGCGCTCGATACCGTAGTAGCAGAAGCCAAGCTACTCAAGAGCGAGATTGGCGGCATCGCGCTTGGCGTTCCCGGTGTCGTGGATTCGGCGCGCGGTCATGTGGTGCTGACTCCTAATGCCCCACTGACCGACACGCCGCTTCGCGAGATTTTGAGCCGTAAATGGAGTTGTCCCATCGTTGTGGGCAACGATGTCAACGTGGGAATGGCGGGCGAGGTCTGGCGTGGCGCAGCACAGGGCGCCAGCTCGGCGTTTGGTATTTTCGTGGGAACGGGAATTGGCGGCGCTCTGGTTATTAATAATCAGGTCGTTGAAGGATTCCGTGGCCTGAGCGGCGAAATCGGGCATTTGCTTGTACCACTGGGGGCGGAACTGGAAACGGGGGCGCCCGGCAAAAAGCAGCTTTTCCTGGAAGAGTTGTGTTCGCGTACAGCGATTGAAAATCAACTGCGCCTCGCTATCTCCAAGGGCCAAAAGACGGTGCTAACCGAAATTATAGGCGCCAAAAAATTGGATCGCATTCGCTCAGGAGCATTGAAAGATGCGCTTAAGAAGAACGATCCTCTCGTGACTGAAGTAGTGCGCCGCGCCTCTCATTTGCTGGGACTGGCAACTGCCAGCGTGCTACACATCGTCGATACCGAAGTCGTGGTATTTGGCGGTGGCGTAATCGAGGCGTGTGGTCGCTGGATGATGCCACAAATCGAGGCGACAGTACAAAAAGTAGTGATGCAGGGCACAGGGGCGCCAGTGAAAATTGTTCAATCGACGTTGGGCGACGACGCGATTTTATATGGCGGGCTTTCGTTGTTGCTGACAACTCCGCCCGCTCCGACTCCTATAGAGCAGCCCGTGATATTTGCGGCAGTCGATAAACCAGTGGGGAAATAAGAATAATCTTCAACCGCTCTTCCAATAGGGAGAGCGGTTTTTTTGTGCCTGTTTGAGAAATAGAAAGCAATGCTCGAAAGGGATACTTTGAGTGTTTCCTCAACATTGAGAGTAAGAGAGCGACTTCGGACTTTTTTGTTCGATATTCATAATAAAATTCTGATATTTTTATAGTAGGTCATGAAAAAATATCTACAGATGTATGCGTTTCTGTTAGCTTTTTTGGCATTTATGCCCTTTGTAACGCAGGCACAGCCGGGAAGAATACAGTACGCATTTGTCATTTTCGAGACAAACGTGACAAAAGAAGGCGTGGAAACGACGGATGAAAATCCTCAGGAGCAGCGCACTTACGTTTCCAGCGTCGTCGCTTTTCCAGAAGAAGATCCCTCTGTGTTTCGCAACGCGAGTAAAATCGCCGATGACTACTTTACGGCCACAGTAGTAGACCCATCGCGGGAGAAAAGGATTGTTCACCAGTACTACGACGACGCGATAAAAATCAATAACAGGGTGGTATATAACCTTTCGACTCGTGCTGAGGTCGAGGCACTGCGGGCAAAAGTCTTAGAAGAGATGAAGGAACGGAGTTCGAATGTTTTCACATTCACCTGGACACGGACTGGGAAATTGGAGGGCTTGAAGACTTCGAACCCGATTCTATTTTTTAGACATCCCGAAGAGCCTTTATATGTTCCCGAAGAAACGGCGCCCATTCCGCCAACCCCACCAGTCACGACTCCCCCAATGGCTCCTGTAATTCCAGTTGTGCCTGTGCCAGCACCACCAGTAGTAGTACAGGCACCGATAGTTCCGAAAATCGACATAGCGCCGAAGGCACCGACGACGATTGTTAAGCCAGCGACACCGAAGAAGGCTGTAGTAAAAACGCCAGTGACGGCGAAAAAGACATTAGCGAAAGTGAATTCGCAACCGAAGAAAGTCGTGAAAAAGAACGTTCAAAAGAAGGCTTTGCCCGCTCCTGTGCATTAAAGGCTATTGAGCAATCGAAGAACAAAGCGTGGAAACCAGCAGCTAGAATTTTTGAAAACAATTATGGGTACTTTCGATGTCACCTTGCCTGATACACAACCTATCGTCTTCCCGCCGCTTTGCGTGGTGTGTGAAAAGGAAAACCCCGATGGACTCATCAAGCTATCGTTTCTGGGCGCCAAGTCGGAACCTGTACTTCAAATGGCGGCAGATCGGGCCGTAGGTTTCGATGTTGACCCGAAATACTACGGCGGCAACACGCTCAATAAAATTGATGGCATTCCCGCCTGCAAAGGTTGCTCTTCTCGTTTGAAGCGATATCATTGGGGATTACAATTTGGGTATTATACGGCGTGGATTCCCGGCCTCGTGCCAATAGTAGCTTTCCCGCACGTATCGACAATCATCACTGTCCCCTGGATGATTCTGTGCGCGGTTTCGCCCGGTGTTTATACGCTGCTTCGCCCGCCCTCGTTCGGCGCTTCCTTTTTTCAGGGTAAAGCGAATTTTGAATTCAAATCGCAAAAAGTCGCGGAGGCATTCATGCATTTGAATGTCGAAGCGATAGAAAAGGGCAAGGCAGAAGCTGAAAAAGTCAAGCTGGAGAAAGCGGCGATGGAGCAGAGCAAAAGCGAAGAAACCGCCCCGCAGTAGGACAAAAGCGCCGCCCTGAGAACCAAAATATGGGAACTTTTGATGTCACTTTACCAGAAAAGCAGCGAGTAATTTTCCCCGCGCTTTGCGTGGTGTGCGAGAAAGAAAACCCAGATGGGAACGTTGAACTATCATTTCTGGGCGTGAAATCGGCGCCGACGATAACAGTGGTCGTGGATCAGATGATTTCGCCGGGAACGGTTGATTCGAAACACTACGGAGGTAATAGCACCACCCGTATCAATGGCGTTCCTGTGTGCAAAGGATGCGAAGCGGGACTTAAACGATACCATAAGAGACTAAAAATCGGTTATTATACGGCGTGGATTCCCGGCGGCATCTTGTTTTTTGCAGGTGTCCCCGTGGCAATCAGCATCCCGTTTTTGCTTTTATGCGCAGCCTCGCCGGGCATATTAACTCTGATTTTCCCACCATCGTTTGGGGCATCATTTTATAGTAACAAGGCGAATTTTGAGTTCAAATCGCGGAAAGTTGCCGATGAATTCAGGCTATTGAATGATAGGACGCTCCCCAAAAAGAGCGACAGTGAGGAAGCACAACAGGCATAAACACAGAAACGGGCGAACCAAATGGTTCGCCCGTTTCTGTGCGAGTTATCGCGATTATGGCAGCAAGTTGGGAGTGTTTGTATTGGGATCGGGCGTATCAGTAACAATCTCAGGGAAAGTGATTCGGGCATCGAACGATTCGGAGATGAAACGCAGGGGAACTAAGGTCGAGCCGTGATCGGACTGGGCGGGAACTTCGAGAGAAATAGGCCTATCATTGAGGTAGGCTCTGGTCGAATCGAGCTGCATTCGGATTTCGCGGTCGCCGCGTGTTGCAACAATGATTTTCCTTGCAGGATCGAAGGTGACGGTTGCGCCGAGTGCTTCGAAAAGTGGGCGCATCGGAACCAAAAGCACTCCATTTTTGAGCATTGGTTGGACAAAGCCAAAGCTCACAGGGTTGCCATTAACCGCGACCTCGTAGGGACCAGAACTTTGGCGAACCAGAGTGACCATATCTTGGCCGGTTGATTCTACAGATTCTGGAGGTGTGGGAAGGTCCACAGGTATTGGTCGAAGTTGACCAAGGCGAACTAATTTGGGGTTGGCCCACACAGCACGGGGAAGACCTCCGCGAAATGGAACCTGAGCAAGTAGGGTTATCGCCTGATAATTTTTAATAGAAATGCTGACTCGGAGAGGCTTATCTTGATTCGTGAGGAATGGGGAGCGGTAAATAACCTTGCCATCGCCCAGCACTATAAAGCTCATTTTGTCATTGACACTGGAACAATCAGTAGCTACCTCAGCCTCAAAAAGGTCATATTTTTTGTCCAAGCTATAGGTGGTTGTCCCAAAGTCTTCATACACATTTTGGACAATAGCACTACTAAAAATTTTTCCACGAACAAGATAGTATTCGTCGAACTTTTGATAACTTGGTGAACCCAAAGGGGAAAGCCCCAAGAGCGAAGATTCGGCGCGTGGCCTATCATCGGCAAAAGAGGAGGGAGAAGCAACAGCAATTGCAGAAAAAGCGGCAATTGATGTCAAAAGTTTGAAGGTGGATTTCATAATTATTCTTGCTCCTGAATTTCGATTTATGAGGGTATCAGAACAATCGGAAATTTACCATATTGATGTTCCGCACTGTTGTTAGAAAATAGTGCGTCTCTTATGCCGTTTGCTCGTTTGAAGAGGCATGAAATCCATCATCCACTTTCTACACGATACCCCAGTGTGGATGCTGGCTATCGGATTTTTGCTGGAGAACCTGTTGATCGCCGGGTTAACGGTGCTAGTGGGAGGAGGATTAGTACGGATTTATTCGGCTCGGCGCGTCACGGAAGTCGCCCCGCCACTGACTTCGCTCGAAATGAGATTGGCTTCGACGACAGTTTTGTTGAATTCGCTGGTGACTTTGGGCGGCCTATTGCTGTGGCGCGAGGGGTTAATTCAGTTTCGGGCGGAAATAGGCTGGGCAATGATAGTTGATTTTTTCGTACTAGTTATAGTGATGGATGCGGCGATGTATGTGTTGCATCGCCTCGCTCATATTCCACTATTTTTCAAGATGGTGCATCGCACGCACCATCTGTACGATAACCCACGCCCGCTAACTTTATTCGTGATGAACCCAATAGAGGCATTGAGTTTTGGCCTGTTGTGGTTAGCCTTACTGTGCGTGTATGATGCGACATGGTTGGGAATGGCGCTCTATCTGGCCTTCAATGTCGCTTTTGGCTTGATTGGGCACATCGGAGTCGAACCATTCCCTGACCGCTGGAAAGATATACCTATTCTCAAATACATCTCGACTAGCAGCTTTCACGCTGGACACCATCAGGACGGCGCCCACAATTTCGGATTTTACACGCTGATTTGGGATAGGATGTTTGGGACATTAGAGCCTCAAGACACGCCGCTTCAAAAATTTTAGTCGTTGTGTTTGGAGTCGAGTTGGAAGTGAGTGGCGATTTTTTCTAGGATTTGTTTTTCTTGCTCGGTGGTGGCTCCGTCCATTTGGGCTATGTACTGGCAGCGTTGCAGGAGGTAGGCGGCGAAGTCGGGGTGAATTTGGGTTAGGAGGGAATCCAAATCTTGGGGGTTAGCCAAATTCTTTGAGATGGCTTCGATGGAGGCTGGGCTGAGGTTGGCTTTTTTAATGGCGTCGATGATTTCTTGGTGGGTTGCGGTTGGTTGGCTGGCAACCAAAATATGAACCAAGACTTGATCGACGAGGGTTTCCTGAGCTGTGGCGTCGCGGAGGAAGGTTTCGTTTTCGGCTTTGACTAAATCGATGGCTTTTTGGGAGACATTGAGGTGAAGTTTTTCTTCATAGAACTTCGAGGCAGCGTTGCCCAGAGCGTAGATCATGACAGTGTTGGAGCTGGCTCCCACCACTGCTCCGGCGAGAGGGACATTTTTTAGGACAGTTAGGCCCGCTTTGACAGCGCGGCCTGTTCCCAAAACTACTCCGAAAACGGCCAAAAGTTCGCCTTTGCGGGCGGGGTCTTTCAGGTCAAGGTTGTAGGCTGCGGCGATTTGATAGACGAGTTCGGCTTGGATTAGCGAGGTGCCCGCTAAATCGACGGCCAAAAGTGACAGCGCGGAACCGGGGATGAAACTGGTTAATAGGCCTAAGCCACCTGCATAGGTGGCTTTTTCTTTGGTTATGCGCTGAGAAATCTGGCGTGGAGTTTCGTCGGGATACTTCTGCTTGAGTTTGCGGACGTGTTGTTGGGCCTTTTCGATGTCGACGCGCGAGCTGAGGTCGAGCCATTTTTCCAACTTAAATTTCTTGGCGACTTGGCGAAGTGCCCTATTATCGGCGAGCAATTCGGCGACTTCCCCCGCTTTGCCAGTGAAAGTTTCGAAGGCAGGATAAGCGTGGTGAACGGCATTACTGCCAACTTCGCCGACTTTAACGATGGCACCCCCAATGACTACACGCGCATCGCCCGCTTTATGGACGAGAGCCGAGCCAGAATTTACGACGACACCGCCGACAGCTTTGCCCGCTTTAACTGGGACAATAGCGAGTTGGCCGATTCGCTTTTTAATTTTCGCGGGCCTGGAAACGTTTTTGAGCTTCGCAGGCTGAATTTCGGGGAGGGAGTTTGCGGCCAGACGCTTATCGAGTTCGTCCTGTGAAGTGTGAGATAGGAAATCTGATATGGCTTCGGAGAGGGCATCGCGGGCTTCTTGCTCGGTTTCGCCTTCGCATTCTAAGCCGAGTTCGCTACAGATTGCCAGCCAATTGCCAAGTTCCTGTTGGAAAAGGGCGATAGTTAGCGCGGGAAGGGTGAGTTGTAGCTGTTGGCTCATCGTGGTTCGGACTCCAAATAGATGAGGTAGTGAGCAGCAATTCTAAGTCCCTCGCAATGAGCAAGGTGAAGAGGAGTAGATAAAACAAAACAGCCTGTCTCGTGAGAGACAGGCTGTTGTAAAAAGAGAATGTGGCGGCGACTTACTTTCCCACAAGGTTGCCCTTGCAGTATCATCAGCGCTGAGAGGCTTGACTGCCGTGTTCGGAATGGGAACGGGTATTTCCCTCT
>SDZD01000064.1 GCA_004172935.1 bacterium | reverse complement strand
CCCGTCTTGGCCTCCACCAGAGGTCGCACACACTCCCACTGCTCATCCGTCAAATCACTCACATACCCCTGTCTCATCACACGAAGTCTCACTTATTACTCTCTTTGAGTACAGACTCTCAGAGTTCAAGTCGATCATGAAAACGCGAACAATTACAATATCCTGAGGTGTTGCTCCCAGAGCATCCAATGCAGCTTTAGCATTGGAGCACACAATCTTCGTCTGCTCCACAAGATCAGCCGGAACAGGTTCACCATTAGGACGCCAGGCAACTTGCCCCGACACATAAGCCATCCGCCCCGGTTCCACTATCGAAATCTGCGAATACCCCATCTCTCCAGCATTCGGTAACGTAGGTGGATTCAAACGAATAATTGACTGCGACATAATTTGCCCTATCTTCGGATGATAAGACTATATCCTCGCCCCTAAGGTCCCCACGTAGCAGTTACTAATAACCAATCACTAATCTGGGAGTTCAGCGAGCAATTCTCCACAGGCAGTCGAATTGCTCGAACCCTACAGGAAAAACCATGAGCGAATCCGTCCCAACCATTGATCGCCGTCACACAATGCTACTAGTGATGGACTACCAACCAGCCATTCTAACCAACCTCTCCGACTCCACCGACTTAATAGCCCGCACCGCTGAAACCATGACTCTGGTCCGCAACGAGGGCATAGCTGTGGGCTACGTGTGGGTCGCATTCTCCGACGCCGATTACGACGCCATCCCCAAGACCAACAAAGGCTTTTCAGCCATAACATCAACCCGCCGCTTAGCGATGGATACCCCCGAATCTGCCATTCATGCGGCACTGGCTCCCGAACCCGGCGACCTCATCGTGCGTAAAATCCGCGTTGGTGCCTTCT
Source organism: bacterium (assembly GCA_004172935.1). Classification (GTDB taxonomy): domain Bacteria; phylum Armatimonadota; class Abditibacteriia; order Abditibacteriales; family Abditibacteriaceae; genus Abditibacterium. The sequence goes on along the minus strand of SDZD01000064.1, from coordinate 34,520 downwards.
CGACCACAGATCTGCACCAGCAACTTCAACAACGAGAAATCGACACCCTCATTCTCGCCGGAATCAGCACTAGCGGAGTCATCCTTTCAACCCTGCGCGACGCCGCCGACAAAGATTACCGTGTCTATGTGCTTGAAGACTGTTGCGCCGACCGCACCTCTGAAGTCCATAATCTTCTCATGCAAAAGGTCTTTCCCAATCAAGCCTATGTCATCTCCAGTGCCGACCTGCCCGTCTACCTGGGAGATTGAGTGAGTCCAGAACCAGAGAATTCGATTCCAAAAGGCCCGTGGCGAACTCGATTTCTGAGCAGCACATTTGTCGCCCTCAGAAATCGCAATTTCAAACTGTTTTTCATCGGTCAGATGGTCTCCAACACAGGGAACTGGCTGACCAACGTCGCCCTCACCCTGTTCATCTTGGACATCGTGGGCAAGGGCGTAGCTGTGGGCTTTCTGGCCGCTTGCCAGTACGGCCCAGTGCTTTTCCTTTCGGCATGGGCCGGAGCCATCGCCGATAGGTCCGACAAACGGCGCCTCCTGCTGCGAACTCAGAGCCTCGCCATGGTGCAATCGGTGGGTCTGGCAATTCTAGCTTTCATGCCCCACCCGCCCATTTTCGGGCTGTACGGACTTGCCATCGCCGGGGGCATTTTGTTGGCCTTCGACAACCCACTGCGGCGCTCCTTCGTGACCGAGATGGTCCCCGCCGAAGACCTCCCCAATGCAATCGTGCTTTACAGCACCATCGTCAACGTATCGCGCATTTTCGGCCCTGCGCTGGCAGGATTGCTTGTGATTACCGTGGGCTATGGCTGGTGCTTCGCCCTCGACGCTCTGACGTATCTGGCTGTTTTGTTTTGCCTGTACATCATGCGCCCCGCAGAACTTTTTCGCCAGCCCTACAAAGCGCGCGGCAAGGGCGAAATCCGCGAGGGCTTTCTCTACGTACTATCAACCCCGGTGCTGTGGATTAACTTCGCCATGTTAGCGGCCATCGGCACCCTCGCTTACAACTTCAGCGTCACCCTACCGCTGTTCGTCACCGACACCCTGCACAGCAACGAAAGCGTTTTCACCCTCATCTACTCGCTTTTCAGTTGTGGAGCAGTCGCAAGCGCTCTGGTCGTCGCAAGTCGTGGTCTGGTAAAAATCCACCACGTCGTTTTTGGCGCCGCTGCTCTGGGCGTGATGATGCTTCTTCTCGCCTCGGTTTCCCAGGTCGCCTTCGCCGCCCCATCGTGTTTATCATGGGCATGGCGAGCATCCTCTACACCACGTCCACAACCGCCATCGTCCAGATCGAGGCCAAGCCCGAAATGCGCGGACGTGTACTCGCCCTGCAAACCGTGCTCTCTATGGGCACAACCCCCATCGGCGGGCCGCTAGTAGGCTGGCTCGCCGACGTGATGGGTGGGCGCGCCCCCATCCTCCTCGGCGGCGTTGTATGCCTAATAGCGGCCTCCTGTGGCTACTACGCCAACCAGCGCTATAACCAAAACGAAGTAGCCAGCTAACACCAACTACTTCGTCAATTTCTTATGCCTCTGGGTAAGACCCCAGAATCTTGAACGAGACGGTGTGCGCCCGCAGTTCTTCCCACACACCTTGCAATCGTGGATCGTTCTGATGTCCGCTGACATCGGCGAAGAAGCGATATTCCCACGCCGCCTGACGCGACGGACGGCTTTGAATCATCGAAACGTTCACATTGCCGCGCGCGAACACAGCCAACACCTCAGCCAACGCGCCCGGTTTATGCGGAGTCAAGAAGGTCAGCGAGGTCTTGTCGCGTCCCGTCGGGGCCGGAGCTTTATCGGTGGTAGCAACCACATAGAATCGGGTTTTGTTACCCGCGATGTCTTCGATGTTGCTCGCCACAACTTGCAGCGCGTAAATATCCGCCGCCAGCGCCGACGAAATCGCCGCTGCGCCCTTCTCCTTGGCCGCCATCTCCGCGCCCCGTGCCGTCGAAGTAACGGGCACTAGCGCCGCACCGGGAAGGTGGGCTGCCAACCAACCACGGCATTGGGCGATGCCCTGCTCGTGCGAGTAGATGGTGTTAATGGTGCTGATATCCGAATTGGACAACAAGCAATGATGAATCGGCAACTCGATTTCGGCGATGATGCTCAAACTCGCCGCAGCCAACAAATCGAGGTTCGCGGGCACCAAACCTTGAATCGAGTTCTCGATAGCGATGACGGCATAATCAGCGCCACCCGAAGCCACCGCGCGGCAAGCCTCGTCAGGAGTCGCACATGGCCACCCTTCGACGGCAGAGCCGAAGAACTGAATAGCTGCTTCCTGGGTATTGGTTCCGGCGGGGCCAAGGAAGGCAACACGCACCGGGTGTTCGGCGGCGCGACAAGCTGAAATAATCTCGCGAAATATCGAGGTAATCGCCGATGCAGGCAACGCGCCTTCCATTTCGGCCTGTTTTTGGCGCAGTCGCTCGTAGATAAGTTTTTCACGCGCCGGGTCGTGGAGAGGCCAGGAATTGCGTTTTTTGATTTCTCCAACGTGCAAAGCGCACTGAACGCGATGCTCCAAGAGTTGCAACATTTGGGAATCAAGCGCGTCAATACGCGCACGCCACTCGCCAAGTTCGTCTTGGGGCGTAGAATTTTCCATATTCGAGAATTTACCGAAGTTGGCCGTGTTTTCCCGAATACGCCATGCTATAAAGAGCAAATTTATGGTTCGACCCACCAATTTGGAACCGATTCAAGGCCGGATGCAAGAAATTCCGGCCAACCTCATGCTCAAATGTCCTGGGTGTGGGGCTATGCTCGTCACCAAGGATTACGTGCGCGACCTCAACGTCTGCGCGCGTTGCGGGCATCATGGTCGCATGGGCGCGCGCGCCCGTATCGACCTTTTAACAGAAAATTTTGAAGAGTGGGATAAGGATTTAATGCCGCGCGATCCCCTCGCGTTTCCCGACTATCTGCCCAAACGCAGCGGCGCACAGATTAAAACCGGAGAAAATGACTCGATGTTGAGCGGTGCTGCCACCCTCAATGGTCGTCCGATTGCCATTGCCGCCTCCGACTTCGCCTTCATGGGCGGCTCAATGGGTTCGGTCTTCGGCGAAAAAGTCACTCGCCTCTTCGAGCGCGCCCTCAAAGAGCGTCGCCCAGTTATCACCGCCACTTCCACTGGAGGCGCCCGTATGCAGGAAGGCTTGATGAGCTTGATGCAGATGGCGAAAACCAGCGCGGCGGTTGGTCGCTTGCGCGAAGCGGGCCTACCATTTATTTCTCTGCTCACCGACCCATCAATGGCCGGCGTTCAGGCTTCGTTCGCCTCGCTGGGCGATTTGCTGGTCGCCGAACCGGGAGCCATGATTGGCTTCACCGGAGCGCGCGTCATCGAACAGAACCTGCGAATCAAGCTACCTCGCGATTTCCAATCGGCAGAATTTCAAATGGCCCACGGCCAAATTGACATCATCGTCCCACGCACGAAGCTGAAAGAGGAGTTAGGTCAGGTTTTAAGTTTGTTGCTCGATTAGTAGGGTTCTTGAGTCCGTCGGTATACGAAACTAACTTTAACCCGGCCTAAACCAAAATACAGATGCTTTCTCGTTGGCTACCTTTTGAAAAACCGCTCGTTGAGATCGAAGAACAAATAGACGAAATCAAGCGTCTATCCACTTCCGACGGCATAGACACGGCCTCTCGCCAAAAACTGATGGATAACATCGAGCGGCTAGAATCGCATAAGCGCGAAGTGATGCGACGCATCTACGCGGACTTAAGCCCCTGGGACAAAGTCCAAATGGCGCGCCATCCCAAGCGTCCCTATTCGCTCGACATCATCGGGGCGCTCTGCACTGATTGGATCGAGTTGCATGGCGACCGAGCTTTTGGCGACGATGGGGCCATAGTCGCCGGATTCGCACGCTTTCGCGGGCGTCCCATCGCCATCGTCGGCAACCAGAAAGGCCGCGATACCAAAGAGCGTCAAGCCCGCAACTTCGGCCAACCCTCACCGGAAGGTCTTCGTAAAGCCGGACGAGTGATGGAAATGGCCGCGCGCTTTGGTCGCCCCATTCTATCTCTCGTCGATACTCCCGGCGCGGCCTGCTCGCCAGCAGCTGAAGAGCGCGGCATCTCCGAAGCAATCGCCCATTCCCAAATGATGATGAGCGCGCTCAAAGTGCCCATCCTCGTTGCTATCATCGGCGAAGGCTGCTCCGGTGGCGCTATCGCCACCGCACTCGGCGACCGTGTGCTGATGCTCGAACACTCTTACTATTCGGTCATCTCGCCCGAAGCCTGCGCCTCGATCCTATTCCGCGACCCGGCCAAAGCGCCCGTCACCTCGCAACAGCTCAAAATCACCGCTCAGGATGCGCTTCGCCTCAAAGTCATCGAGGAAATCGTCGAAGAGCCATTGGGCGGCGCCCACCGCGATTTGCCAGCAATGGGCAAAAACCTCGGCGATGCTCTCGAACGCCACCTCGGCGAACTGGACAAATTGAATGGCGATGATCTAATCGAAGCCCGCTACCAACGCTTCCGCAAACTTGGCGACTTCGACGAACCACAGACCGAACCTGAGTTCCATCCCGAACTCAACGGCCACGCCTAAGTCCTTTAACAAAAACGCCCTCCGAAATTTAATTCAGAGGGCGTTTTGGTTTTGAGGGTTTTACGCCAGATGGAACACAGCTCGCAGCACGGCGTAGAAAAGGCTGGCAAGCGCCATACACAGCGGGATGGTCAGAACCCACGCCGTAACGATGCTGCCCGCGATATTCCAGCGCACAGCGTTGAAGCCACGCGAGGCGCCCGTACCAAGGATGGACGAGCTGATAACGTGGGTCGTGCTGAGCGGCCAGCCAAGGCGCGAAGCCGTCTCAATGATGGTAGCGGCGGCAGTCTCAGCAGCGAAACCGTGGATAGGCTGCAAACGCGCCAGTTTGTGCCCCATGGTTTTGATGATGCGCCAACCGCCAAAGGCGGTTCCCGTACCCATCGCGATTGCGGCAGTGAGCTTAATCCATGCGGGAATCGGAAAATCGGCGGGAATGGGTACATTGGCACCATGATGCTGATAAGTCAATAGCGCCAGCGCCATGATACCCATCGTCTTTTGAGCATCGTTGCTTCCGTGGCTAAAAGCCATGAAAGCCGACGAAGCGATTTGCAACTTGCCGAAGGTGCCCTGCACTTGCGAGGGCGTGCGCTTCGCGAACAGGCGCAGCAAAACGATCATCACGAACCACGCAGCAATGAAACCGACAACTGGCGAGATGATCAGCGGCAAAATGACTTTCAACAGCACGTTATCCCACTTGGGCGTCGCCAAACTGCTAGTCGCAGTCACGGCGGCTCCCAGCAACCCACCGATGAGGGCGTGGCTGGAACTGGAAGGGATGCCATAGAACCAGGTGATGATGTTCCACGTGATGGCCGAAAGCAGCGCCGCCACGATGATGTAGGGATGCGTTCCAGCCACTTCGGGCGAAATGAGTCCCGAAGTGATGGTTTTCGCGACAGCGGTGCCTGTCATGGCACCAATGAAGTTGAGCGACGCCGACATCAAAATGGCTTGCCCCGGCGTCAAAACGCGCGTTGCAACAACCGTAGCAATTGCGTTGGCGGTATCGTGAAAGCCGTTGACGAAGTCGAAGCCGACCGACAACACCATCACGATGATGAACAGAACCAGGGGGTCAACCATTTTTCACCAGCACGGTTTGTAAAACGTCGGCGATGTCTTCGCACATGTTCGCGGCGCGCTCCAGAAGTTGATACACCTCTTTCCAGCGCATGAACTCGAACCAGTCGTCGCGGTGGTTAGCGACCAGCTCTTCGAGCGCGTTGCGGCGAATGGTGTCGGCCTCGTTTTCCAAACGATGCACCTCGCGCAAGTGAGTTGGAATAACGCCGAAATGCTTCTTGTCGCGCAACAATGGCATGGCAATATTGATTTCTTCGGCGCACGCCACGATGATAGCCGCCATTTGGCGGGCCGACTCAGTGGGTTGCTCGATTTTGTACAAGCGCAATAAAATCGCGGCTTGCTCGATAACGTCCACGACATCGTCGATGGACTGGTAAAGTGCGCGAATATCCTCCTGATCGAACGGGGTGATCAGGGTTTTGACAAGCAAATCCTGGATTTCATGAGAGATAAAATCGCCCTGACGCTCAGCGTCCGAGATGGTACGAATTTTCGATTCTAATCGCTCATAGTTGTCGAGCAGGTCTTGAAGCGAACCCGCGATAAACAAGAGATTGGTGCTTCCCTTTTCGAACCAGTCGAAGAAGCGGTTTTCCGCAGGCAAAAGTTGAAAGCGAGCCATTATGATGCAGAGTCCTTTATATTAACAGCAGATTAAGGAGCGCAGAGTGTAAGGAGTGCATTTGCTGGCTGTGGACACAATCCGAAAAAATGAATTCTCAAAAGACTATATTAATCGTGGATGACGAGCCTCTGCTCGTCGAGACAATCGCCTTCAATTTGGAGAACAAGGGCTTCGCAGTGCTAAAAGCCTTCGACGGCGAAAGTGGCTTGGCGCAAGCCCTCGAATTAAAACCCCACCTGATGATTCTGGACGTAATGCTCCCCCACCTGTCCGGCTGGGATGTCTGCCGAACCCTACGCGCAGCCTCAACCTACGGAAAGTCTCTCCCCATCCTGATGCTAACAGCACGAGGCGAAGCCAGAGACAAAGAAAAAAGCATGGCCGCCGGAGCCACCGACTATCTCCTAAAACCCTTCTCCATGCAAGAACTAATACAACGTATCCAAACCCTACTAACCAACTAAAACCCGCGCGGCCCTCACCCGGCACTTCGTGCCACCCAAGCCCCGTACGGAGTGCCACAAACCCCACCGGGCCATATGCCACGTCCCCATCCTGCAATCCATCGGCGGTTAAAAATATCCTACGAGAACTCCCCCTTCTCTGAGGTGAATTGAATAAAAATTCATTTCCGAGGCATATTCAATTAAGCCCCTGCTGGCATCGTATACGCAGGACTCAGAACATGAAAACCATCGAAGTACCAATCCAATCGGAATTTATGCTGCCGCCTCTCCACCAAGCCGCGCGTCAGCGCGATGTCAAAAAAGTCCGCTCACTTCTCGCCGAGGGTGCCGACATCAATGAACTCAACACGCGCGAAGCCAACGGCGAAGGTGGCAACCCACCCCTCTGGTTCGCCGCTCAGGGTTTGCCAGCGGGTGGGGTCGCTATCGCCCAGCTCCTCATCGAATCAGGAGCCGATGCCAACACAAAAGGCGAGTTCGGCATGACGCCTTTACACATAGCCTGTTCATGGGGACATCCCGACATGGTTATCTTCCTCCATCAAAACGGCGCAGACCTCGACATCAAGGACGACTACGGGCGCACTCCCGTCAGCCTCGCTCGTGCCGATTACGAGGAAGCCAAAGCAGCCCCCAACCACACCCAGCCCATTGGCTGCACGCTCTGGCTGGAAGGCATGGCCGAAATCAACCGCTATTTCGACTCCCTCATAGTCCACTGAATTTCTACGTCAAAGCGCGAAACTCCCCGTCCTCGACTTCATACACCGCGAAGGCATCCGGGCCGCTCGAAACCTGAGCCAGACACTCGACGGGAACAGAATGCCCTCCCACTCGCACCGCACTGCGCCAACGCGCGTGCAAATGCCCGCAAAACACGATCTTAGGTCGCACCGACTCCACCACCATTTCAACCCACGGCCATGCCGCTACGAGCGGGACATGGCGCTGATTCTCCGAAAACTCGCCCGCCCACTCGTGCATCAACAGCACATCGGCCTCTCCCAGCGTCAGTAACCGCCCTACATCGCCCTCGTTCCACCCAATCCACTCTTTGTTCGAGCGCGTTGCAAACTCCTCGATTGCGGGCCGTGAGGCGCCAAACAGGTCGGGCCTAAAAATCCCGCTCAATCCTGCCACGCGAATCCCTCCCACCGAAATAATGTTCGCCCGCCCAATAAACGAGCAGTTCGGCGCCACCTCTCCCCCCATCTCCATCGTGCTAAGCCACCCGTAAGGCTCATGATTGCCCCCGATAAACCATATCGGCCACGGAAAGCTCGCCCCACCACTGGCAAACAGCGGAAAATCTCCTAAATCTCGATATTTGGCGGGCGCCGCCATCGTACTCAAATCATCCTCGTCGCGGTGTGGCTCGAAATCCCCCACCTGCAACACAAAATCAAGGCGCCGTTTACGCGATTTCTCCCAACCGCTCAACAACCGAATCATCGTCCACATCGCGCCATGAACATCACCGACAACAGCAAAAATTGAGGAGGGCATAAAATGTTAGGTCTTCTTACACCAAACAGCCATTTAGCTGGGTAATCAATACTTGAGTTTGATGCAATTCGGGATTTTCGACGGTGTCACAGGTTTTCATCATGCCCTCTCAACACGAGCCGATGGCGTTTCGACGGGCGAGTTCGCCTCGCTGAATCTAGGATTCCATGTTGGTGACGAAGCAACAGCAGTTCGCGAAAATCGCCGCCTGTTCGCTCAAAACGCAGGATTCGACATTGAGCGTCTGGTAGCGGCCCAGCAGGTTCACGGCGCCAATGTGCGCGTTATATCAAGCACAGAAGCGGGGAGCGGTGCGCTCGATTGGGACAGCGCCCTACCCGACTGCGACGCCTTAACCACCAACGAACAGGGCTTGCCCTTGCTAATCCAGGTCGCCGATTGTGCCCCAGTGTTGCTAGTCGACCCACAACAGCGCGCACTAGCCGTTGTCCATGCCGGTTGGCGTGGCGCACTGGCCGGGGCAGCCTCTAACGCCATCGCAGCCATGCACCGCGAGTTCGGTACAAACCCCAACGATGTACTGGCAGCAATCGGCCCCTGCCTGAACATAGACAATTTGGAAGTGGGTGAAGAAGTCGCCCAGCAAGTCGAAGCCAAAAATGCGGCAGCCGTCATACGCGGCTCATTCGCCAAACCTCACCTCGACTTGCGCGCCATTATCCGCGATGATTTGGTCTCAGTAAACGTAGCACTCACAAACATCGAAATCTCCCCCATCTGCACACGCGAACGCAACGATCTTTTCTTCTCGCATCGCGGACAAAAGGGAAATGCGGGACGATTCGGAATCGTGGCGTGGTGGAGTTGATTTTTTAATCAGAGACGTGCCGCCATTGGAGAGACTTTAAGTTGAGGGCGAAGGGGCCATCTTTGTGGGGCTGTTCATCTCCCAGCCAAATTTTGCCGTTCCAAATGTGAATTTCATCGCCGACTAAAGCCGCTTTGTGATTGAAAATCCAGCCGGGGTTATCACCGCTGGTTTCGACTTTTTCGATTACGAAAGTTTTAATGCAGAGTCGATAAACGGGGGTATAACCGACGACTCGCTCATCGGGGTAACCAATACAACCGATGATGTAGATAAAGTCGCCAACGAGGGTAGCGGTGTGGCCATCGGTTGGAGGGAAGGTTTCGCGGGGATAGCCATAAATATGTAACGTTTGGTTGGAATGGCGAACAAAAACTTCGTTGAAGATACAAAAGTTGGGATTGCCTCCTTCTTCGTAATAGCCTCCTTCTTCGTAATAGCCGCCTATTTCGATGAAACGGCCATCGGGAAGGGCGGTTAGCGACATTCCGTATCGGGGATAGTGCCACAAAGGATATTTTTCAAAGACGAAAGGATAGGGGTTAGACGATTCGAACCTGAGCCTTTCGTCGAAATTGGCGAACAATGTTCGACGGGCATAGGCAGATTGTCCGGTTCGTGCCATTGCCTGCCAGAAAGGCACCTGCATTTTTTCTGGATTAGCTGTGCCGAAGCGTGGTTGAGCGCCAGCGTCGGTGTCTTCGCGCGATACCTCAAAGGTATCGTCGTAACCGATGCCAAATAACACAGCACGAGCCTGCGAACTGGCATCGTTGATGTCCTGTCCGGCTGCCATTAGCAAACGTGTGGCTTCGAGAGAGGAGATGAATTCGATGGCCTTTTGGTCGATGTGATTGGTCGCGTTGGGGTTGGCTCCGGCATCGAGAAGGATTTTTATGGAAGGGATAGAATTTCTCTCAACGGCCACCATCAAAGGAGTTTGGCCAAATTGAGCTGATGCCTCGACATCACATCCAATACTAATGAGCCACTTGAGCATTTCGGGGTCGTTCGATGCGATTGGATACATGAGGGGCGTTTTTTCGAACCACCCCATATCATCGCGTTGAGACCCTGACTCCAACAGCAAACGCGCTTTTTCAATATCTCCTGATGAGAGCGAGAGTAGCCATGGAGTCCTGTCCCCTTGCCAATCTCTATCTGATAGGTTTGCTCCACGCTGCAATAGTTCACGCACCTCATCAACAGTTCCCAGCACAATAGCTTTGGTAAGGGGCGTCCATTGGAGAGGGAGAGCAGATTCCTCGTCTCCATCTGCCAGTAGTCGTCTTACAATGTCGAAATGGCCGTGTTTGAATGCGACTTCAAGAGCCGAGTTTCCCTCTTCGTCCCACTGCACCAACGCACCTTGTTGAAGAAGAAATTCCATCATCAATAGGGCACGTTGGTCGTTGATGCGTGTGATGGTATTTACAGTCCAAGTTAAGGAATCAACGCAATCTTCCGTACTGAGATTGATGTCGGCACCTGCGTTGAGGAGACATTGAACACGCGCAATTTCTCTAGTAGAGACTGCTTCTAACAGCACATAACAAAATTTTTCTCCGTCGAGAGCATTCGGATCAGCCCCATTATCAAGGAGCAGTCGCATCGTCTCGACGTTGGAGCGCTTGTTACCTGCTGCAACGAAAAGCGGGGTTCGGCCTCCCTCGTCAAGGGCATCGACTGGAACGCCCGATTCGAGTTCGCGGAGGAGTGCGGCTGTATCACCTTTGGCGGCGGCTTCGTGAATTTGCATGAGGGAAAGAGAGGGTGGGCTAAGATGAAATTCGGCGCCAATTAAGAGATGTCAGATTGAAGGCGAAGAGTTCGAGGCGTTCGATTTCTTCGATTCTGTTTTCGTCCAGATGCTGCCCTGTTGCCTGTATCCATTCATCATCCGAGTCGAAATCCTCTCTGTTAGGGAAATCTACTCATTTCGCTCTTGCTGCCTGGAACGCTGCCGCCTCTTCGGGACTCATCGGCCCATTCCAAACATCTCCACCGGAGATGTGAATTTCATCGCCGATTAGAGCCGCTTTGTGGCGGAAAATCCAACCGGGATTGTCGCCCGTAGTCTCGACTTTTTCGATGGCGAGGGTATTGATGTTGAGTCGGTAAACCGGGGTGTAGCCGACCACTCTTTGTTCAGGATAGCTGGTATTGCCGATGATGTAGATGAAATCGCCTACCAGAGTTGCCGAATGAAAATCAGTCTGGGGGAAGACTTCAGCGGGATAGCCGTAGATGTCGAAACTGCCATCGGGATAGTGAACGAAAACATCGTTGTAGATGTAAAAGTCCGAGTCGTACCAATCTTCATGTTCGCCGCCGATTTCGATAAAGCGACCATCGGGAAGTTGGTTGATTGATTTGCCGAAGCGATGGTAGCACCACACGGGGCCTTCTTCATCCAAAATTTCGGGCAAAAAGAGCGCGCGTGGTCGATAGGCGGGGGCACCACTGCGCACCATCTCGTCCCAGAAGGGAACGTCCATTTTTTCGGGGTTGGCAGTTCCGAAACGAGGGGTGCGCCCTTCCTCAAATTCTTCGCGCGTGCAGTATGGCTCCCCATCATCTTCAAAGCCCAGTAAGGCCGCGCGAGCGCTGAAACTGAGGTCATTCAAGTCCTGACCTACTTCGACCAACAAACGAATGACTTCGGGCGAATAAGCGTTAGCGATAGCTTTTTCGCTTCTGTTGTTGACGTTATTGGGGTCGGCACCGGCATCTAACAATAAGCGCACACAGAGGGCGGATTCATAAGAAGCGGCCTCCATCAAAGCCGTTTCCTCAAAATCATTGGTGGCATCGGGGTCGCACCCGATTTCGAGTAGCCAACGCAGCATTTCAGGATGATTGGCTTCGATGGCATACATCAAAGCGGTTTTGCCGCAGTGCCCGACATCGTCGCGGTTAGCACTTGCTTCGAGCAACAACTTCGCTTTATCTATGTCTCCAACCGCCAATGAGATTAACCAAGGGGTACGCTTCCATTCATCGCGCTCCGAAATGGAATCCCCTTGCTGCAACTGAGTCCGCACATCTTCCAACGAACCAATCACAATAGCGCGAGTCAGAGGAGTCCATTCGAGTCGCGATTCATCGGCGCCAGCTTCGCACAGGCGTCTCACTGCATTGAAATTCCCATCATCCAAAGCGCGAGTCAACGCCGATTTCCCCTCATCATCCCACTGGACGACAGCTCCACGCTCAATGAGAAACTCCATCACCGAGAGATCAGAGGAAGTGCCAGTTATAGATACAGTCAAAGCATCCGCATAATCTTCTGTATCCAAATTGATGTCGGCTCCTGCATCAAGCAGACATTCTATGTAGTTGAGCTTCTCAAAAATAATGGCCTCAATAAGCACAGGAATAGAACTTTCTTCGCTGATGCTAATAGCGTTCGGATTGGCTCCCCGGTTTAATAATAACTGCACTGTTTCAAGGTTCGAGCGACGACTCGAAACAGCCACTATCAATGGCGTTTGCCCCTTCTCATCAAGTACATCAACAGGAATGCCAGAATCAAGATGGTGCAGGACGGCTACTGTATCGCCTCTAGCGGCGTCGGTGTGGATTTGCATGAGGGTGTTTGGGAATTATAGGGTGATTTTAGCCGACGCAAAGTGCCTGAGAACTACTAGAGGGCGAACAAGAGGTTCGCCCCTACAAAGTTCTAATTCAGGTAGGAATGGGCAGCGTTTTAGGCGGACTGTCGGCGCCACTGATGGGTATCGAGATTGAGAACAAACAGATCGATGCATTCACCGCCGCAAACGTGAATTTCGTTGTCGACCAAGGTGCCCTTGTGCATGGAGATGCAGCCGGGGCCTTTGCCCGTAGTCACGACCTTTTCGATGGCGAGGGTGTTTATATTAAGTCGATAGACCGGGGTATGCCCCACTACCCTCGTATCCATATCGCCCATACAACCAATGATGTAGATGTAGTCGCCGACTAGAGTCGCCGAGTGGTGGTCTGTTGGCGGAAAAACTTCGGCGGGGTAGCCATAGATTTCGAAACTGCCATCGGGATAGTGAACGAAAACGTCGTTGTAGACGTGGAAATGAGGATCGTAAAAATCCTCGTGAGAGCCGCCGATTTCGATGAAGCGGCCATCGGGAGTCTGTGTAATCGACTTGCCTTGACGATGGTAAGTCCAGGTCGGGTCTTCGTCGTCACGCTTGAAAGCTACACCATTCGGGGCGGACTGTTGGTGCGCGGCGTAAGCGGTTGAACCGCTTTGCACCATCGCGCGCCAGAATGCGACATCCATTTTTTCGGGGTTGGCAGAGCCAAAACGCGGATATTGCCCAACCTCGAAATCTTCGCGCGAAACGGTAACTTCGCCTTCGTGTTCCAGTCCCAGTAACAAAGCGCGGGTCGTCGGGTCGAGTTCGTTTAAATCCTGACCAGCGGCGGCAAGCAAGCGAAAAACCTGCACCGAAGAAGTGTGAGAAATAGCTTTTTGGCCGTTATAGTCGGCTTTGCTGGCATCAGCCCCAGCATCCAACAAAAGGCGCACGCACTCAAAAGAATTGCGCGAAGCCGCTGCCATGAGAGCGGTTTTTCCAAAGTCGTCGGTGGCCTCAAGGTCGAACTGTTCGGCGATGAGCCACTGCAAAATTTCCGTGGAATTGTTTTCGACCGAATACATCAGCGCAGTTTTGCCGCTGTGACCGACATCATCTCGATTGGCCCCTGCCGCAAGCAACAACCGCATCTTCTGCAAATCTGCCACCGCCACGGCCAATAGCCAGGGAGTTCTATCCCACGAATCTGTGGCGATTAAATCGGTTCTGCGCACCAGATGCGCCTGTACTTCTTGAATGGGTTCAAGAGCAATAGAGCGCATCAATGGCGTCCAACCGAGCTGGCCCTCATAGGCTCCAGCTTCCAGTAATCGCCTTACAACATCAAAGCGCCCGCGCCGTGAAGCGGTTCCGACAGCCGAGTCACCATCATCACTTTCGCCTTCAGCGGAAGCGCCATTACTGAGAAGTAGCTCAACAACTTCTAATAGGTGGGTTGTATCCCCGTCAGCGGCCCAAATCAGAGCGTCGAAACCATCCTCATCGGTGACTTCAACATCGGCTCCGGCCTCAACAAGCAAACGGACATATTCCGGCTCATTGAGCTTGAGAGCGTGCCCCAATACCGGGCGAAAGGGATAGCCTCCGGCAGCGTTGGGATTGGCACCACGTTCGAGCAATAACTGGACTGTGGGGGTATTAGATTGGGGACTCGAAACCGCCATCATGAGCGGGGTCATTTCCGAGTCGTCGGGGACATCAACAGCAACTCCCGCATCAAGCGCGCGAGATACAGCCTCACTATCCCCCCTGGAGGCGTCGCGATGGATGGACATAACAAGTCGAAGGGGTAGGTTTTGAGGTAGGGATCGAACAAAACCGTTTTCCCTTCTCAGTGTTGCATGTAACAGTGTCAATTACTAATATGAGTTTACTCAGCTATATACATTAGTCGTTAAAAATGTAATCAAACCTTTGGCCTACCTTTACGACAACGACTTGCGAACCGAGACGCTTCAAAATCCGACTCGAAAGCCCGTCTGGGGATAGAAAAACCTGTGTTATCGCTCAGCACAATGAAGATGTGTGTGTCTGATTCTTCGACCGCCGCAACGTGAATCCAGGGTATAAATGTATCGCCGCCGATGCCATCATCTTGAATCGAAAGCGTGATTTGCTTGCCGTAAAAGGGCGACTCGCGGAACGCTAAATTCTGAAACCAGGGAGCGCAAAACCATGCGAGGGCAAGTGCCGCCAGAGGAATGATAGCGATGCCCATCGGCCACAGGGCGAGGACTCCGGTGGCTTTCCACGCGGCTTGAAATTCGGGCGTTTTGAGATAGCCGAACGGAGCGACAATTGCGGGAAGCAGAAACGAACCGAACATCACCACAATCAACGCCAGCGGCACATAATGCCTCCAGTTCAGATTGTGCTTTCGATAGGCTTTGCGACGCGATGCAAAAAACCGATCAGAGGCTTTCCAATCGGTTAATTGCAACTGATACGTGACTTGCACGGAATGTGGTTAACGCCTTGTGCTGGCCAGCTTTTCGACCGCCGATTTGAAGTCGGGCGAGTTGTTCCACTTTTGCAGTTCCTGAATGCGCTCTTCCAGAATGGGCGCCTCGTGGATGGCGCGCCCCAGTTTGTACTGGGTCGAAATCTCCTCACCCTTCATGCCGATGTGGCCTTTCTGCGAAATCCAGTTCGTCACGTCTTCGGAAGTGACTCCTAGTTCCTGCATTCCGGCATCGGTGGCGGCGTACTCCTTCAGGATGGCGCTCATCATCAACTGAGGGTTGCGAATAAGCAGCAATGCCAAACGGTCGGCGCTACGCTGGGCATGTGGCAACCACAACTGACGCAACAAACGTGCGTAGATGACGATAGGCCACGCCAACACTTTGGTCGTGGTCGGGGTCTGTTCCAGTAAATCGAGCATCCCCAGACGGCGGGCATGTCCAAGTTTCTGATGAGCCAAACCGCGAACGGCCAGAACCGAAGCCTCGCTTTCGTCCATAACGCCAAACAGCGCCTTATTGAAGATAAGGCCCGACGGCCACACGCGCGAACGCGGCTCCGGCTTTTCGACGATGAGCGCGGGCGGCTCTTTAAGCGCCAACAATGGTGCCGCACGCGCCAACAGGTTCTTCAGCGCGGGCTTGTTGGCCGTCGAGATTGTGGTGCCGCTCTTATCGCGCAACTTGCCGATCAGGTAATTAGGACCGTACAGCAAATAAACCGCGATTGCCACAGTCGCCCAGATGGGCATTCCAATTGCGAAAGGCAATGTGGCTTCACTTACCCACCAGATGGTGCACAGAAAAACGACGACGGCGAGCCAAACGCCAAGTGCCACAAAGCCCATCTGCTTGTCTTGTGGGACGAGCGACGACTGGATAACTTCTTCAAGAGGCGTGGGGACTTTTTTAGATGATTTGGGCTTGGTGTCAACGGTAATAGCCATGATGAAGTAGGGAACGGTTTAAATTATGGGCACTGACCAGCGGTTGTAGGAGGCACACCACCGGTTTGGTAGTTATCACTCACAATTTTATCGCGGCGCAGCCATTTCGTGTGACCATCCATAAACGTCACCACCGAACCATCCGTGTGGCGGTCAGAAAAGGCGTTGGTGCCATAAAACAGAAAGCCATCGTCGGTGGTGTCACGGTAGGTTTTCTCCTCGGAGAAAAGCATCCATTTCGAGACTTCGCCATTGGTAAAAGCTGCTTCGCTTTTGGAGCCGACAAGGCCGCTGGCGGTGTTGCCCGAAATCACGGCGCAACCGTTGATGGCATAGGAGTTACCGAAGGTTTGGCCGTTGGTATCATTGGGACAAACGAAGACTTGAGCGCTCTTGATGTAGGGGTAAATAGCTCCCTTAGAAGGAACGAATACGGGGTCGGTGGAGGCAGTACCGAACTTGGAATAATAAACCCAACCTCCCTGGTTTTCGCCCGCTGCGCCGACGGCGGCAGTGGGAAGGCGCTCGTCGTAATCCTGGGTGTACTGCATGACGCCGAGAGTCAATTGGCGCATGTTGGAGGCACAAGAGGTGCGGCGCGCCATCTCACGCGCGCGCGAAAGAGAGGGCAAAAGCATGGAGGCCAAAATGGCAATGATAGCGATAACTGTGAGAAGCTCTATCAAAGTAAACGCGGCCCGCCGCGCCCGTGAAGAAGAGGAGTTCATGTGTTGAAAAATCAAACTAAAAAGAATTCGGAAAAATACCAACTACGTTAGACGCTTGCCATCTCAAGCGTTGCACTTTTGTAGAACACCATCACCTTAAGATTCCTTTTCTTGTGTATCTTCGCGGGCGATTTCGCGCTTTTCAATTTTGATTTTTCGCGGGCGGCGTCCGCGCAACGAATACACGCTCAGCACAGCGCCTGGAGCTTCGACGACATCACCAAGTCGCGCTTCGCGGCCCAGCGTTTCGATGACATAACCGCCGACGGTATCGAACTCGCCCGAAGGCAAAACAACGTCCCATTCCTCGCGCAAATCGTCGGCGTGCAGATGGGCATCCGCGATGGCGGTACGCTCATCCAGCACCACAAGCGATTCTTCGCGGCGGTCATGTTCATCCGCGATCTCACCGACCAATTCTTCCAAAACGTCCTCGATGGTGAGTAAGCCAGCAGTACCGCCATACTCGTCCATAACGAGAGCCAAATGGGTTTTCGCCGCCCTCATGCGGGTCAGCGCATCGTCGATGGTTTGCGATTCGGGCAAATACAGCGGTTCACGCATCAGCGAACGCGGCATGAAATCGAAGTTCCTCTCTCCTATTTGCCGCAGCACATCTTTGACATGCAAGATGCCAACAACCTCGTCTATCGAAGCGCCATAAATTGGCAAACGTGAGTAACCGCTGTCTTGAAAAATGGCGATGGCTGTCGCAGCGTCTACCGTGCGGGGTAGCGCGATGATGTCGGGGCGAGGAATCATCACTTCGTGGACGCGGGTATCGCCGAAGGTGAAAATGGAAGCGATGAGTTCGCGCGACTGCGACAGTTCGCCGTTTTGCTCTGCCGATTCGACCAACTCTAAGAAGTCATAGTCGCTTTCGGCTTCGGTCTTGGAAGAGGGTTTATCGAAGGCTCCAAGCGGTCGGAGCAGGATGCGGCCCAAACCGAGCAGCAACGCCACCACGGGCCACAGAAGCGCCAACAACAGGCGCGCAGGACGCACCCACCACAGGCGTTCGAGGGCGCCGGGAGCCGAAACCAACAGGCGCGGCACAATTTGAAAGAAAGCAAGGGTCGCCGCCGCGATGACAGCAGAGAAGACGACACCGCCCTTTTCCCCGAATTGGTCGATTCCAACCCACAGCGCCAGCGAAGCCGCACCAACTAACGGAAGGTTGGCAGCAAGGGTAACGGAGGCGATGAAGTTTTGCGCGTCACGGTCGAGTTCCGAAGAGAGGAGTTGAGCATTGCCGCCGTCCTCGCCGCTCTGGGCGCGCAACAAGTGGCGCAAACGCACGCGATTGGTCGCGGCCAACGCCGCTTCGGACGCCGCAAAAAGCGCCACTAAAGCCAGACAAAGCCCAAGAGCTAAAGCCAAAGATGACATGCTACGCTACGCGCCGTTACCCTCCTCTTCGGGTATGAGCCAGACATGAAGTTCGAGCAAACGCGGCCCATCCATTTGCGTGACAACAAAGCAAACCGTAAGCGAAATTCGCTTGCTGTCCGATGTCGCCGAGACAGGAGCCAGAGCGCTACCGACATCGACTTGATCGCCGACCTGAGGAACGCGCCCAAAGCGTTCAAGCGCCAAAGATGCCACCGAACTACTGGAACCAACTGGCGAACCAGTCGCATCGCGTAGCGTCGTGGTGTATCCCAACTCCTCGCCGAAGAAGCGCCCCATTTCGCGAACGCTCAGGCTGGCATTACACACCACTTCGGGCAACGCTCCCTCGCTAACTTTTTCGGGGTTAAGCAAACGAACGGGCGCTTCTTCGGCGTCGTACTCATCCTGAATTTCGCCGACCAACTCTTCAAGCAAGTCTTCGAGAGTAACGAGGCCCGCCGTGGTGCCATTCGAATCGACGACGATAGCCATCAAGGTTCGGTTGCGGCGCAACTCATCGAGTACCACGTTAACCCGCCCCTGTTCGGGGACGAAGAGCGGGGTTCGCGCCACATCGCGCACTTTGAGGGTCGTGACATTGGCGGTTGGGGAATAAAGGTGGGATAACAAGTCTTTGGTGGCGAGAACGCCAACGATTTTATCAAGTGTGCCGTCGTAGATCGGCAAACGCGAATGCCCCTCATCCAAGGCCGTTTCAAGGGCTTTAGACAGGCTGGCGCTGGCAGAAATACCAACGATGTCGAGGCGCGGCGTCATGACATCGCGCACGCTCTGTGTGCGCAAATCCATCGCGCCTTCGATAAGGGCGCGTTCGCCCGATTCGATGGTGCCTTCCTCTTCGGCGGTTGCCAGTGCGGTTCGCAGTTCGCTTTCGGTGACATGAGGAGAAGCACGCGGGCCACTGCCAAGCAAACGGGCCAAACCAAAAGCGATGCCCCCCACCAACCAGGTCAACGGGCGCAGAACACGTTGCGACAGTGCCAGAAAGCGCGCACCACGCAAAGCAATCGTTTCGGCGTGCCCAGCTGCCAATAGTAGCGGCACCACTTCAGCCACGAAAAGGAGAGCGATTAAAGCCCCGGCCAAAATGCCCACGTTCCACAGCCCCATCACGACATGCCATGTCAGCAGAGATGCGGCGCACCACAGCGACAATGAGGTGACGCTTAAAAACAGGATGGAAAGGCGGTCAGGATGTTCGAGCAAAGCCAGCACGGCCTTCGCCCGACGTGTTTGAGCGGGGGGCGGCGGTTCGCTGCCTTCGGCACGCGCCGCATCGGGTTCGGCCAAGCTACGCATTCGGGAGCGAGAAACAGCGCCCAACGCCACTTCCAGGGCCGTAAACAACGCCTCGACCAAGCCGCATAAAACGGCAAGCAACAGCAACATGAACAATTTCGCGGGTGCGCCCGAACCTTTTCCTTCGGGGACGCGCCACTCATTTTAGAAAAACAGCCGTTTGCGCGCGCACGACTTTTACACATTCACCGATTTTATTCGGCACATTCTGAGCAAAAACGCGATTTCTGCTTCAGAAACACGCGATTTTCTTCACGCAATACCCAATAAGGCAAACAATTCGTCCTGCCATGCAAACATCGTGCGGCGCTTGGAAGGCGTGTCATGGTCGAATCCAAGCAGGTGCAAAGTGCCATGAATCGCCAGAAAAGCCAGTTCATGCTGCAACGAGTGCTTGAGTTCATTGGCCTGACGTATGGCAGTTTCGAGCGAGATGATGAGGTCGCCCAGCGGCAACTCCTCGCCTTCGAAAAGCGACTCGCCTTCCCAGAAGGGGAAGGAAAGCACATCGGTAGGTTTGTCTTTGCTGCGGTAGTCGCGGTTAATGACCTGAATTTGTGCATCGTCCGTCCACGAGATGTCGAGCGCGAAAGCGCTCCCCTCCCCGTCTTCGAGTTGGTCGAGCAAAGCCGGAAACACGGCTTTATTTTTTTCGCTCAAAGTGCGTTCGATGGTCAAAGTAGCAGCGCGGCGTACCAGCGCATTCAAAGCCCGCACACCCGTTTCACTGGGTAAATGGGTGCGGGCCTCACGGCTCCACGAATTGGTGGCACGGAGCGCAACAGTTTTAGCAGGACGTGTCTTCTGATTCATGAGTGACAGTGTCGGGCACAGCGGGGGGCGCTTCGTTAACCAGCACCGGGGGAGAACCCGCGCGCAAGCGGCGCCTCAACTGGCCGCGTGGGCGAGGGGGATTTTGCCCCGAACCGTTGCTTTGTTTTTTGTTCGGGGTGGCAGGAGGAGGCGTCTTAGCTTTTTCGGGGCGGGGGCGCTCTGGTTCGGTGTTACGGCGCACATCTTCGCCAAGTGTCTGCCGCACCCAGTCGCTGGCAGGTGCAGCCAACTCGCCTTGTAAATGCGCGGCATCGGGATAGGCGATGCGACCATGCATAGCACCGCGCAAGGTATTCGCGAAAGCTTCGCGAACAAGGCCAATATCTTTGAGCGACAGATCGCACTCGTCCAACTCGCCTTCGCGAAGGCGGGTCGAAACAATGCTCTCGATATGGGTCGCGAGAACTTCGGGAGTCGGATTGGATAACGAGCGCGCCGATGCCTCGACGGAATCGGCCAACATCAAAATCGCGGCTTCGCGCGACTGCGGACGGGGGCCGGGATAAGAAAACAAACGCTCATCCACTTTGCCATCGGGGGCCATCGCCTTGGCGCGCGCCAGAAAGAAAGCGATGTTACCTTTGCCATGATGCGACGAAATGGCATCGAGAACCGGCTGAGGCAAGCGCAAAGCACGTCCCAACTCAAGCCCGTCTTTGACGTGCGCCTTGATAAGCAAGGCGCTCAAAGCGGGCGAAATACGGTCATGGATGTTGTCGCCACTCTGGTTTTCGATAAAGCAATGAGGGCGGCGCAGCTTACCAATGTCGTGGTACAATCCCGCGACGCGGCACAACAGCGAATCGGCGCCAATCGCCTTGGCGGCAGCCTCGCTGAGCGTGGCGACCATCAGCGAATGGGTGTAGGTGCCAGGCGCCTCGACCTGCATACGGCGGATAACGGTTTCATCGGGCGCCATCAGTTCCAGCAAACGCAAATGCGAGGTGATGCCGAAAGGACGCTCAAGGAAAATCGCCATCGCGGCCATTGCCGCCACCGAAGCCAACCCGGCCAGCGCGCTCCAAGCTGCAGTCGAGCCGATTTCTTCGAGCGGTGCATCACGAAGCGCGCCCAAAGCCAATGCAAGTAGCGCATTGGTAATAGCCAATACGAACGAAGCACGTGCCAATGCCAAGCGCGACGATAAGTTGGCAACCGAAAGCGAACCGATCCACGCAGAAAGTGTGGCCCCCAGAAACAATCCTGCATCCGCACGCGCCATCAGCGCGCACAAGGCAGCCACGACGAAGCCGATGGGCAAACCAACGCGCGCATCAAGCAAAACCGTGACGAGCATGGCGGCGGTCGCAGCCAGAGGCACCATCAAAAAGTCGGCGTGCGGAACGCGCAGAATGATACGGAATAGCATCAAGAACGCGACTGGAACACAAGCGACAAGCCACAGAGCGGCAGGACGAGCCAACAGGTCGCGACGGCGGCGGGCAAGAAAAAAGGCCGCTGCCATCACGAGCATCAAACAGAGCATTCCGTTGGCAACAACCTCAAGGGGGCGAATTTTGGGAGCGGTTAAACCCAGTTCCTGCAACAATGCAAAACGCTCAGGAGAGATGATTTCGCCCTCGCGTATGATAGTCGCGTTCGACTCGATGCGCTGATAAACCGGAGCAACAGCTTCGCGCGCCTGACGGCGAATACGCTCGGTCTCGCCTTCGTTAACAACCACATTAGGGAAGCGCGCAGCGCGCCCTCCAAGAGCCACCGCAACAGCACGCTCATCAATAGATAAGTCGTTGGGAGTTACGGCGAGATGCTTGTTGAGAAAGGGAATAATCGCCAGAGTGTCAGCGGGCACATCCGAACGGATGCTCTCTCGCACATAGGCCTCCGAAATCGCCTCATCAGCAGCACTGCGCACCAAATCGAACCGAGACACAGAAAGCGCGGCTAAGGTACGAATAGTCGAGACGGGAGCCTTCCAACCAGTGCGTTGCCGAAAAGTCGCTTCGATGGAAGCAGCATTAGGAACCGTGGGGCTTGCCAGCGGATTGGCTGCATTCTTCACCGGGGCAGCAACAGCAATTTGAGCCGCATCGCGCGCGGTACGGGAGATGTCAGGAAGCGCCGCCTGTGCCTGTCCAAGCGCCGAAGGATTGGGGTCATAAGCCGGAGTAACCAAAGCCGCCGCACGGTCGCGGCGTTTAACGGTTTCCTCACGGTCGAAGGCATAAGCGTTTTGCGGAGCGACGATGTTGCGCGGCGCCAAACTTCCCATACGAATATCGGAATCGCCCATGTGCAGCGGAATGCTGACGATAGTCCACAGCGCCAGAAAACAGGCCAGCAATAATAACAGCTGATGGCGACCAAAGTACGAAGCAAAGCGCGCTCCTACAGGCTCGCGGGGGGGAAGTAACGGCGAATCAACCGCAAGTGCTTCAAGGACATCGGGGGAAAGTTCTCCACTGCCATCACCACCTTCACCCGACAGCAGTTCGCGCACAGCCTCGCGAGCGCCGCCGGGCAACAATTCCAAATTTAGGGGTTTGTCGGGATGGTTCATGGAAGTAGATTCAAAAGAATAAGGGCGCGTTTCATAGCTCAAGATAATGCAAAATTGTTCGCACCACATTTTCGCGCTCACGCAATAATTGCACGTTCGCGAAGCGCAGTACACGCCAACCTTGTTCTTCTATAACTTGGTCACGATTTCGATCACGTTCAACAGTTTCATCGTGAACGCGGCCATCCAGTTCTATAACCAACTTTTTTGCCAAGCAAGCAAAATCGGCGATGTATGGCGGAATCGGATGTTGTCGTCGGAACTTATAGTTTTCTAATTGTCGGTCACGCAGAATATTCCACAACACTATTTCAAAAGGCGTTTGTACACGGCGAAGTTCGCGGGCACGTTCGACTGTTTGGCGTTGTGATTTCATAACATTCTAGCGAACAACAACCGCACTCCGTGCGGCCCTCACCCGGCCTTCGGCCACCTTCTCCCGCGTTGCGGGAGAAGGATGAGCTACAACAAACAGGGTTAATTTCTGCTCGGTTGCCGCCAGATTGTAACTGGCGGCCCCTCTACCGCTTGCGGGAGAGGGTGGCCGAAGGCCGGGTGAGGGCCGCACGGAGTGCAGCATTTAGCGCCGCTCGTGGTCAACCTCTTTTTTATCATACGCCTCAATGATGCGTTGCACTAGGCTGTGACGCACAACATCATCTTGAGTGAGATGGACAAAGGAAATCCCCTTAACTCCCGGCAAAATACGAGCAGCAGCCCGCAACCCCGATTCCTCGCCGCGTGGCAAGTCGGTCTGGGTAACGTCGCCAGTAATTACCATTTTGGAACCGAAGCCCAAACGGGTTAGGAACATCTTCATCTGCGCCCCAGTAGCGTTTTGCGCTTCGTCCAAAATGATGAACGCTTCGCTCAGCGTGCGTCCGCGCATATAAGCGAGTGGCGCAATTTCGATAACTTTGCGCTCGAAGAGTTTCTGCGCTTTCTCGAAATCAAGCAGGTCATACAGAGCATCGTACAGCGGACGCAGATAGGGGTCGATTTTGGCTTCCAGATCGCCCGGCAAAAAGCCGAGTCGTTCGCCCGCCTCAACGGCAGGACGAGTCAAAATCAGTTTGTTAACGCGCTTCTCTTTGAGAGCAGCGACAGCCGCCGCCACCGCCAGATAGGTCTTGCCAGTTCCGGCAGGTCCAATCGCGAAAACCATATCGTCGCGCCCCAGTGCCTCGGCGTATTCGCTTTGGCCCTGCGTGCGTGGCCCGATGGGCTTACCGCGTTCGCTGGTAACGATGGTCGTCCCAAGCATTTTGCGCGCGCCCTCAATGGAGTTACCACCTTTAGCGCGGCGCACCAGATAACGGATGTCAGCGGGAACAAGAGCGCGGCTGCCACGCGAACCACCTTCGGCAATGGCGAGTAGTTCGGTCAGCAAAGAGGCTGCGGTTTGCGCGCTTTCGGGCGAGGGGCTTTGCACAATGAGTTGCCCATCGCGCCAGTTGAGTGAAACGCCAAGTTCGCGTTCGATAAAACGCCGCGACTCGTCGCCTACTCCAAATAATGTCTGCGCCGTTTCGACACGCGGCGCTGGAATGAGAAGTTCGGTCTTTTCCACGAGAATATTCAAACGACGAGCGAACGTCGCCTTCCGTTGCCTGCGGCAACGCTTACTGACTTGACGATGCCTCAACCTGAAGACATCTAATCGCCTGCTAAACGCAGGTATTCCAGTTTTCGCAGTTGCAGGCGTCCTTTTTCACGTTCCCATGTCAATCGGTGCCCATTCGGCATCGCGATTATCACGCCATTTTTGGTTGGCTTTGCACTGAGTCGCGAGTATTGCGCGTAAGGCATCGCGAAAATATAGCCAACATAAGCGAATGAATCGAAAACGGAACTGCCTGTTCGGCTCAAATCGCCTTCCAACCTTTGGCGGCTTAGCACAAGAGGCTTGCCGTTGTTTTCGTTGGCATCCACAATGGTAACGCCACGAGCTGAAACGAATGTGAGTATTCGTTTCACATCAGGGAAACGCACTTTAGCCCCGATAAAAGAAACGCCGTCTTTTCGGCCCTGCGATTCTGCGAGGAGTTGCAAAAATTGGACGGTGCGCCCATATTTGGCGGGCACTGCCGCCACTTTCTGAGAGGGTGAAAGAGGTTGCGAGGAGGCGCAGCGCGAAAGCACAATCAATGCAACCAACATTCCCCTCACTCGCAACCGTTTTCGCATTATTTAGCTAAGCGCCTCCTTCACCATCGACGAAGCCAATTTGCCATCGGCCTTGCCCGCAATTTGAGGTTGCAGAGCCTTCATGACGATGCCCATATCCTTCGGGCTGCTGGCCCCAACACTCGCCACCGTCGCCACGACGAGAGCACGCAGCTCTTCATCGCTAAGCTGCGATGGCAAATAGGCCGTCAAAATCTCCAATTCGCTTTGCTCACGCGCGGCCAAGTCGTCGCGTCCGACCTTTTGATACTCAGTAATGGCCTCGCGGCGACGCTTCGCTTCTTTGTTAACGACGGCTTGAACCGCTTCGTCCGTAAGAGCGCCACGCGCTTCGATTTCCTGGTTTTTGATGGCAGCCCGCAAGCTGGACAGGGTATCGCGGCGCCCTGTTTCGCCAGCCTTCATCGCCTCTTTCCAGGCGCTAGTAATTGTCTCTTGTAAGGAGGTCATAGACCGAAGTCTATTAAACGCTCATTTTTTAGTTCATTTAGATGTCAAAGCGTCCGGCTCCATCGACAACAACTTCTCGATGGTCGAGCGAAGTGCCGCGTTATTGGAGCGGCTTTTCACTAGCGCCGCTGCCACCTGCCGTCCAGCCACTCCCTCGGCTTCCTGTGCCGAAAACAGCGCCACGGGCACAGGCGGAGAAAGCTGCGCCAACAACGGCACCAACTCCAATCCATCGCCATCGGGCAAGCTAATGTCCAGCAACGCGAGGTCGAACCGCTCACGCGACAGCAGTTCGCGCGCCTCTTGAAGAGTGGCCGCCTCGCGAACTTCGACTTTCGGCCCCAAAACCGCGCGCGTCACCTGACGAATATCGGCGTCATCCTCGACGTGAAGGATGCGCGCCCGCCCGCCTTCGCCATGCTTGCAACGCAACAGAGCCGTTCTCAAGCGCTCCGAGTCAATCGGCTTTTGCAACCAATCAATCACATCCAGAGCGCCGCCACGCACACGCCCCTCTTCGCTATAAGCCGATACAACCACAACCGGCAAATCAAAGCCCTTAGCGCGCAGTTCTCCCAAAAACGAAATGCCATCTCCATCCGCAAGCATCAAATCGAGCGTCATCGCGTCGAATGCTCCTTCACTAAGAGCCTGTTGAGCGCTTGCTATCGAAGGCGCGACTTTCACATCAAACCCCTGTGAAACCAGAATGGCGCTTAAGAAAGCGGCGATGTCCTCATCATCCTCGCACACCAACAACCGCTCGCGCTGGATTTGAGGCAAAATCGGCATTTCTTTCTTCACTGGCAACAGAGGCAGCAAGAAATTAAACGAGTGCGGTTCGCCAGTCGTGGGGTTGGCGGGCGTATAGCGCAACACACCATGCATTTTCTCGATGATGGCGCGCGAAATCGCGAGACCTAGTCCTGTACCACCTTTGGCGCGTGTCGCCGAAGAGTCGGCCTGAGCGAAACGCTCGAACAAACGGCCTTCAAATTCGGGCGGCACTCCCTCGCCCCCATCGAAGACATCGACGCGCACCCACTCTGTAATCCCCTGCTCGTCATATGAGGCACCGCACAAACGCGCCTCATCGCTACTGATACGGCGCGTTCGGACGTGAACTTCGCCGCCCTGAGGTGTAAATTTGGCAGCGTTGGAAAGTAGGTTCGCCATCACCTGACTCAAACGCGCCTCATCACCATCAATACGTAGCTCTTCATCTGGGGCATCAGGCACCAGAGTCACATTCAAAGCTTGCGCATAAGGCGCATTGGCCTGTAGTGCCCCATGAACCAGTTGCGTTACATCCACAGTCGCCATCTCGAACTTCATCTGTCCGCTCTCGATTTTCTCGATGTCGAGGATGTCGTTGATAAGCAGAACTAGCCGTTCGGCGTTTTTATGGGCGATGTCGATCATCTGCCGAGCGCGGTCGGGCAACACGCCCGCCACACCGCCACCCAACAAACCCAATGCACCGCGTATGCTCGTCAACGGCGTGCGCAACTCATGCGAGACAACCGACACGAACTCGCTCTTCAACTTCTCGATGCGACGCGATTCGCTCAGGTCATAGCCGATGATAACGAAACCAGCGACTTCGTCGTCTTCGCCACGCAGGGGCGAAATCGACAATTTCATCGGGAATCGAGCGCCATTCGAACGGATACCCGTCCACTCGCGCTCTTCGCGCCCTCGCTGCAAGGCGGGAAGTGTCAAAGCCTCCCACGGCACGATCTCCTGATTAAGTTCGCGCCCTAACTCCTCAGCGCGTGAGCGCAATTCCTCCGACGCAATCAAAAGCGGGGCACGCACTACACCACAAACCGCCGAAGCGGGCAGCAGTAGCATATCTTCAGCCGCACGGTTGAAGGTTTGAATGATACCGCGCGCATCACACGAGATGATGGCGTAGGAAGCGCTGCCTAAAATGGCGCGCTGCATTTCCGTCGTCTGGCGCAACGCACGCTCGGCAAGATAACGCTCGGTGATGTCGGCCAGAGTGCCAGCAAAGCCCACGAACTCTCCTTCGGCATTGAGGAGAGGACGCACGAACACTTCCATCCAACGCACATCGCCGTCACGAGTCTTATAGCGAGTCGTCATACGGCGAATAGAACTCGGATCGGACAGAAGAGCATCGACATGAACTTCCGCCGCCTCAGCGTCATCGGGGTGAACGAAATCGCGAACACGGCGCCCCAACGACTCCTCGACGGTATAGCCCAGAATTTCGTGCCACGCGGCATTCAAGAAAGTCCAGCGCACCTTTTCATCGGTCTGGAAGATGATTTCGGTGACCGAGTTAACGACGTTACGATAACGCGCCTCGCTTTGGGTCAGGGCGTGTTGGGCGCGCGCGCGGTCGGTCACGTTCACCAAAACTCCCACCATACCTATAATATGTCCATCCCCATCGCGCAGAGGACGACGGAAGGCGTCGAACTCCTGACCATTCATCCGCGATGGCCCATCGACGATTTCGCCTCGCAGCGTGGCCCGCACACTATGGGTAGTCACGCTGTCTTCGCCCATCATGTCGCTGACTGTGCGCCCGACCATCGTCTGCGAGGTGAATCCCAGAGTCTGAAGCGCCTTACCAACCGAGAACACAAAGCGCTCGTTCGAATCAATGGCGTATAAAATCAACGGCGCGTTATCAACGACGGTTTCGAGCAATTTCTGGGTTTGGCGCGAACGGTCTTCGGACCGGGCGCGTTCCAACAACGTAGAAAGCAACGAAGCAAACAGGCGGCCCAGTTCGGTGTGGACCGAACCAACAGCCACCGAAAATTCGGCCCCCAAGAACAATACGCCGAGCAACTGCTGCCCAACGACCAGAGGAAACGCGGTATTGAGCGGTGTTGTGCTACTACCGGGGGTCTCCTCCGAGATTTTCAGTTCAACAGCGTTCCAGCGTTCGCCACTGGCTGGCTGTCGGTTGCGCAGTTCGGGGGGAACTGCCATCTGCAAGTGAGCGATGGGGTCGATTGCGCCGCGCTCAGTGATCGCGAACGAACCGCGTAACGTTTGCACGTCCTCATCGGCCAACCAAATCTGACAGCCGTTGCATTCCAACTCGCTGTGTGCTAACTGCACAGCCGAACGCAAAAGGTCTTCTTCAGAGCGAGCTTCGATAAGGCGGTCAGCAACACGCACCGTGGCGTGCAATCCATCGAGCATCTCCTGGCGGCGCCGTTCTTCATGCACACGCATCGAGATGTCGCGCGCAGTGGTATGGAATTGGGTAATTTGCCCGCTTTCAGGGTGGACGATGGCGTGTCCCACAATTTCCAGCCAGACCCATGAACCGTCTTTGCGCCGCGCCCGCACGGTATGTGTGCTGTTCTGACCTTCGTCCAGCCACTGCTGGAGCGTCATATCGCGGGGAAATTCATCGGCATGGAATAGGCGACGCGGCTCCAGTCCCACCAATTCTATCGGGCGATACCCTAATAGTGGTAATGAGGCGGGCGAAACATAGGAGAATTTGCCGTCGCGCCCATAAGCACAAATCAGGTCGAGCGAATCTTCGGCAAGATGACGATACGACTCTTCCGATTCGCGCAAACGCTCCTGCGCTTGCACACGCGCCTCAACTTCCTGTAACAGTCGCGTATTAGCCCCTCGCAGTTCGGAGGAAACGATTTCCTGAGTTCTGGCCCCTCGCCATAACAGGCCAAACAATGCCCCCAAAAACACGATGCCCGAAGCGCTGCCTAACAGCAGCAAAGCCGCCATGCGTCGTTGGGTATTGTCCTGATCCTGGCTTCGAGTCACCATCAGTTGGCGCTCGAACTTTTGCATCGTGCCCAACTGCTCTTGCAACTTTACCACAGCCCTGTGTCGCGCGGGGGTTTCATTGGTCGCACGCCGCATTCCGCTGGCAGCAGTAGTGCTCCCTTTCTTCGCAATTTCGACTAAAGGAGTGACATAGGTATCATGCCATGTCAGGTAATCCAATTGAAAATCGGTGAGGTGTTCCTGCTGAACAGCACGGTCACGAGTCAACTGTTTGACTTCGCTAATTAAATCGAGAATCTGCTGATTGGAGAGCCGGGCTTCTTCTGCGAGATTGGGGCTTCCTGTCAGAGCATAACCACGCACACGGCTTTCTTCCTGGTCGAGAGAGGTATCCAGAGCAGTCAGGGGCATCAACACCTGATAGGTGTGTAGATTCCACGCATTGGCTACCGCCAAACGATTGAATTCTCGTCCCGATACCCAGGCGAGTGCGCCCATCAATATCAATAGAAAGGCGCCCGCACATAAAAGTGCGGTCAGGCGCCTTCCGCTGGGGAGGGAAAAATTTGAATGAGACATCGTCAAGTTCTACTTTCCGAGCGACGATCCTTTCGGGCGAGATTCGTTGACAGCATCCGAAGTTTCTGGCGGATGTTGTGCCAATGATGCTGGCAAACGCTCAAGTTCGAACCAAAACGTTGCACCAACCATTCCCTCACGTGGAGGGGTATACCCTATTTTCCCGTCCATCTTTTCGATAATAGCGCGAGAGATCGCGAGACCGAGTCCAGTACCGCCTTTGGCGCGTGTTGCCGACGAATCGGCCTGAGCGAAACGCTCAAACAAACGGGAGGCAAAACCTGGGGGCACGCCCGGCCCCTGATCGCGGACTTCGACACGAACACGCCCGCTATCGTTGTCATTGATCTCGATAATCTGAACCCGCACCTGCTCTCCATGTGGTGTGAATTTAGCGGCGTTGGACAATAAATTCGCCATCACCTGATTTATGCGCGTGTCATCGACACGCACCCACAGCGGTTGGCGCTGCGATTCTGCACCCGACACGCGCAATGCCACACCAAGAGCTTCAGCGTATGGCTCGTTATCAGCAATGGCGGCGCGCACAAGTTCTCTTAAATCGACCGATGAAAAGTTGAACTTCATCTGCCCATTTTCGATTTTTTCGATGTCGAGAATATCGTTGATAAGTAGAACAAGGCGTTCGGCGTTTTTGTGCGCAATGCCAATCATCTGGCTGGCTCGGTCAGGTAGCGCCCCAGCTACACCGCCACCCAACAGGCCAAGCGCACCACGTATGCTCGTCAGCGGAGTGCGTAACTCGTGTGAGACAACCGACACGAACTCATTCTTTAATTTCTCAATGCGACGAATGGGAGTGACATCGTCGATGAGGAGCATAACGCCCTCGTTTTGTCCACTTGCCCCAGGCCAGGGATGTATTTCCCAATCGACGAACATTTCAGCGTCGCCGTCGGGTTGAAGACTATCACCCTGCCCTTTTTGTACTTCGCCAGCCAGCGCACGCCCAAAAGACATTTTCCAGGAGCGTGGCCAAAATGGGCACATGGCGAAGTGATCACGCCCAATTACCGAATCGGAGGGTAGATTCATCTTTTCGATGAAACGGCGCGATACA
The DNA here is from genome assembly GCA_004172935.1 of bacterium. GTDB lineage: Bacteria > Armatimonadota > Abditibacteriia > Abditibacteriales > Abditibacteriaceae > Abditibacterium. The sequence continues at coordinate 3,550 of SDZD01000064.1, read as the reverse complement.
GCCACATAGCACCATGAGGAATCGAGCATGACGATAGCAGCGGGCGCATGGTCGACGAAATTTCGCAACGTCGCGGTGCGGGCTTCTAGTTCGGCTAATGCGCGCGTCTTTTCAGCTTCAATGACCTGACTGCGCAGGAGGGCGCGGCGCAACTCCAACTGCGAAACCACCTGCCGCGCCAGAGCTTCGAGAGCTTGGCGCTGTTGTTCATTCAATTCGCGCGGCACACGGTCGATGACGCATAACGTCCCTAGGCGGTAGTTATCGGGGGTTATTAGTGGGGCGCCAGCATAAAAGCGAATGCCCGGCTCGCCCGTTACAAGAGAGTTGTCGCTAAAACGCGGGTCGGAGGGAGCGTTGTTAACCTCAAAAACATCGTTGGAGTGAATGGCGTGCGCGCAAAACGAAAGCGCGCGCGGCGTCTCCTTAACTTCGAGTCCATAGTGAGCTTTAAACCATTGGCGTTCAGTATCAACGAGAGAAACGAGCGAAATGGGAGCACCACAAATCGAGGCGGCCAGCGTTGCTAGATCATCGTACTCGGTTTCGGGGATCGAGTCGAGAATATCATAGCGGTTCAGAGCCTCTAAGCGCTGCAATTCGTCAGAGGGGGGCAAGGCGGAGGGCATAACTTTAGTTGTTGTCTTTTTCAAGGTACAAAGATTCCGCCTTTTATGCCAGGCATAATAAGGTGTTGACAGGATTGGACAGAGTGGCTAGAATTAAAGAGTCCAACATTATTGGGGTGTAGCCAAGTGGTAAGGCACCGGTCTTTGGATCCGGCATTCGGAGGTTCGAACCCTCCCTCCCCAGTAACTTCAAATCGCCGCTGATTTATAAATCAGCGGCGATTTTTGTTTATCCACCAGTCCCCTCCCATAAATTTTATTTTTTCCGTTGGCATTGCTCCTGCATAACAACGTGTCATTCTCGCAAAAGGAATATTTCTATCATGGCACGACTCGACGGCGAAAAGAAATCACCAGCCCCACTCATCGTGGCTGTGCTGGTGTTGGCAGCATTAATCGCAGGTGGCTACTACTACTTGGCCAACCGCACCCCAGTAACATTGCCACCAGAAGGCCCAGTCCCCACTTCACCTACGAGTGGCACGGAAACAAATTCTGCAAGCAATGGCGCCGCTGATAATGCGGCGACCGAGGCCAATGGCGCAGCCGATAATTTGACCAACGGAGCCGCAACTAATAGCGCGGAAGGCAATGTCGCCACCGATACCAATTCGGCGATGGAGGCGAATCCTAATGCCGCAGCCGATAATAGCGTCGCAGAGGGAGCAAATTCGGCGGTGGGCACAGAAGCCAACAGCGCCGCAGACCAAAGCGCAATGGGTAACTCGGCCAGCACTAACGCTGTCGCTGATAACACACCAACAGCCAACACGGCTGCAGCGACAGGCACAGGAAAAATGGATAGCACCATAACAGCTACCAGCAACGAACCCGGCGCCATCATCGCCCGCGAAAAAACCATCAAATCGGGTAGGACGGTCACCACTTACCGCAAAGAGATGCTGCCAAATGGCACAGAAAAACGCTCGGTGACCACAAACAAGACCCCTACACCGTAAATATGACCGAATTAATGTAAGGCGAAGGCGTTGATTAACGTCTTCGCCTTACATCTGGCACGTGAACCGCATTTTGTGCCGATAGTTAGGCCATCTAGCGATTGTATATAAGGAAAATATTATGCGAAAAGGACATTCCATCTTAGGGCTGCAAGTTATATCTCAAGAAAGCGCCAGGTCATTAGGCAAAGTGTTAGACCTTGTTTTCGACCATGATGCCGACGCTTGCCTCGGTCTGATACTCAAAGAGCGCGGCTTTCTGGGCATCGGCTCCGCTCAAGTCGTACCGTGGGAAGAAATCCTCTCCATCGGCAAAGACGCAGTCATGGTCAAAGGCGACGACTCGGTCGTCAACCCCGCCGCCCATAGCCGACTTCAGGAAGTTATGGATCGCGAGGCCCATCTGTCAGGAACACGCATCGTCACCGACGATGGGCGAGACATCGGCACCTTCGCCGAAATCTATCTCGATGAGGCCACAGGAAGAACTGTAGGCTACGAGGTGTCGGGGGGCTTCATCTCCGATACCATGAGCGGCAAGCGCTACATCGCCGCCGACCACACCGAAGATTTGCGCGTCGGTCAGGATGTCCTACTCGCTGCCCCAGTGGTAGCCGACGAATTTGAGCGTCAGGCAACACAAGAACCAGGCGGTTTACGCGGCGTCTATGGCAGTGCTAAAGATAAAGCCGCCGATACCTACGACAGCTTGGCCTCGGCCTCCGTCGAGCAACAAAAAGCCTTTGTAGTGGGCAAAACAGCGGGGCGCGATGTAGCCCTTCCCGCCCCCACAATAACTGAAACCACGTTAGCCGAGAGTTCGGACATCTCCGAGGAAACCAAACTCGCAGCTGTCCCTGCATACGGAGCGCTATTGGTAAGTCAGGGCGAAATCATCACCCAGGAAACCGCCGACAAAGCCGAGCAAAACGGCATCTTGCATCAGTTATTGTTGGCTGTAGGCGCCACCACCACAGCGGGCGTAGTCGACGCCGCCAAAGGCCAACTCGACAGCGCCCAGACAGCGATTAATAATCAGGCGAGCGCCCTTGATGCTCGCATTTCCGATACACAGGAAAGCCTCGCCGAAAAAGCTATCGGGCAACCAGCCGGACGCGACGTGGACTTGCCTAATGGCTCGACACTAATCGCCGCTGGCATGATTATCACACCGGAAATTCTGGAGAAGGCCCGCATCTTTGGCAAAGAAAACGAAATCATCACCTCGGCGGGCTTGGGCACAGCCTCAGAAAGCGTAAGTTCGGCCTCTGCAACCACACAGGATGCGTTCGCCACAGCCAAAACCTCTGCCAGCAATGTTTTGGGCACCATCAAGGAGAAATTCGCGGGCCTTACGGGCAGCGCTCAGGAAAGGAAGTCGCAGATGGACGAAGGCGCCGAACTCCGCAAAATCAATCATGCTCTGGGACGCCCCACAACTCGCTTATTGTTGGCAAATGACGATAGCGTGATTTTAAACATCGGCGACATCATCACCAATCGTGCCATCGCGCTCGCACGCGAAAATGGCATTTTGGATGTGCTTCTTGATGCGGTATACGAAGCGTCCCCCGAAATCTCGCCCGAAATGCTGAGAGTGACGGAACCCGGTGTAGCCGCTCTGCATGAACAGACGCAACCATCAGGACGACCAACAACTGCTCTTGTGGCTCATGATGACGAAGAACCACAACCAACTCAGCCGCAAACCGAAAAGGCAGAACCAGTTATGAGCTAATAAGTTCACCTCGAAACCAAAAGCCAGCCCCTGCGGGTTGGCTTTTTTTATTTTTATTTTAAATGGCAAAAATGTTTCTAGATAGTAATCAGCAAGGTCGAGAGAAACGGACGAGATGAGGCCGGGGGCAAAACGAAGCCAACTCAACTCTAGAACTCCCGAACCACGCGCAAATTTACAAGGATAGACACACAAAAATCATCATGATCAAACAGTTTTTGCAA
>SDZD01000165.1 GCA_004172935.1 bacterium | reverse complement strand
AGTGGTTGACGAGGGCGCGGCGATAGCCAGAGGTGGCAACGTTGGGGAGTGAGCGATGAAGGGTGTAACCGTTGAAAAAGACAATTGCTCCGGCTTTGACTTCGACAGGGACTGAGTCGGCGTCGGAATAGGGGAAGTTTTGGCTTTCCCATGAGCAGTCGAAACGCTTATCGGCGTGCCAGCCCTGGTCCCACAAGACGCCGGGTTTGTGGGAGCCGGGGATTATCCACAGGCAACCATTTTTGATGGTGGCATCGTCGAGGGCAATCCAGGCTCCGACTAACGAGCGGTCGCGGGTGGGAATATAGTCTTCATCTTGATGCCATGCCTGACCGGGTTTACCGGCGGCTTTGATGAAAAGCATGGACTGCATGGCTTTGACGTTGGGGGAGACACAGGCAGTCAGGGTTTCGACGATAGCCGGGTGAGCGAGGGTGTCGAACATCAAAGCGGAGATTTTGTGGGGGAAATGGATGCATAGAAAACGGCGCAAAAGTTCGTCGTCGGTTTCGCCTTCGAGACGAGTGCTAACGCCTTTGCCTCCGATTGTCCCCAATTCTCCGGCACAGATGCGTGTGGTTTCGTCGCGGAGTTGCTGCACCTCGGCGGGCGAGAGGGCATCGGGATAGACGTAGTAACCGTTATCGGCATAGAAGCGGGCTATCTGGGTCTGTTTTTCGGTGAGGGTCGTCATGGTCGTTTTACTCCCCCGAATGAATTCGAGGGCTACAAGTCCGTTTCACGGACAACTGTTCGCCTTCGCGAACAAAGCACGGGCGCTTCGCGCGCTCTTTATTAAAGTGACGAACATCTACTTCGTTAGAATTCCTGCAACACAAAAATACCACACCTTGTTCTAAAAATCATGCGTAAGTTACCTCTTTTCCTTGCTGGTGTTTTGGTTGGTTGTGGGAGTGTGGCTTCGGTACAGGCTGCGCCGCGTCAGGCTTCTTCGGCGAAGCAGAAACCTCCTATCGACATCGTGTTTGCGATTGATTGTTCTGGTTCGATGGGCGGTGTGATTGAGACCGCGAAGCAGAAAATCTGGGACATTGTGAACGAGGCGGGCAAGGCCAAGCCAACGCCGCAACTACGAATTGGGCTGATTGCCTATGGTAACGCGAGCAATTCGTATCGGGTGTACGATTTGTCGGGCGACCTCGACACGGTTTACGAACACCTGTCGAGTTTCAGGGACGAGGGATGGAGCCAGGAGTATGTCGGCGAGGCGATTCAAAAGGCGGTGGCCGATATGAGTTGGAGTTCACAGCAATTGCAAGTGCCCTCGCTTCGTTCACTGTATGTGGTAGGCAATGAGACCGCCCAACAGGGGCCGATTGATTTTCGACTGGCGGCGCCACGCGCCAAAGAGAAGGGTATTTTCGTGAACGCGATTTATTGCGGGAGTTCGGGCGGACAGGACACGTGGAAGCAATTCTCATCGCTGGGGGGCGGCAAATACCTGGAGATTGCCGCCAATGGCGGTTCGGTGATGGTGCCGACGCCATTCGATAAAAAGATCGAAGAGCTGAACGTCAAATTGAACGCGACTTACGTGCCCTATGGAAAAATGGGAGAGGCGGCGTCAGCGAATCAGAAGGCGCAGGATTCCAATGCAATGAGATATGGAGGCGGTTATTCCAATGCATCACGGGCGATGGCGAAAGCCAGCAGCCAGTATCAGAACGCACAGTGGGATTTAGTGGACAAGAGCAAGCAGCCGGGGTTTGACCTCGCCAAGATTCCCAACGAGGAATTGCCCGCCGAGATGCGCTCGATGATGCTGGATAAGAAGAAGGCGTTTCTGGCGAAGAAGCAGAAGGAGCGTGCGGCCATCCAGAAAGAGTTGATGGAAGTGGGCAACAAACGGGCGGAGTTTTTGAAGAAAGAGAATAAGAAGTCGGGACGCAAGGAC
>SDZD01000164.1 GCA_004172935.1 bacterium | reverse complement strand
ATCGCCTCATACACCTCACGACTCACACCCACTAAACGCACAAACTCCCACTCACGCAGACGAGACACTCCTTCTTTTCGCATCTTTAGCAGATTACGACTTATGAAAGACGTCTATTATGTCCCATCAAACGAGAGAAGAACTCGAATTGGGCACAAATACGATTGAGATCGAAGCCGTTCCGACCATGAAGGAGGTGCTGTATCTGGCAGAAGATGGAACAGAGGTTGACGACCCGCCGCGCGAACTGGTGGGAATCGCCATTGATATGGGAGGCAATCAGGTGTATTTGTCTCTTGGTGGGCGGCAACCAGGGGCAATTTACCTTTGGCTAAATTGGGAGGATATTTACTTCGTCGCTGATTCTTTCGATGAGTTCGTGCACTCGCTGTATGTTGTTGATTGAAGCGGCCTCATTCAAGATAGGTTCTCTGTGGGGGTAAACCATCCACACAGAGAGGCCCGTTTTCACTGACCAGTTAGCTTGTCGGAACTCGAAGTCTCTCTGCAATTCCCAATTCCCATTCGCCCCTTTTTGTGTATCTGCGAATTGGCGAGAACAACTGGCATAAGGGGCAAGTTATAATCAGTTGAGGCTTATGGCACAGGACGTTTTTCACAGCAGTTCGGCTTGGATATTGATTGGGATTCATGGGAGTAAGGCAGGCACGTTGACGCTTTCTAAGGGGAGGCTGTCGTTCGTCGATGATGATAACAAGAAGAGCGTGTTCGATGTGCCCTTTTCCGAGGTAATGGATTTGACTTATCCGTGGCAGTATTTCGGGGGCGGCGTCAACTTTCGTATCGGCTCGGAGAAGTACCGCATCTCCTTCGTGCTCCCGCACTATGAGTACGGTTTGGCCGAAGGGCTAGAAGTCGCGAAGGCATGGAAGCCACTGCTAACGGGGCGCTAAAGCGGCTCTGCTCACTTCTCCAGGGCGGCTGTTTAGCCGCGTACTTCTATTATGTGGGTAATTGGGTAGTAGAACTTCTCGCCTGTCGGGGAGGTGGTTTCTATGACATCAATGCCAACGTTGGTCAGGGTGTGGGAGCCTTTGGCGAAGAACACCATCAGCCGACTTTCGATACGTGTGACTGTGATATGTTGCCCGATTCGGGCGCGGAGGATGTCGACCAGTGAAAACATGGGTGGTATTTTACGGTCATTACATTAAAACCACCCAACTTGCGCTGGGTTAGGTTGTAGTGGTTCATTTTATACCCTTAACTCCAAAATCTGCTCCGTCATAGTCTTCTGAGTGTGTAGCGCGGAAATTTTCTGGCATTTTTAGCGAGTAAACGACCATTGCCAGTTGATGGTTAGAAAGCCAATGAGGAGCAGTAGCCATGCGAAGGCAAGGCCAGCGGAGGAGATGGGGGCAAGATGCCTTTCATAGTCGGTCATTGCCCTACCCGTCCACGACGGAGGGAGTAGTACCAGTGGGATCAGGAGAAAGAAAGCCAGCAACACGACGAAGGTAGAAAAGGCGATGGCGTCCCAACTGGGATCAAGGAAATGGATGCCGTCGCTATAGGAAAAAAGGCTCCAACCAGCGATTGCCAGAGCGGGCGGCATATAAAGGAGCCTGATAATTTGAAGTCGTTCGTGGTGTTGATTGCCCTCTACTTGAATGGTGTTGATGAGATTTCCCGCCTGTTGATGGGGGAAAGTTTGTCTTGATGGAACGAGCCATTTGAGCACCTGAGTTGCTTGTGTGCGCCACTCAAAATCGGGGGGTTGCGCTGGGGTTTAGTCATGGGTGACAATGGAGAGTGATGGATAACAAAGAGCGCTTGACGGAAGCAGAACAGGAGGGTGGTGGTCAACTAGGGTGAGTTTTTGTGTATGTGCGGGCTTGACTGTGATTGTAGTCATGGAGGTAGATTCTCAGCACGACGATGTGCATGAAGAGGCTCTTGGAGAAGGCGAGGC
>SDZD01000163.1 GCA_004172935.1 bacterium | reverse complement strand
TATGCGGTTTGCAGTTAAATTCACGGCAAGGGCGGGCGGACTCAAGCCCTCTTCCACTTCGCGCACCGGCCTAACTGGTTGTTCAACAGGACGTCTACCAGCTTCGCTGGCAGCCGCCTCTTAACGCGGGCGTTAGGCCTCTATGAGCCATCAAAGCGAAGACCTTAGAGCTTGGTCTGCTCTGTCGGAGAAAGAGCAGGGGCGTATTTTCACGGGAGAGAGCTACCTCCCACTACCGGAGCCTCACGCCGAGCGGATTGCGGCAGTCTTCGGCATTAAAGCGGTTGAGCTTGGGCGTGAACTACTTAAAGATGTCCCGGGGTATTCCGCCTCAGCGACTGGCAACTTCCAGCGAACAGAGATGCTCAGCACTTCCGACTCGTGGCGTAGCACGCAAGATATTCAGGCAACCAGGGAATGGCTGCATCAAAGAGGCGTACCCTACTCCACAAATATCTATCTCGTCTATGACGAAGCGATCGTCGCCACCGAATGGAAAATATTGGTTAAGTACTGGGATGCATTCGCTTGGTCCGTGGATTTCGCCATGCTCGCTTTAGACGAAAGCAAGAGCTGGGTATGCGAGCTCCATCACGAGGACGTAATTACGTTTCAAAGCTATGAGTAACGCGTCAAATTTCAATGTGCCTTCGCGCAGCGGCCTAACTGGTTGTTCAACAGGACGTCTACCAGCTACGCTGGCAGCCGCCTGTTAACGCGGGCGTTAGGCTCTCGTATGAAATTAGCTTTCACAAAGATTTTCCTTGCGACCATACTTTTAAGTGGCTGCGCAGCAAATCAAGCATGGATTAACGCAACACCCGAACAACGAAAAATCATGTTCGAGAACTGGTGGAATGGAGCCGTGGGGAAGCCGTTTGAAGTGTACCCGCCCATTGTTTTGCGCTCAGCGGACCTAAAGGACGGTCGCCATGAATACATAATCAAACAGCACGTTGCGTGTCAGCTTGCTCTAGTCGTAGAAGACAACACAAAAATACTGCTTTCTTGGCGTTATATAAGTGATCAAGCAAAATGCGCAGCCTACTACTACGCAACAGGCGCCTAAAGTCAACGGATCGACCATCTCCAAAGGCAACGTCAATCAATGCTTGAATTTGAAATGTCTCGCTCTTCTTTCCTCAGCCTGACTGGTCGCGCATCCACCGGGCAAGGTTTGCCTTCGCCGGCTGTTCCTTCTCGCACCAGCCTAACTTTGCGGTCAAGCCGACACCTACAAGCTTCGCTTGTAGGTTCCCTGCGTGCTGCGCACTCCGGTGCGGCTTACCTGTAGCGTTAGGCTCTTAATGGCGAAGCACAAAGAAAGCGACATCATTGCAATGCTGGAAAGCCATGGGCTTTCATGGCAAAGCTACTTCGTCTTCAACAAAACCACCGTGGCCTTTCGCGACGACGCTGGCCAAGTGCATTACCTCATCATTGAAGACGATCAACTGAACTCTGCCACTTGTACCTTTCTTGAGCGCCAAGGGCTTGATGCGCCACGCTATGTCGATGGCTCAATCATCAACAAGAATGATCGCGTATTCATTCCTTCAGAAAACGTGAAGGCGCTGGTGAGCGAGTTGATTCAAAGTAAGGTTCAACAGCAGGAGTGGAACGTTTGCGAGCCAGGATTGATGTTTGAGACCAAGGAGTTTGGTCTTCTCTTCATATCAAACGCAATTCTTCAGGAGCATCCACTTGAGCGGACTTAGTTTCCCCATCGGCGCATTTGCCACCAGCCTAACTGTTTGGTCAAGCCGACGCCCACAAGCTGCGCTTGTGGGTACCCTCCGCACTTCGTGCTCCGGCGCGGCTTACCGCGGGCGTTAGGCTTTTCATCGGCTGCGATATGAAAACCAAGACCAAGGAATTTATCCAGAATCTGGCGCACGACATTGAGGACGAGGAGAAGGCCGAGTCGTATTTAGACGCGTCAC
>SDZD01000162.1 GCA_004172935.1 bacterium | reverse complement strand
ACCCGCCGCGTGACACACGGTCGGCATTCGTGCGTGCGCGCATGTGCTGCGTGGACGACCGATTACAGGTGAACGTGATGCACACGCACATGCCCGCAGGTACACGCGCACGCCCACGCACCCACGCCGGTTACCAGCCCCGCGGGCGTGCTGTGCGTGGCCCGCTACCTGCGGCAATGCACAGTGTGCGGTGCGTGCGTGCGTGCGTGCGTGCATTGTGCGCCCATGTGGCCGGTGAGAGCACCCGCACCCGCACACACGCGCATGTGTACGCAAGCCACGCAATGTAGCCGTGCGTGCAGCTTCGTGTGCGTGTGCGTGTGTGTGAGTGTACGTGTGTTTGCGCGTGAGTGCTTGGCGGTGTGTGCGTGGCTGGCGACTGAACAAAAGAATTGGTCAAGCAACACGGCACACAACGGGAACAACAAGTTCCCAAAACAAGCAGCCCATGCACAAACGCACACACACGCTTGCACGCGCACCCTGGCCGCTGCGCTGCCTCACACAAGCACACACATTGCGTGCACGCACGCACGCACGCACGTACGCACGCACGCAGCCCTCCACCTGCGCCACGCTCTACCTTCGCCAGCCTCAGCTTGACCGCACCCCCCTCCACCGCCACCTTGCCATGTGCACCATGACCTCGCACACAGGGAGATGGACATTGCGTTGCTTTGCGCAGCGGGCGTGGGCGCGGGGGACGGCTGAAAGTGACGCGGATGTTGGGTGCGGGCGCCAATATTGAGGCAGCCAGCCAGCAGGGCGCGAGCCATGCCGCTGCACGCCGCTGCACGCCGCTGCACGGACAGGGTACGCACATGTGGTGGAACTGCTGCTGCTGCTGCTGGCTGCGGTGGTGCGCGCACGGATGCGTTGGACGCTGACGAGCATGATGCGCTGCGCTGCGCTGCATGCGGCACTGCTGTGCGGTCACACACCACATCGTGGCGCCACCTCATTTGGCAGCGCGCTCGCGCCTCACACACTTCAGCACCGTGCACATCGCAGCGCTGGGGGAAAGGTGGCGATAGCCACGAGGCAGCGCACATTGCACCTGCCAGCGTGCATGCGTGGGATGGCTGTGGATGCACTCCATTGCATGTGGCAGCTGGGGCGGGGCGGGCAACCAGCCGTTCATGCTGCTGCTGCTGCTTCTGGCGGTGGCAGGTGCACAGGTGGATGCGCGGCAACCAGCAGCGGTGCCACGTCGCTGCGCGCTGCCAGCAGCGCTGGGCAGGATGCATGCGTGGGTTTGTTGGCGGGCGTGGGCGTGGGTGCGAGCGGCACCTCAGCAGTCACCGCGCATGGTGCCACCACCCCACACACGCCGCTGCACTTTGCTTGCAGCCTCGTACGTGCGGCATGCGTGCGCTCTCTGCTGTGTAGTGGCGCGGAGCGAGAGGCGAAGGCCAGCGGTGCCGCCACACCGTTGTACAAGGCATGCGAGGTTGGTTGCGTGGAGTCCGTAAAGTGCGAGCGCGTGTGTACTGCTGGAGGCAGGCGCGAACAAGGAGGCAGTGACCGCGCGGCGGCGGCGGCGGGTGATGCAACGTTGCACGTTGCCGCCGTGAGCCAAGGTGCCACGCCGCGTGTGTGCGTGTGCGCACTGCTGGCTGAGGGCGCGCGCGAACAAGGAAGCCACCAACCAGCACGGGTGGACACCACTGCATGCTGCATGTGCCGGTGGCCCCACGCCATGTGCGTGCGCTTGTTGATAGATAGGCGTGGGGTGCGCATGTAGAGGCGGGGCGGACGCGGATGGCGCCACGCTGCTGCCGCTGCTGCTGCACATTGTGCGTGTGGCGCGGGTCATGGAGCTGTTGTGCGCATCCTGCTGTGGGCGGGTGCGTGTTGGAGTGCAGTCACACAACGCGGTCACCGGTCACACACCGCTGGTGACTACTCGATGCGCACGGAGGGTGGCACGCGTCCATTGTTCACGTGCT
>SDZD01000063.1 GCA_004172935.1 bacterium | reverse complement strand
TCTTCGAGCGAACCGCCTTCCATGCTGCTTGAGGTGTCGATAACCAACACCACCGCCTCAGGCGGTGGTGTTGGTTATCGACACCTCAAGCAGCATGGAAGGCGGTTCGCTCGAAGAAGTCAAAAAGGCGTCCAAAGCCTACGTCAATCGCCAGGACACCACGCGCACCCGTATCGCAGTTGTCGATTTCGGTTCCAACGTGCGCACCGATTCGCCCCTGACGCGCGATAAGGCCGCCCTCTCAACCGCACTTGATTCCCTGCAAGTCGATGGTTTGACACGCATGGACTTAGGTCTTCAGGAAGCGGGGGGCGTGCTCCGCAATCGTGCTGTCAACTCCATCGCTGGCAACGTGGGCGGAGAAAAAGCCAACGTCCTGCTCTTCACCGATGGCGCCCCATCGGGCACTGGGTTTTTGGGGTTAGGTGGCGAAACCGAAGCCAAAAACGCTGCCGACGCTTTAAAGGGCGAGGGCGTCAAGCTCGTCGCCATTGGCTCGATAGGAGCCGATACCGATTTTCTGGAGAAATTAACCGGCTCGCCCCAGTTGGTCTTCCAAACCTCACAGGGCACTTTCGACGAAGCCTTTGTGCGCGCCGAAGTGGTTCTCCGCGAAACCGGAACTACCCAACTCATCTCGTCGGGTGTTCAAAAGAACGTCGATGATGGCCGTGCGCTCTGGCGTCTCAGTGGCTGGAACGCCATTCTCGGCGGTATGCTGGCCCTAGCGCTGGTGTTGGCTCAGGCCCGCTTGACGCGCGCTCGGCTGGGCAAAATGGACGCAGTCGCCGTCGTCACAGGAATCGCTCTGGGAGCGCTTGCCGGAGCGACAGGGCAGGGCACCTTCGCGATTTTAGCCAGTGAGGGGAAAGCCGCCCTCGCTCTGGGCCGTTTACTGGGATGGTCGCTATTGGGCGTCAGCGCGGGCGCAGCGCTCGCGTGGTCGCTTCCCAATGTGCGCCGCTTTCCCATTCTGCTCGGCGGCGCTTCCGGCGGCATCATCGGAGCCGTCGCCTTCACCATCGGCGCGCGCTTGGGTGGCGACGTGGCTGGCCGTTGGGCGGGTGCTATGGCGATTGGCGCCGGAGTTGGCCTCATGATCGCCCTGGCCGAAGTCGCCGCACGCAGCGCATGGATTTCGGTCTCCTTTGGCCCCGTCGATTCCTACGATTTGGCGCTTGGCGAAAGCCCCGTCGCTGTTGGCAGCGACCGTTCCTGTCGCGCCTTTGTCCCCGCCATCGAACCCGTAGCGGCGCGCTACGGCTTTCAAAGCGGAGCCGCGTTCATTTCGTGGCCCGATGGGCGCCACGAACCGCTTGGCGATGGCGATAGCCGCGCCTTCGGCAAGGCCAACATCACCCTGCACCTCGAACGCGGCACCTCGTCACCTGCTGTCAACGCGCCGCTGCCATTTCCTGTTCCCGGTATGCCAATTACCGAACCCGGCCTTGCCCCCACGGCAATCACCGATTTGCCCGGCTTCCAACCCCCGTTACCACCAACGCCGCCGCCACCACCTGCCGCCCCTAAACCCTTGCCCTCGCTACGTTGGAAGTGGGCAGATGGCGATTCCCCGGTTTCCATCGAAAGCGGAAAATATTCGCTGGGGCGTGCGTCCGATAATAATATCGTCTTTGCCGAATCCAGCGTTTCGTCGCACCACGCGCGCCTTGAACTACGCGGTGGTCGCTGGATATTGACCGATTTAGGCTCCACTAACGGCACCTTCATCGGCGAAACGCGCTTGCAAGCCTATATCCCCACACCGATTCCCATCGGACAGGACGTGCGATTGGGTTCGCTCTCATGCCGTTTCGAGCGCAGTTAAAGGCGGCCCGATATGCTTTAATGTGGAGTGCTGGTTGAAAATGCGGATTTCTACATCGCATTTCTGACTTGCCAATTCCCATTCCTCATGCGGTACGCCAACGAAATTAAAGTCGGCATTGTATTTTTGATCGGTGTGGCCGTTTGTATATTCGGCTATTTTTATCTGCGTGGCCTGGGGTTGGGCGCAGACAAATATTACGTACGCCTCAACGAACCAGCGCAAATTACTCAGGGCAACGAAGTGCGCTTGAAGGGTGTGAAAATCGGCCAGATTTCTGAAGTCGGTTTCGACCCTGACACGCAAAATCCTGTTCTCACTATCGAGGTGCGTCGTTCCAACCCGGTTTTCCGTTTGTTGCGCTCCTATCGCTACACGATACAAAGTTCGAGTCTGGTTGGCGCAACCTATCTCGATATTCGCGGAGCTTACTCGCCTCAGGACCCGGTTTATCAGCCCAACGACCCCAGCCAGATCATCCCCGCCAAAGCATCGGGTGGTTTATTGGGTGCTGCCTCCAGCGAAGAAACCGCGCGCCAACTGACGCAAACCCTCGCAAACTTCAACATCACCCTCGACCGGCTTAACAAGGGGGTTCTGAACTACCAGAACCAGCAGAAGTTATCGGCGACGCTTGATGGCGTCACAAGGCTCACCAACGATACAGCGAAACTTACTGTCGCCGCTGCCAAGAGCTTCGGCCCGCAGGGATTCCGCTTTGGTTTGGGCGATCCGCGTGGCCAGCGTTCGTTGCAACAGACCTTGGCCAACGCTGAAGTTGCCTCGGCCAACGCCGCGCGCGCCGCTCATAACATTGAAGTCGCTTCGCGTGGCTTCGGTGGACTGTCCAAGGGTGGTCAGCAAATCATCGGCGATGTGCGCAGCAACATCAATGGCCTGTTCAGCGATAACCGCAAGCAACTCAACGTCTTAGTCGGCAATCTGAACACCGCCTCGGCCAACGTCGCGGGCCTCACCGAAACGCTCAGCTACGTTTTGAAAGCGGGCGGCTTCAAAGAGAACTCGCAACTGGTCTTCCAAAACCTGCGTCGTGCCAGCGAAAACATCGAAGTTGCGACGGCAGGATTGAAAAACCTCGCCAGCGATCCCACGATGTCCCAGAACCTGACGGGCACCCTTACTGCCCTGCGCGAAAGCGCCGAAGCGCTCCGCGATACAGCTTCTGGCCTCAAAGGCGCCCTCGGCGATAGTCCCGATGGCACCAAGCGTGGCCTCTTCACCAGCCTGAACGCCAGCGCATCCAATCTGGAAAAAGTTTCGGCTGGCTTGAGCGGCCTCGTCGGCGACCCCGCCTTGCAAACCAACGTCAAAGGCGCCGCCGAGAATTTGGCTGGCACCCTCGCCGCCACCCGTTCCGCTGCCGAGCGCGTCAACTCGCTTCTGGGCGGCAAGAAGCCCAAGCAAACCGCCGACCCTGAAGGCGCGGGCGCAACGGGCGTCAGCTCGACGCCCACCGCTTTCAGCACCACGGGCGCTACTTTCACCGCTCGCCAACTCTTCGATAAAGGCAAAGGCCCCAACGGTGCCCGTACTTTCGGAGATTTGGGCTTCGAGACCGAACTGCTCGGCGCCCCTTTCCGCCTGGGTCTCGATGGTGTCGGCGAAACCAACAACATCACTGCTCAGACCGGACAGTATCTGCGGCCTGATGTCGCGCTCCGTTACGGCGTCTACCGCTCCAAACTCGGCGCCGGAGTCGAACTGCGCCGTGGCCGCTTCGCCCTCGAAGGCAACGTCTACGACCCCAACCACGCCAGCTTCAACTTGTACGGCGGTTACAACTTGACCCCCAACCTGCAACTGCGTGCCGGAACCGAATCGTTCGATGGCCGCTCGACTGGCAGCATAGGCCTCCGCTTCACCCCCTAATGGTCCTCTGTCTAATTATTGGAGAATGACAGGTCATATCCGTGAGAGGCTCGAACAATTCGGTTGGTAGGGACATGGCCTGCCGTGTCCGCGAGATGGAGCCACACACGCCAAAATACTTCGCGAATTCGGTGAGTGGCTCTTCTCCCGCTTGCAGGCGTGGGCGCCCAAAGGCTGGGTAGGGGCCAATACAATCCCAAAAAGGGCGCACATCGTGCGCCCTTTTTCTTGTTTTCCTGCACCCTTTGTGATAAAGCTAACGAGTGGCTAATTATAATATCATAAAAGTAATTGTCTCCGTGGTAGCCCTCGCATTTTCTGTAAGATGTTGTTCGGCCAACGACGCTAACGCATCCGGTATCGGAGGGCGTTGGCGTATGGTGCGAGGGCAGCACAGCCAAATTCAAATGGTGCGCGAGCATGTCCGTATTCAAGCGCTAGGTGAAGACAGTTTTCTAACCGTCGCCGATTTTGTATTTCGCAATCATGGCGGGTCTACGACGGTTCAGATGGGCTTTCCAGAATCGCAATACGGTGTCGATGCCGAAGGCCCTGAGCCATTAGCCGATTTTCGCGTTCGCCCCACTCTAACTCATTTTCGCAGTTGGGTCGATGGAAACCGCGTTTCCGTTAAACGCCGTCCTGTGCGGGATGAGGTTTGTAACGCCTTGTGGGTAAAAACAGTTCGCTTTAAACGTGGTCAAACCCGCCGTGTGAGAGTGAGCTACATCTCTTCCAGTGGCGGTGGCGCCTCGGATGGCGAATTGTGGGTTTCCTATCAATTCACTGGTGGCAACTGGCGCGGCGAAGTCGAAGAAAGCGTGTTGGATGTCGACTTGCCGCGCGGTTCTTATCTGATACGTCAAAGGCCCGACCAAATGCCGCCAAGCCCCCAACAATGGCGACGCGCCAACCACCTCCGTTTTCGTTGGACTCACTGGCAGGCCCAAAAAGACTTCGACCTCTACTACTACCCCGTATTCCCCAACAACCTACTTATAAAACCGAACTGGGGTTCATTTTCAACAAATGCGAAGCCGCGCTACACACCAACTTCCTTCGACTTTCCCGGTTCTCCGCCTCTGCCAGTCGTGAGGGGGAATGGCACCGCCGATTGCATTTTGTTGCAGGGGCGCTTGTGGGTTGCGGCCAACGCCTTCGCCCCGAAATGGGACGAAAAGCGGCGTGGCGTCATCCTGACTAATGGGAGGAAACGAGCTTTCATATCCGCCAAAGGCGCGACAAGACGTAGTTCCCTCTGGCCCCTCGCCCCTAATGGAACATTTTGGATTTCGGACGGCAGTAGCCATCGTACTCTCATGATTCCGGCCCGCCAAATTACGTGCGCATTGGGCGGGCGCTTCGGCCTCGATTTACCTCACGGCCGCGCCATTTGGGTAAATGGCAAAACGCGCCTCATCCTCAACGCCAATCACTAGCGAGTAGGGCCTTCAAACTCCACACATTTCATGCAGTGCCGCTGCTTCGCGTGTCAGAACGTCGGGATCATCTCCCGGCACAAATTCCAGCATCAACGGCACTTCCAAATCCAAAGTGCGCAACTCCTCGATATAGCGCGGCCATTGCTTCGAGCCTTGCAGCGAAAGCGATTCTCTTCCCGACGGCGTCTCATGCCATTCGTAGACATGAACGTGCCTTAAAAACGGCGCAACCAGGCGCAGTTCGTTCAGGTTCTCCTCGATGTGCTCATTCCCCACTGTGCGGCGAAGCGGTTGCCACAACGATTGAAACGCCCCTTGCCCCGCGTCGAGTAACTTCCGCGCATCGACGCCGTGATGGGTGAGTGTGCCGCCATGAAATTCCAGCACCACCTCACGACTTTGCGCGTTCGCCAGTGAAGAAATGCGCTCCAAATCCTCTGATACGCGCGGAAAAATTTCCTCCGACTCGCCTCCTCCTGCCCACACTCGAATGCTCTTTGCATCCAATTCAATCGCCGATTCCAAAATCGCCTCGAAATTCTGTTCCTCGCCTCCACAGCGATAATACGAGCCGTAACACAGCGTTTTAAGCCCTGCATCGCGTGTCAGGGCCGCCACTTCGCGTGCGCGGGCCACATCGCCGGGTGGGACATGGATGTCGCCGCCCCACTCTATATTCATCAATTTGAATGAAGCGCATAAGTCCACGACTTGATGGGGCGTTAGCGCACGGAACGTCACTGAAACTAAACCGGTAGTGAACATAAAAAATTAGTTGGACGCCCAACTCCTAAAGAGGTTAACCTTGGGCGCGGACTTTCCAACAACACCATGAGCGAACTCAAAATCGGCTTCATCGGCGTGGGCGGCGTCGCGCAACCGCACCTGAACAACCTCGATGCCATCGACGGCGTCAAAATCAGCGCTGTGTGCGATGCTTTCGCCGACCGTGCCCAAAGCGTAGGCGAAAAATTTGGCGCCTCTGTCTACACAGACTACAAACAACTTCTCGAAAACGAAAAGCTCGACGGCGTCTACGTCTGCCTGATTCCAGGCGTTCACGGCGAAATCGAACTCGATCTGGCCAAAGCCGGACTTCCGTTCTATATCGAGAAACCTGTTCACCTCGAACTCGACGCCTGTGCGCGCGTTCTTGAGCAAATCGAGAAAACACCCGTCATTAACTCGGTGGGCTACCACTGGCGTTACGGCGCTGGTTCGCAGGGCGTCAAAAGCTTCCTTGATGGCCGCAAAATCTCGCTTGTGCAGGGTTATTGGGATGGCGGTTTTGTTGGCGCTCCGTGGTGGCGTCAGTTGGCTTTGTCCGGCGGGCAGTTGGTCGAACAGGCCACCCATATCGTCGATTTGGCGCGCTACTTCGCGGGCGAAGTCAAAACCGTCTATTCGAGCGCAACCACTGGCTCGATGACCGAAATCGAGAATTACGACATCACCGACGCCTCGATTACCAACCTCATCTTCGATTCCGGCGCCGTTGGCTTCATCTCCACGGGCTGCATCGGCGAAGTCGAAGGCGACTCCAAAGTCGATCTCACCATTAAAGGCCGTGGCTTCAACGCCTGGAGCAACTCCGACTCTGGTCACTGGAACTCCAAAGACACCGGTAAAGGCGAAGTCAAGGGCGACCAGTCCTGGTCCGACCAGTTGGGCAACGGCGACCATGCCTTCATCGCCGCTATCCAAAGCGGCGATCAGTCGAAAATCTTGTCCGACTACCGCAGCGGCGCCCAAACCCTGGCCGTTACCCTCGCTGCCAACGAAAGCATGGAATCCGGCTTACCCGTCGAAGTCCGTCGCTTCGTTTAAGCCACCGACGCATTGACATAAAAGCGCCACGATCATTTGGTCGTGGTGCTTTTCTCATTTGTCTGACATACAATGCACTTGCATTCGATTCGTGAGCAACGGCGTTTTTTCAGAACGTTCAAACTGACACACGCTTTCGCGCCGAGACAAATTTCGAGTGCGGCGTGTTGTTCCTATTCATGCTTTCTTCGACCCCATCGGATTTAGATCGCTCCCTACCAGAATCGGAGCGCCACTCCACCGCTTCGGGCGCCCAGATGCTTGCGCAAAATGCCGATCCGACGGTTGCTTCGGTAACCAAAGCACGTTTGCATCTGCCCTATCTCGATGGCATCCGTGCCCTCATGGCGCTCTACGTCGTCCATAACCATCTGTTGGCTGCTGTTGGTGTGCCCCACACGGGGTTTGGGTGGCGCCCTCGTGAAATTGTGCAAATGTTCTATCAAGGGCACTACGCGGTTTCAGTTTTCATCGTGTTGTCGGGTTATTGTTTGATGCTGCCCGTTCTGCGTGATAACGGCACGCTGCGTGGCGGCATGATACCATTTTTTAAGCGCCGCGCCCGCCGTATCCTGCCACCCTACTATGCCGCGTTGGTCATGGCTGCGCTTATCCTTGCCGTGGGCTGGATTTTTTTTAAGCATCCTGCCACGGAAATCGTCTCTCCACAGGGATGGGCCTTGCACCTGTTGTTGTTACATAACCTCTCGTGGAATGACATCTACGACTACAACGGCACTCTTTGGAGTATTGCCACCGAGTGGCAGATTTACTTCGTTTTCCCCTATCTGTTCTTGCCCATCTGGAAGCGATTTGGCGATGCCGTTCTAGTCGTCGTATCCATTCTTCTGGCAGCCATTCTAGTGCTGCCGTTCCCTTCCATTGCCAAAGGTTGCCCTTGGTTCGTCATTCTATTCGCTTTCGGTATGGTCGCGGCCAAGTGGAGTCTCGCACCTGCTGCTTGGATGAAGCGCATTCCGTGGGTATGGCTTGGTATCGCTCTCACCCTGGGCATGTACCTCGTGATTCGACTGGTTCCAGGCTTCGACTGGTTCACAATCTACGCCGTCAAAGGACAAGTAGGTTGGTATCAGTTGTCTGACATCATGTTCGGCGCCGCAACATTTTGTTTCTTATTGCATGGTACTTGGGCTACTCGCGAAGCACGTCCTTCGAAGTTCGTGAAGGTTCTCAGCTGGCGTCCATTGGTGTTCATCGGTTCCTTCTCCTATTCGCTCTACCTCATCCACATGCCCATTCAAGACATCATTATAAATCGTGTCGAGACCTTGGATTTGCCCCGTGCGGTGACTTACATCGGCATGACACTGCTCTATATGCCCCTCATCACTCTGCTGGCCTACGGTTTCTACCAGCTATTCGAAAAGCCATTCATAGGCGCCGCCAAACCCAAAAACAAACCCACATCTGCCTAACCTGCAAAGCCCGCCCCCATTGGGAGCGGGCTTTGATATTTCTATGGCTTCTTTATTGGTGCTGCCAAAGGCGCAGTCAGCGCGATTTCATACCACGGCGTTTGGTCGCCGGGAGCGATGCTAAATCGCAAATGCCCATTCTTCAACTCCGATGTGATGGTCCCGGTGCGTTTGCCCGTTGCATCCAATTTCCACACACCCGCACTTGGCGCCGAAGTTTGTAAATCGAGCGTCGCCGATGGGGTTTCCAGCAGAGTCGGCCCCTTGCCCCAGCCATCTCCAACCGAGGTGCGCTCGGCATTCCAAGTCATCTCCGAGTTCTCGGCGCGGTTCAGCGCGCCCACCAGAATCGAGTTCGACTTCTCCAGCGGCTTGCCATCGCGCGCCACAACCACAAGGCTCATCCAGCCGTTCGACGAAGCGGCATTCTCAACCGACAGCGCCCCCAGCGGCCAGAAATTGCCACCCACATAGCCCACTGTTGCCTTAACCGAAGGCGAATCGACCAGCAAACGCCCGTTGCCACCCACCGATTCCCAGTTGAACGAAGGGTTGCCCGTCCGTGCCGAACGCGGCCCCACTCTTTCCAATTTCGGCGCGGCCCCAGTCGGCGATAGCCGCATCGCGACGCGCGAGTTCAAAATGTCCGTCAGACCCAAACCCTGGCTTCTCCACAGGGAGGGCACACTGTCCCAGAAAGAGCTATTCTGGGCTGTTAAATCCGCCAGCGCGCTCTGCGCCACCGTGAGCGTCGTCTGCGCGGGCACCGGACTCATGCCGCCGCTCAAAAAAGCGCGCGCCATCAAGGGGATGAACACGGTCTTGTTCGGGTCGGAGTCCATGTCGAAGAAGCCGCGAATCTTATCGGCATTCCAGTTCTTGCCGTCGCCATTCCACGAAAACAAGAAGATGCCGTCCCAATCCTGCATCGCTGCGTAGCTCAATATCACGGGTACCGTCTCGCTGGCGAAGTCGTTGGGGGCCGGATGGTTGTACTCCGAAACCGTGAATGGCTTGCCCTCAATCCGATATGGGGCCAGTTCCGCCAACGTCCCGCCTCTGGCATCATTCAGCATCGGCTTGTTGCCGATGCGCCAGTTCTTCGAGTCCCACGCCTGTCCCGGAAAGTCGGGATGCTGCCAGTAGGCGTGCATATCCGTCCACTCGCTCGCCGCTTCACGCGCCACTCCGCCGAAACCGCCATAGCTTTCCTGCGAACAGGTAATCGGTCCCTTATAGCCGCACTCGTTGCGAATCGTGTCGCGCATCGTCGAGACATACGCCGACTCGATGGTCATCAAATAATCTATCCAGTCGCGCCCCTGTCCCGCCGAACTGCCGTGCGTTGGCGGCAAATCAATCGTGTTCTCTTCGAGGTTTTGCGAAGCTGGCAAGAGAGCCTGGTCGCCCACCGAAAGATGCACATCCGCGATTTCGACGCTGTCCGTAGCATCTCCTAGCGCAAACGAAAGTCGCGAGTGATTGGGCACCGTCGCCCCCGCCCTAAACACCACGCGCACGTACTGCCATTCCGGCGTAAGCTGGAGCGCTGCCTGCCCTCCCACTTGCGACCACGGATCCTGATCAAGCGCGAAATAGCTGCTCGCCTTGCGCGCTTTGTCGGCGCGAACCCAGTAACCGAGCGTGTAAAACGAGTTCGCTTTTAAATCCAGCCCCGTTTGGTGCAATTGCAATTTCCAGCTCGCGTCCGGTATCTGCCCGATTTGAACGTGTAGCGCGCGCCCAGTCGGCCCATTAGCGGGCGCGTTCTGAAGCTCGACGACCGAAATTTGCCCCTCCGCCTTATCCTGCGTTTCCAGCGACCAGCCCTGTGTCCCGTCCGCGAATTGGCCGTTAGTAAGTACATTGGGGGCCGTATTCAAATCAGCGGGCGCATTCCACGCTTTGCGAAGCTCGGCTGTGCTGGCATAGCGTGCCTTCAGAAACCTGTTCCAGCCATCCTGCACCGTCGTCCGATAGCGCGCTGGCAAGCCCTGCAACTGCCCCGACCATGCTTGGCCGACCAGTGTGTCCTCATTGTTCAACTCGACCAGTGCCACAACTGGGTCGTCGGCCCATTTCTGCCCGGTGAATTGGTTGCGATGATTCAGAATTTGGCGCGCGTACTCCTTCTGCATCGCGATAAATTGCGGGTCGAAGTACGCCAACACCTTCCCCATCTCCGGCAATTTATCGGCATCAGGAAACCCATCCGCCACTACTGGCGAACGCGCTACATGCAGATTCAAATTCACGTACACCCCGTTCTTCTTCAACTGGGCAACCGTAAAATCGAGCGCCTCAAGGCTTTTGGGCGAAACCTGCGCATTCGATTCTTTCCAGTTGTCGCGGTCGGCGCCAAAGATATTCGGGTTCGCCCACGCCGCATCCATGTGATGTAACCGGACGCAGTTGATACCCAACTTATGCAATCGAGTCGCGAACGAAAGCGCATCGGCGGGCTGAGAGAAGTTGGCCGACCCCACCACATTCGTTCCCAAAAATCGCACCCTCCGCCCCGTCGTATCGAAAAAGTGCCCGTTCTTTATCTCGACTCGCTGCGCGTTCGTTATCGGAGCCGGATTCAAATCGGCGGCAGAAATCACCGTCTGCGTCGCATCATTCCACGGCAATGAGAACGGAAATTTAGCCACTGTCTGGGCCGAAGCCGATGTCGTGGCGAGTAGTGGAGTGGCAATCAAGCACAAGCGAAGGGCGCGCATAAGTCAGGAGACGCGAGTTTGTCAGTAATTCCATGCTCTGGATGCCCTAAAAACTCACCTTTTCAGACTGTGGCGTCAGGGATTTTTCAGAGTGTCTTTCTACAATTTCTCCCATCGACGGCAGCACATCGCGCTGCTCACTCCGAGAAACCATGAACTTCACTCGCCAATTCGCTCTCATCGCTCTGTTTGCAACAGGCTCCTCTTTCGTCCACGCCATCCCTAAAAAGACAGCTCTCAAAGCTAAAACCGCCGCCCCAAAAGCAGCGCCCGCCAAACCCACACCGCGCCTCATCCGCGAAGTAATGGGCACCACCCAGTTGGTAGGTTACGAGGGCGGGCTGGGGCAAACCTTCACCCTTGGCAAAGACATGCCGTTCAACTTCACCCTCAAAAGCGCTGAATACACGGTCAACCGTCTCAACGTCGGCACTCAAACAATTTTTCCCAAAGGCGACGAAAAGTTGTTGGTTCTCCACTTCACTGCCCACAACCCAACCGCCAAGTCATTCCATTTCAGCTCGAACTACCTGTCTTTCATCGCCATAGATTCAAGTGGCGTCACACGCAAATACATCAACGAGTTAGCGCGCGAAGTCACCTCCGAATCAGTCGGTCTGCAACTCAACCCCGGCCAAAAAATCGACGCTTACACCATCATTCGTGTCGCTGCTTTCGGTGCCGTGCCCAAACTCATCGTCGGCCATATCTACGAAACCAAGGCGCCCATTATCCGCTACGATTTGCGCTCCATCGCAAAAAAGCTAGTCGCGCCCTACGCCGACCCCACCGATAACAGCGGCGCAACCGCCCTCAAATTGGTCGCCGCCAAAACGGGCGTGTTCTACCCCGTTTCCGATCCTTTCGATGCCCGTCTCGAAAAAATCGAATATTCCACCGAAAAAATGGGCGGACGCGAACCCGGCACAGGCCAAAAATACTGCTTCGCCACCTTCACCATCCGCAACGGCAGTAAGAAATCGGTCAACGCTTCTTACTCATATTTCCGAGCCGATTTGAAAGATGCTGACGGTGAAAAAACTGCCTACACCACCTCAATGCTCAAAGCCTCGCGCGACGAAGAATCTTCCACTCAACTCGCCCCCGGCGAAGAAATTCGCGTCCGTTTCTACTGGCCCATTCCCGAAAATGTCACTGCCAAAACAGTCCTGCTGCAATACGGCTACGACCGCGAAGCCCGCACCTTCGCCTTCGCCAATCCTAATTAACCCCGCCGATGTTATCGGTCTCTATTAAGGGCGAACATGAAGTTCGTGTTCGCCCCCTATTTGCTTCCCCATCTATCAAAAAACCACCTTAACTTTCCTCTTGTCCCCATCAATGCGCGCCCTAAACCCATGCGGTAGGCAAATTTGCGGATTGGTATGCCCGAAATCCATGTTCTGAACGACCGGAATAGAGTCGTTGTACTCGCGCACAATCGCCAAAATCGTCTGGCGTTGTTCCTCGCGATACCTCGTCTTTTCATCGGGCGAATGTTCCCTGCCAAATTCCCACGCTTTGGGTCTGCCCACCAACAAACCTTGAATCCGGCCAAGAATGCCGCGCTCACCCAGCGCCCGATAAACGCGGCGGACATATTCATGCGCAGGAATCTCTTCCGAAGTCTCGGTGATCAAAATCACTTCCTCGAATTGCTGAAGGGTAGGGAGTCGCCCGCCATGACGCAAAATTTCATCAATCGACTCCAAACACCCTCCCCATGTAAAGCCCTCAAATAAGCCGCCCTTTTCATCCCACTGCCATCCCTCGCTCGGCTCATAGAATTTCTCCTGGGTGAGATTGTTCGGGCTGTCCCACCCCACTCCAACATCATTGAATGTGTCGGAAGCCGAAAGCTCCGCTTCGCCGCCTTCAAAAAGCGCCTTCTTCAAATACCCTACGGTAAATTCATCCATGCGCGGAGTGCGCGCAAACTCCGTGAAGAGCGCACCACCATAATAAGATGGCACCCCATTCAACCACAGATGGTTCATCAGGTGCGTGTTGTCGCTATAGCCAAAGTAAGGTTTGGGATTATCGCGAAACGGTGCATCAGGCAAATGTTTAACGTAAGTCACCTGGTCATCCCCACCCAGCGTCGCGATGATGCCCTTTATTTCTGGGTTCTCAAACGCCGCGATGAGGTCGGCACTCCGCTCCTGCTTCGAGGCGCCCAGCTTAAAAGTCGTCGGATACGCCACCCCTTCAAGCCCAAAATCCTCCCACAAACGCTTGATACCCAACTCGTAAATATGCGGCCAACGCCCCGGCGCAGCATATGACGGCGAAAGAATCGCGACCTTATCGCCGTGTTGTAATTTCCGAAGCCCAGCAAACTTCAATGTCCCCATATGGAGGAATAATTTGCCCGATTTTCACCGCTAATGTCCCCTATCTCTAATGTTGGGGCGAACCTCGTGTTCGCCCTCCCTCAATTCCCCATCAATAGCAAACTCGATTGCCAGATCATTCTGTTGTTCGCGAAGGCGAACAGTTGTCGCTAAGCGGCTTGTAGTCCCCGAATTCATTCGGGGAATATGTGCTACATCCACTTGCGCCACTTGAAATACACCAGCAAGCTGCCGACGATGATGCCCATGGCGCCGAGCGAACCCCAGAATCCATGTTGCTTGGGCATGTCATCGAAGTTCATCCCATAAATGCCCGCGATCAGCGTCGGAAGCAGCAAGATAATCGAGTACGCCGTCAGCCGCTTCATCACCGCGTTCATGCGGTTCGATTCAATGGCGAGGTATGCGTCCAGCGCTCCCGAAAGAATATCGCGGTAGGTGTCGATGTTTTCCACGATGCGCGATGAGTGGTCGTACAAGTCCTGAAACGCTGCGAAGTGCTTGCCGCCTTCTTCGGCGTCGCGCCTCAACAGAATGTTGGCGACATCGCGCGTTGGCCCCGCGATGTGGCGCACTTCCAACAGCGCCCGCTTCAGCGCGAAAATCTCGCTCGATAGCTTTCCATCCCCCGAATCATCATCGCTCTCGCCCGCCCCATATAAGCGGTCTTCAAAAGAGTCGATTTTCTCGTCCAGCCTGTCGAGAATGGGAAAGTAATCGTCCAGCACCGCGTCCATCAACTCATACAACAAGTTGCCCGCACCATTTCTCATCCATTCGGGGCGCCGTTTCCAGCGCGTCGCAAGTGTGTCGAATTTGGGCATCGGGTCGTCGTGGATGGTGATAATCCAGTCGCCGCCCAGCAGACAGTCGATTTCGTGCGTGTTGATTTCGTGCTTGCCCTCGTGGTCAGGGTCGGGGTCGAGGGTAATCGCATGAAAAATGATGTAGATGTAGTCGTCGTAGTCGTGTAACTTCGGGCGCCCTTCGCGCCCCTTCAAATCTTCCAGAATCTGAGGGTCGAGCTTGAAGCGTTCACTCAGCATCTCCAACTTCTCATCCGAAGGTTGTGTTATGTCGATCCACATGAACGAGCGCTCGTTGCCCAGAGGTTGGCACGTGGTATGATCCGATTTCAAGGCGATTTTGTGCAATTCCGCCTTGTCCATCACTTCTACAGCATTTTTTGGTGCGTCGTAAAAAATCCCTTGAAACACACGCGCGAGTTTGGCGTCCATTAATGACGAAGGCTTGTGAATCTTTTCACAAACCCATGATAGAGGCAAACTTTAGAAACTACTTCGAGAATTACAATGGCTAATCTTCAACTACAAGGCGAACTTGCTACCGCGTTTCGCGGTATCCACGCGACTGAAAATGGTTTCACGGGCCATATTTCTATGGAGCGCGGCGCTCAGTTGCAGGTGCCGTTGCCCGAAAAATATACCCGTCTCAGCCCCGACGAAATCATCCAACTCATCGGCGAAGCCAGAGCCAAACTGGGCACTCGCCTCGTCATTCTGGGCCACCACTACCAGCGCGAAGAAGTCATCCGCTGGGCCGATTTTCGCGGCGACTCCTTCAAGCTCTGCAAAGATGCGGCGGCTCGTCCCGAAGCTGAGTTCCTGATCTTCTGTGGCGTCCACTTCATGGCCGAAAGCGCCGACATCCTCAGCGCCCCACACCAGAAGGTTATTCTGCCCGACCTGCACGCCGGTTGCTCGATGGCCGACATGGCCGACATCGACCAGGTCGAAGAAGCATGGGAAGCCCTCACCGAAGCCTGTGATGGTCAGAAAATCATCCCCATCACCTACATGAACTCGGCGGCCAACCTCAAAGCTTTCGTCGGACGCAACGGTGGTTCGGTTTGCACCAGCTCCAACGCCAAGAAAATTATGGAATGGGCGCTCACTCCCGTCGCAGAAGGCGGCGCGGGCGGCGAGAAACTGTTGTTCTTCCCCGACCAGCATTTGGGCCGCAACACGGCTGTCCTCGACATGGGCTTCTCGCTTGACGACTGCCTCGTCTGGGACCCAAATCAGGATATGGGCGGCAACACGCCCGAAGCTCTGCAAAAAGCCCCCATTTTGCTTTGGCGCGGCCACTGCTCGGTTCACGGCACCTTCTTGCCCATCCACATCCGTAACATTCGCAAACAGCACCCCGGCGTTCACGTCGTCAGCCACCCCGAATGCACCTACGATGTCGTTCTCGCCAGCGATTCCTACGGTTCGACCGAAAAAATCCGCCAGATCATCGCGGCAGGTAAACCCGGCGATGTCTTCGCTATCGGCACCGAAATCAACCTAGTCTCCCGCTTGGCGCAGGAGTACCCCGACCGCACCGTTCTCAGCCTCAACCCGAACGTCTGCGTCTGCTCGACCATGTACCGAGTCGACGGCCCTCACCTGTTATGGGTTATGGACAACCTGCTCGAAGGCAAAGTCGTTAACCAGATAGTCGTCCCCGAACCCATCGCCAGCGAAGCGAAACTCGCCCTCGACCGCATGATCGAACTTGCCTAAAAGGCATATCACCACAAAAAACGGCGCCCTACAAAGGGCGCCGTTTTTTGTTTATCTCCCCCACATTCGCATGTTGAGGCACTGAAGTAGCAAACACCCCCTGTATAAATGCGACTGACGTAGACGTGAGCAACGCTAAAGGCGTTGAGTAAAAGTCCCCGAATCCCATCGGTCTCTTTCTATTTCGAGAGGTATAATCATGGAAAAAGAAGAACTCAATGAACGCCTGAGCCAATTAAATGTTGAGCCTACAAGCTACCCCTTAGACCAACATCCCCCCGATGAACGCTACGTCCTCGCTCACGATCAAGATGACATTTGGTGTGTCTACTACGCCGAAAAAGGAGAACGCTCTGCACTTCGAGAATTTCACTCCGAAGCCGAAGCCTGTCTCTACCTTTTAGACCTACTCTCATCAGAAGAAGGAGCGCGCCCTTTCAAAACCACCTGAAAATACAAACCGTGTAGGCCGAAATGGGTGCAGGCGTGTCCGCGTATGATGCGCTTCTATCACCCCGCCAGGCGATACTGCCGCCGCTGTTCGCCCATATTATTCTGCCGGGTCGTAATATCGAAACCCACCAACATACCGTTCTGAGGATTATAGGCGTAAGCCCACTGATCGGTTGTCCCCTGGTCGAGGAACAGTGCGACGCCGTTCTGTATTCCTGCGTAAGTCAGGTTATAGTGGGTGAGTTGGTCTTGGTCGATAATTTGACCGGGGCGTAACTTTTGTAGCGCCACCGGAGGCACCCACAAACTCCCTGACGAAAGCGTGCCATACACACGTGGCGACTGTAGCGTGGAGGGCGGAAGCCCTCTCCCGTTGTCCTGACTCGAAATTGTGTTCACCAACACGCAGCCACCCGCCACGCGGTGAATAACGCACGAAAACGCGGCCCCGGTTGGTGGTGCAGGTGGAAAACCAGAGTTATACATCACGTTTTGCACTTGTCCGTTGTAAGCAAGTCGCGTCCCTGCCTTCGCCCAACTGGGCGCAGGGGAATTGGCCCACGGCATCCCTTTCTTGCGTGTACCAATGAAACGCAAGTGGCTTATAGCCGAAGCTCCCGCTCCCGTGGTAATTGTGTTGCCCGCGCCCAGCGTGAACTGGCTCCCACCACTGCTCGAACGGCTCGATGAAAGCAAAATTCCCGTTTTCAAGTCGTAAATCTCGTTAGCATATGATGCCGCAGTGGTGTCGCTAATACTGATGGCGTTAAAGCTGTTTCGCCCAGCCGAGTAGGGCAGGCGCCGAACTTGATGCCCACCGCTTTTTCCATTCTTCATCTGCGCCAGTCGGGCCGGACTAATCCAATATTTCATTCCCGAATCCCCCAACACCTGCCCATTTCCGGTCACTGCGCTGCCACCAGTCAATGTTGTCGCATTGTTGAATCCAATCAGGAAATTCCGTACATCGGCAGCCACAAAACTGGGCGAGGCTTGCACGATGTCGAGCGCGGTATACCCCACGCCGCCCGAACTCTTCAGCTGGTCTTCGCGCCAACGATTGCCGCGTGTGTCCACCCAGTTCCCCTGGTCATCTTTCGTCATGCGTGCCCCAACCCCCTGAACCACCGAATCGCCCGCTTCATAAATAATGCGCGTCCCGGCTTGAAGCGGGCCGGGAACCGTTCCCTGTGCCGCCCGCTGAACTGGCGCTTGTGCAGGAGTGGCACGGCGCGCCGCTGGCTTTTTCGCTGGAATCGTACGCACAGTTGGGCAAGTTGCCTGAGCGAAGCAGTTCGACGTCGACAAAAGCAGGGATGTCGCCGTGAAAAGGCGCGCGGGGCAGTTGTTCCGAAGAGTCATAAACGCCTGAAGGAGAGGATGAAAAAGCCGCCCCTCGTTGTCAGGATAGTACAGCGATTATCGCCCCGGAAATCAAGAAAGTAGCTCTTATGTGAAACAATTTTGTGGAGTGCTGGTGGCGCGTCCAGCCCGTTTCAAAAGCAACGCAAAACAGAAGCAATTCACCCTTGCAAAGTCCGATATTTTTACGCCTGCTTTAGAGCATGACGCTTAAACTGCGCGCTTCCATGTCTGCCCAGCAAACATATAACGTCGCCGTCATTGGCGCCGGGGCCATCGGCCTCAACCATATCGAGTCGTTCCAGAAGCATCCCGATGCAAGCGTTGTCGCTTTGGCCGAAGTTTCGCCCGAACGTGGCCGCGAAGCCGCCGATAAGTTCAACGTCCCCGAACTCGTCACCGACTACAAACAGCTTCTCGCGCGCGACGACATCCACGTCGTCTCCATCGCTTTGCCCAACTACCTCCACGCGCCCGTCGCGCTTGAGGCGCTTCAAGCTGGCAAGAACGTCATGATCGACAAGCCGATGGCGACCAACGCAACCGATGCGGCCAAACTCGTCGAAGAAGCCAAAAAGCAAGGTGTTTTGCTCATGGTCGGCCAGAACAACCGCATGACCCCACAGGTACAAACCGCCAAACAGATGATTGAGCGCGGCGACCTTGGCGACCTCTACCACGCTAAAACCGCTATGACGCGCCCATCTGGCATCCCTCGTATCGGTTCTTGGTTCACCCAGACCAAATTCGCGGGCGGTGGCTCCATCTACGACATCGGCGTTCACGCCCTCGACCGTTGTTTGTACCTGATGGGCGAATTTGAAGCGTCTTCCGTTTCTGGTCAGACCTACTCGCAGTTCGGCCCGCGCGGTATCGGCGACGGCAACTGGGGCAAGGGCGAAATCGACCCCAACAAACCCTTCGATGTCGATGATCTCGCCATTGCTCTCATCAAACTCAAGAGCGGACGCACCGTGTTGCTCGAAGCTTCATGGGCCGCTTATATGGAACACGGCGCCGACTTCACTCAGGTCTTCGGCACCGATGGTGGCCTCATCGTGCCTTCCATGAAATTCACCCACGCCGACGAATCCGGCCAGGGCCAGGTCACCGAAGAAGCCCCGTTGTTGCCCACTCTGGTCAACCCCAACCGCATGGCTCACTTCATCGATGCCCTGCAAGGCACCGCCGAACCCTTCATCAAACCCGAAGAGTCGCTTGCCCTGCAACGCATCCTCGACGCCATCTACGAATCCGCTCGCACAGGCGCCGAAATTCGCCTCTAAATTCAGCACGATACCAACAAGAAAGGCGAGTGGAATAGGCAATTACCCGTTCCGCTCGCCTTTTTCTCTTTTGGAATAATTTCTCCTGTGAAAATCGTTCTCGCCCCCGATTCCTTCAAAGGCTCTGCCTCCGCAGTCGAGGTCTGCGCCGCCATGAAGCGCGGCATTCAAAAAGTCATCCCTGACGCCCAAATCCTCGAAGTTCCCCTCGCCGATGGTGGCGAAGGCACCCTTGATGCCTTGCTACTGGGAGCGGGCGGTTTCCGCCGCACCGTCCGAGTGCATGGCCCACTCGATGAAAGTATCGAAGCCGATTGGGGCTTCCTTCCCGATGGTACAGCCATCATTGAACTGTCCCAGGCATCCGGCCTCACTCTGACTCCTCCCGAAAAGCGTAGCGCCCTGCGTGCTTCCACTTTTGGCACGGGTCAACTTATCCGCGCTGCTCTCGATGCGGGCGCCCGCCGCTTCTTCCTCGGCTTGGGCGGTAGCGCCACCACCGATGGCGCTACGGGCCTCCTAAGCGCCCTCGGCGCGCGTTTCTTCGATGAGCGCGACTGCGTTCTCCCGGCTGGTGGCGGCGATTTGTCTCGCCTCGCGCGCATCGACCTCCAATTCTTCGACCAGCGCCTACAAAAGTGTCAGTTCATTGCCCTCTGCGATGTCACCAACCCACTTTGCGGTCCCAATGGTGCGGCGCACATCTTCTCGCCGCAAAAAGGCGCCACACCCGAACAGGTTCTTCAACTCGACGCCTCTCTAGCTCACTACGCCGAAATCACCGCCCAGCACTTCGGGTGCGACCTGCAAAACCGTCCCGGTGCGGGCGCCGCCGGAGGCACGGGCTTTGGCCTCGTGGCCTACCTGAACGCCCAAATGCAGCCCGGAATCGAAGCCGTCCTGCAAGCCACCGAGTTCGCCGAAAAATTGGAAGGTGCCGACTTAGTGCTAACCGGCGAAGGCTCCCTCGACTCTCAAACACTCAGCGGCAAAACCATTGCTGGTGTATGCCGTACCGCTCGAACCAAAAGTGTCCCGACTATTGCTCTAGGGGGAAGAATCGCCCTTTCCTGTGAACAACTCGACGAACTTGGACTCAAGAGCGCTGTCTCAATTGTAGATGGCCCCCGCGAACTCGAATGGTGCCTTGACAACGCTTTAACATTGATCGAATACACCACTGAACGCCTCCTACGCATCATGAATTGAATCATATTGCTATGGAGAATGACTCTGTCAATAAAAACACATCTGTAATTGTTGTGTGATTTAAGAGAAACTATCAGGTACGCACCCCACGTATAACCCCATGAAACTCTGGAGCAAATTCTCTCTCGGCTCTAAGGCCGCACCCGTACAAAGCTACGCCACCGTCTTCCAACAGCAAATCGAAGCTGACCGCGTTTTCCGAGGCATCCCCCACGATGTAGAAGGCTTTCGAGCCAAGTTCCGCTGCAACCTCATTGGTCAGTGGCAAACCGAATCCAGCTACGATATGATGACCACGACAACGTGGAATTTCTACGCCAACGGCACGGCCCAACAAATCAACACATCCATGATTACAGGCGATAGCGAGCACTACTTCCGGTGGCGCGAAAAATCGCCCTTCGCCATCGAGATGTGTCAGTCCAGCGACGATGAAGACAGCGCCAACTGGTTCCTCGTCCAATACAATTTCAAGACTCGAAACGGACAAGTCATTTTGGCTCAGGTCCCCGAAAGCTCCACTTTCAAGTTCTATCTCACCACCGACTACCCCGTATTCCAGGGCGACCACGCCTAAAGCGTAGTTCGCAGGGAGCACACTTGTGGCAATGCCCAAGATGCCGGACTTATCAAACATAGTTCGTTATTCCAGTGCGCGTTAGCGCCCCTGCTGTGCCCTCGAAGGAGGGCAGGTGGCCGAAGGCCCAGAAGCGCGGGCTTCAGCCCTGCGGCCAGCCAACCTCCGCGTTCCTATATCTGGGTTACTTTCAGGCCGCTCATCCCAAATCCCAAAAACAAAAGCGCGAAGAGTCAAAACTCTTCGCGCTTTTGCGTGTTTGCAAGCAACTAACGCTTACAAAGTGACAGCTTCGCCTGTCTCGCCCGATTTGTAGATGGCGTCGATGATCTTGGTGATCTCAAGCGCCTGTTCGCCCGGTGTGTAAACCGGCTTGTCGTTGATAACCGAATCCACGAACGACTCGATTTCTTTGTGGTGTGACTGCACGTTCTTCGGCAAATAAGCCGGAGTGATGTCGAGTAGGGTGCCGTACTTCTCGGTGTGCATTTTCAGTGGGTTGTACGAAAGTCCGCCCTTGTCGCCGAAGACTTGGAAGCTCATTTTGTCGGCTTCTTCCTGTTCGGCCACGAACGAGCTTTCGAGGTGCAACGAAGCGCCGTTCTCGAACAAAATCTGCGCCGCTGCGAAATCCTCAACGGTGAAGTTCTTGTAGTCCCACTGGCCCATCAAGCCGGTTACGTCGCTGCGCTTGCCGAACTTCTGGAAGGTCTGGCCGAACACCTTCACTGGCTTGGGGAAGCCCATCACGTGCATCGTCGAATCGAGCATGTGAACGCCTATGTCGATCAATGGGCCGCCGCCATTCTTTTCTTTCGAGATGAACATGCCCCAGCCGGGGATGCCGCGACGGCGCATTGCGATGGTGCGCGCGAAGTACATGTCGCCAAATTCGCCCGCTTCAGCGAACTTTTTCAACGTCTGCACTTCGGGGGTGAAGCGGTAGTTGTAACCGCACATCAGTTTGTTGCCCGTTTCGCGAGCCGCGTCCACCATTGCCTGTCCCTCTTCGGCGTTCATCGCGAGCGGTTTCTCGCACAGAACGTGCTTTCCGGCGCGAAGCGCTTTGATGGTCGCCTCCGCATGGAGGAAGTTGGGCGTCGTTACCGAAACAGCCTGGATTTCGGGGTTCGCCAGCATCTCTTCGAAATCTGCGTAAACGTTCTCGATGCCGAATTTGGTTTTACAAGCTGCACGAGCGCCCTCGAACGGGTCGGAAACGCCAATAACTTTGACGTTGCTGAGCTTTTGATAACCGGGAATGTGAACGCCTTGAGCGATGCCGCCGCCGCCGATAATGCCGACGCCAAGAATAGTGTCCTGTGCCATGATAGGTTGTGGTTCCAAAGAACGCGCGCAGTCTGAGCCGCCCCGCCACAATGGGCAAGGCACCCTCTTCACAAGCGCAAAGTTACTAATTTAAACGGTTCAC
Source organism: bacterium (assembly GCA_004172935.1). GTDB lineage: Bacteria > Armatimonadota > Abditibacteriia > Abditibacteriales > Abditibacteriaceae > Abditibacterium. The sequence goes on along the minus strand of SDZD01000063.1, from coordinate 13,704 downwards.
CAAAACTAAGCCCCATCCCACCATCGCTCATCTCGACAGTTCATCTACAAGAGGCCGACAGTGTCAGGGCACGTTGTCCGCAGCGCGGACTTATGGCCTCGCCTATTCGCTCGGCAAAGCACCTACCCCCCAACTTTGCCAGTCCGAGGTGTATTGGCCTTAACCCACTCCGCATCGAATCGTGCCGCCCAAAAGGCGCCATTGATAGCTATCAACAAATAAAGCACCGTCGCCACCACCACATGGGCCACCAAAAATCGCTGCCCGACTCGTAGCCAGCTCCAAAAGTAAGTTCCGATCCTCCGATTTCTATCCCGAAAGAAAAGTGCCGGGATGATAGCGGCCAAACAAAACAAGGCCAACGCTCCCGCCGGATATTGTGTGTGCCACGTCTCCGTTTCCTGGCGACTGATAACGCCCTCCTGCGGATAATAAAACCACGCCCCCAACGCCCCGATAAATAGACCCCACATCCCCATAATGGCAATCAGTTGCAGGATAGGGGTCAAATTAAGCGTCCCAGTACGCTCATCCGTTGTGCTTAGTAGCCCTTTCAGGCTTTCCCACATCGAGGCATCGCCACGCGCCCGCCTTGATGCCACTACTGTCCCCCACACAGCCCCTGCGAACGCGACACAGGTTGCAAACGCGAACGCCCACAGCGGCAGCGTGAGCAGCATACGCGGTAGCATGAAGTCGAAACCCGGATAGCTGATTCCCATACTATCCCACACCAGTTGAGCGAACAAGGCTTGCCCCGCGAGTAATACCACCAAAGCGAAGGCGCTCCAACCCAGCCCGCGCTTCCACGTTGGAAGCGTGAATGCTTCGTCGCGCTTTCTCGCCCTGAGCAGTAGCAGTGACAGAACCGCAAGCATCAATAGCGGAATTGGAAGTGTTTGAACCAGTAAGGCGCCTGTATTCTGACTTCCCGCTGCCCAGGCGACAGTCGTATCGTTGAGGCCATCAACGAATCTTGTCCCAGAGGCAAGCGCCCCTTTGGTTTTGGCTGCCACAGTCCGCCGGGCTTTCCCTACTGCTGCCCATTCCTTGCTAATTTGAAGTGCGATGTCCTTGCGATTCAGCTCGTTCGCATAGCGAAGCAACGAGCGTGGATGCCCCGCGAATGCTTGCACACTGGCCCCCGTCGCCAATCGTTTTGTCGTTGTCGCCGATGGGAGAATGGCGTTCTGTAAGGTTATTGCTTCAATCGCAATCCCCACCAAAGTCGAAATATCATCTCCCGAACGCCGCACCAGACTTCCCATCAGCATCAGATCGCGTCCGCCTTCGATTGCTACTTTATCGCGGCCCGCGAGTCGTGCCCCCATTATGTTTTCGCACACCTGACGAGCTACCTCACGCCATCGACTATAAAATATGTATGAGCCTCTGGTAGCATCCCCATTCACTAGATAAATAACGGGAATAGTCCACTGTGTCTTGAGGTGAGCGCTCCGCAGCGCCATCATTTTATCTTTGCTGTAGTCGTTGTACTCTGGCTTGGAACTGCCCGCTTTCAGCACCGACCACACTTCCTCATCGCGTCGCGCCCCCAGCAAGGCCATCGCTTCCATCCACCACCAGAACCCGTTGTTCGACTCCATTTTCTGCCCCCGATGGATGTCCGCCAGCATCGCCGCCCATTGAGGCTTATCCTTGGGAGCAATTTTGAAGGCTTCATAACCTGGTGTTTGCATTGCCCTCTGCACCGACCAGTAGGAGAAGGGAGAGGTGAGAGGCCCCGACACGCGCGTTGTCATGTTCAGGTTTTGCATTTGTGCCCCGCACTTCCATGCCAGCATCATCGGGTTATTGGGAAAACGCCGCTCTAGAACCACGATATTGTGCGCGCTATCTTTGGGGTCCGTTGCCGAAAGTGCGCACCACACCAACACATCGCGGTCACTTGAATCCCGTGCGATGGCCGCGAATTGCGGCGCGACGCGCAGTTCGCCCACTTTAACCACATCTGGAACTGGGGTTGCCTCCTCCTGTGGGTTCGTTATCGAATACATGTCCTGTTCTGGCGCGTACACCACATCAAGTGGCGCCCACTCCGGCTTATCGCCGCTCAATTGCTCGATGGTAGCCCCGCGCCAATCGAGCAACGCTCGCCCATGAGTCCACGGCAACACCAACAAAACGACCCAGAGAACTAAACAGAAGAGGAGTGGCTTTTTCACAATTTGTTCGCGCAGTTAATCACTGCATCGGTAATCCGCGCATCTTCCGCATCACTGGTATCATTTTTCCTTGAATGATGGGCGCCACCTCGCGCTTAAAATCGCGCTCGTACCGACTCTGCGCCCATACAGATAGCGGCAGAGCAACCAACGCCAGCAATAAGTACCCACTCAAAAGTCTCTGTGCCCGCCCCACGAAAATCTGCGGTGCCCCCAGCCGTTCCCTCTTCCTCTTTCGGTGCCATATCTCGCGCAGCCATACACATGCTGTCGGTAATACCGCCAACAGAACAAACAGCCACAACAAATGCTCCCAGTCCCATAACGGCTTCTGCGCCGCATCCTCCGAGTTGTCCGGCCACTCCAATAGCGTGACGCAAATGCCTCCGATAAAGCACATCCCTATCGCCATCGGCAAAACGACTCTTATTCCCCACTTCAATGTGTTCCAAGCCCACTCCATCAAACGCAGAGGAAGTGTCTCCGCCAGTGGTGCCTCCCAATCCTCGATACGTTGCCGAGAAGCGATGCTCAACGATTTGGGCTGAGGACGCCGCCATAGCGCCAACCACAACAGCCAGAGCGTTACCCCTCCCCATACCGGCCTTGAATTTCTCAGCAGAGAGTGGTAGAAAACGAGCCATTCCTCTATCTCTGCCGACTGTACTTGTGCCAACCACTCACAGACTAAAAAAGCCACAAAGAACAGCAAGCTCCACCCCACTCCCCAGTACACGAGGCGAGGCGAAAAATCCATCTCTGCGGGCGTCCCCTTTCGCCCTATTCCAACGAGAATAGCCCATGCCAAAAATGCAATAGGGAGCGAGGCGGCCAGAACACTGGTCGCGCGTGTCGTCCAGCCAATCCCTAATATCGTGCGACGTGTAACCAAGCCTCCAAACAACAGGGGCGAACTAACCGCCCAACGCCCAATACGCTGCCATTCGGTGGCAATTTCGGTGGCCGCTTTGGGAGATTTCGCCCTCGCCAGATAGAGAAGACTAGTCGGCGATGAAGCGAGAACCGAAAGTGGTGAAGTCGCCGGAGGTAAAGGCGCTACTGGCCCCAAACGTACCTGCGCCTTCTCGATAAACATTCGCTCGCATCGCCCTCCAACAATCGAAGTGATAGGCCACGTCGCTTGTAAACGTATCTGGCGAGCTAAACGCATCCCATCCAATCCCAAACTCAGTGCTTCTTTATTGTGCCCTTCCAATCGCTGCCCCATTACTCGCTGCGCCAGAAACCGAGACGCATTCGTAATTGCTGATAGGTGGGGAAGCAGCACCGCTGAAACTACCATCACCGTGTTATTCGGTTCAAAAGCCAGCTTCTGCCGATTGAGATAAGCCAGTCGCGCCCGCATTTCTTCCCCCGTGTGGTCATCGAAAATCAACTTCCTAGCCGCCCGATGAGCAATCGCATCCAACTCGCGTTCGCGTCTTGCCTCGATTAGCGCTACCATCTCCATCCAATCCCAGTAACTATTCTGCGGCTCCAAGTTTCGCCCCCGCGCCACCAAGTTCAAATACCCCTTTGTATCTACCAATTGGAGTTTTTCTTGAGGAAGGTTGGCAATAATCTCTCTCGGCCGAGAGGGAGGAGGTTCGACCTGCACCGACCAATTGGGGTACACCGACGCCAGCGGCCCATCCCGCCGAAGATACGCTTTGGGCATCATATCGTTGCTGCGGATGTAAATCGCCAGCAGGGCCGCATCATGCGGGTTCGCCTCAACAAGCGCCCTAAACTTTTTCTTGTCTCTATTCTCCTGCGCATCCACCATCTGCAAATCGACGCGCTCAGTCGGCTCAAACGGCAGCGTGAAATTAAATGAGCGTGGCCCCATCGCAAACCGCCCGTGCCGATAGGCCAATTGGCGAGCATCTCGGTCAAAGAGTACAGCGCCCCACAACGCCACGACCAGCACCGCAAAAATCAACTGAAAAGGGGAGATGCGTCGAAACACGCCGCTTATTTTCTCATAGCGACTCACTCCATTGGAATCCCCCGTTGTTTTTGCATAACCGCCACCATCTGCCCCCGCTCAATCGGCGCAAAATGCCGATTAAAATCACGCTCAAACCGACTCTGTGCCCATATCAACACAGGAAGCGCCACCAACATCACCACTACAAAACTACCGAGCGATGAGCGCCACGCCGCGATAAATTGGGTCGGAGCCGATGTGCGTTGCCCCGTCCTAAGGAAAATCACCATCTGACGAATCCCAACAGCTACAGGCCATACACAAAGCGATAGAACTGCCACGAATAAATTACGTGCAACATTATTCGATTCTTCGGGTGAGCTGAGCATGGTCGCTGCAACGAGGGTAAGTGCCAATATCCATACAGAGGCCATTTGCCCTCGCCAACCCAGTAGCCATTTGAACCCATTCCACAACATATCGATGGGATGGCTTTCGTCTTCAGGCTTTTGTTCCCGTTGCTTTGGCGTTCTTCGGTGTGGGGCGAATGCCGCATAAAAAGCAAATAACCCTAGCCACACAGCAACCACACTCCAAATTAAACCGGAACGCCCTAAAAGCAGACTTGGATGAATTAGCACTGCTTCTGGGTATTTATAAGCGACCCATTCAAAGAAAGTGCCGTTAGGGTTTGTGCGCACTGCAATCGCTCGTATTATCCGGTCAAATGCCCACAGGCCAACTGGCAACAGCACTGCCGTCGCACTTATCCATTTTGAAGTGGGGACCGATGCAATGTTCCAACGCCATCCCACGAGCATCAAGAGGAGCCATATTATCGCAGCTGCTGGCGCAACCATCATCGCATAATTCGCTGCTCTCGCTGTCCATGCGACTTGTTCCAATGACTCACGAGAAATCAGCCCACCATATAAACCAGACACCGAATTTAGCCCCCAATTATTGAGTCGACCCCATTCACTCGCGATCTCTCTGGCGGCATCCGGTGAGCGCTGCTGTGCCAGAAACAACAACGATTCGGGATTTTTCGCCAACAGAGAAGTAGGCAATGGAAGGGGCTGCTTAACACGTTTTTTTAAAGGAACACGAGCGCTCCGAATCATAATCCGCTCGTAAGAGGCAGCGGAAATCGAAGTGATGGGAAGATTCGCTTTGAGACGAATGATGCGTGCCAACCTCACGGTTTGCAGCCCCAATTGCAATGCCTCATCGTCCCGCTCTTGCAGGCGCAGACCCATAACCTGCTGAGCCACAGCGCGTGTAGCATTACGGATGATAGAAAGATGATGCAGAAGCACCCCTCCATAGCCAAAGGTTTTCGCTGCCGGAGTGAACATCGACTGTCGGCGCTCATTCCATAATGTTCGGGCACGCATGTCATCTGCTACATGGTCATCCCAATCACTCTTCAATACCGCGCGCTTCACTATGCGAGGAAGCTCGTTCTGCCGGCCAGCCGACGAAAGCGCCGCCATTTCCATCCAATCCCAGTACGTGTTTTGCGGCTCTAATCTTTGCCCACGCGCAATCAGACGCAATATCTCTTGCGTTTCTTTCGCTGTAGGAGAAACCGATTGACTCCCCCCGGATATGCCCGGCGGCATTGCCATCCCCATTCCCGGTGGCAGAACCGGAGGGACTTCGCGAATTTGCACCGACCATGCATCAAACTGCGAGAGTAAAGGCCCCTCACGATGGAAATTCCGAAAAGCGTTACTCCTGCGCACATAAATCGCTAAAAGCGCCGCATCATCTGGAAATCGCTCTACGAGATGACGAGTCTTCTTATGCTCATCCCTCGCAACACGAACGATGCGCTCCTCTGCGCGCGTCTCATCAAACCAACTGTAGTCATATTTGAGTGAGGAGGGCATAAGCGAGTTATGCAACTGCTGGCGCACCGTCTCACGCCCCTCTGTGTCCGACAGCACAACAGCCCACAACACCACAATAACGAGCGCAGTAACCAGCCGAGCAGGGGAGAATCGACGAAACACGTCGCTTATTTTGGCACAATGCCCCTTACGAAGTCAGCCAGTGTAAATCGCGCTTCAGCACCGAATTCCATAGGTCGTATCCCTTGCGCGAAAGATGCAACTGGTCGCTGAGATACAACTCGCCGCGTGGTTCTCCTTTTTCATCCAGCATCGCGTCATACCAGTCCAGCCACTCGCAGTTCTCCCGCGATGCCAACTCGCGCTGGCACCATTCGTTGGTTTGCTCTACTTGCTCAACTAATTCTGCGCGCGATGGCGCATTTTTCAGTGCCCCAAAAGCAAACGGCACTCCCGGCAAGTGGGCGTCGCGCTTGTCCAACATATCGCGTAGTGCTTCCCACACCTGCGTCGGTGTCCGCCCCTTCGCCAAGTCGTTGTCGCCTCCATAAAACACGATGCCGCGCGGCTGACGAGGCACGATAGCGCGCTCAAAAAACAGGTCGCACTCCCACAGGGTCGCGCCGCCGAACCCCCAATTTTCAATCGTGACTTCGGGAAATTCGCGTTTCAGCGAAGGCCACAGCCGAATCGAACTGGAGCCGTAAAAAATGATATTACCCGTTGGCTGCTCCGAATGCTTGCGCACCAGCGCCTCAATATCCTTCTCGTATTCAGAAACCATAAATTCAGTGCCCACAAATGCACGAAGCCGCAACAAAACTAATGTTGCGGCTTCGCATCTTCGCGAGATTTAGTAGGCGTAAGAAAGCAGCCTTTCGTCGAGCAAGATAAAGCTTTCGCGCGAAGGCGAAACCGAAACCAGCGAAATCGGCACGCCTGCGACCTCTTCCACGCGCTTCAGGTAAGCCTGAGCGTTGGCGGGCAGGTCGTCCATCGAACGCGCGCCTTCGGTCGAGGTATTCCAGCCGGGGAACGTCTCATAAACCGGAGTGCATTTCGCCAAATCCGCCAGCGAAGCTGGAAATGCAACCGATTTCCCTTCGCTGTTGGTGTAGCCCACGCACAATTTCACTTCTTCAAACTGGTCGAACACGTCCAATTTGGTGATGATGAGCGAACCCAGCCCGTTCACACGAGCCGCGTGTTGCACCAGTGGCGCATCGAACCAACCGCAAAGCCGCTTGCGTCCCGTCGTCGCGCCGAACTCGTGCCCGACCTGACGGCAGAACTCTTCGATTCCCGGTTCCATCAGCGTCGGGAACGGACCTTCGCCAACACGGGTGGTGTAGGCTTTGGCAATTCCGGCCACGTGGTCGATGAAAGTCGGCCCAACACCGGTTCCGGTGCAAGCGCCGCCCGCCGTCGCATTCGAGCTGGTCACATAAGGATAGGTGCCGAAGTCGATGTCCAACCCGGTTCCTTGTGCGCCTTCGAACAACACATGCTTGCCCGCTTTACGGGCATCGTTGAGAACAACCGAGCCATCGACCACGAATGGTTTCAGCTTCTCGGCGTAACCGAGGTAGGTTTCGAGAACAGCGTCGGGATGAGGGCGCTGTTCGTCGCTCAAGTGGCGCAGACCATGCGTTTTCTCCTCCCAGTTGGCGGCGATTTTCTCGCGCAAATTGTCCGGCTCGAACAAGTCGCACACACGCACGCCAATGCGCATCATCTTGTCAACATAGGTTGGCCCGATGCCGCGCTGAGTTGTGCCGATTTTGCGCGCGCGGTTGTCCGCCTCGCGCGCCGCATCCAGCAAGCGATGATAGGGCAAGGTGAGGTGGGCGCGGTCGGAGACCAATAGCTTGCCCTCGACTTGAAGCCCCTGTTTTTCGATGGTTTCGATTTCCTCGAAAAAAGTCGGCAGGTCGATAACGACCCCGTTGCCGATTAAACACGTTTTGCCCCGCACGATTCCCGACGGGATGAGGTGCAAAACGTAGGAAGTACCGTCCACAATAATGGTGTGTCCGGCGTTGGCGCCACCTTGAAAGCGGGCCACGACATCAGCCTGTTCCGCCAAAAGGTCAACGACGCGGCCCTTGCCTTCGTCGCCCCATTGCGCACCCACTACAACTAAAGAACCCATGATTTGTTAATTGGGTTTTGTCAAAAAAACCAATTGATTTTAGGGCAGATACAAGGCCGAGGGCAACTTGAGAGTGTCGAACTCAGTTTTTACAGCCAAGTTTCCTTTGCCCATCAGGTCGATGGTGAGGTTTGTTGTAAGCAGACTCCAGGAGGCAAGGGGATTCCAGTAAAAGGGAGCGGAGTTGGCGTGGGAGAAACGACTTCCCCAATTTTCCACTCCATATCTTTGATATTTATTGGAGATCTATAGAGCGTAAAAAATTCATACCATTCATCCGTAGAAGGATTATCAGATGACTTAAGAACATAATGAACCGTGCATTTCGATTGAAATCGGTCGATGATTTGGATGTCCTCAAAAGAAAAAGTGCATTCAGGGGCAATGCGCCCTTGAGTAACACTAACTAAACGAGCCTTCGGATAATCTCGCTTGAGCCGTTCCAGAAGAGCTTTGGAAATCGGCTGCGAAGTCTCTTCGTTCTGCATCCTAACAACAGTGACTTGCCCATCTGCAAAAGGCGAGGAGGCGCGCCCGGTAGTCCTATTGATGGCATCTGTCACCCTTGATCTAGGGCCGCGATAATCGGCTGCGACACTGGCAAACACCGCCTCATCGTCCATCGGTAAATTCCAGTTGCGCCACCCGCACGCCACGAAAAATAATGTCAAAACCACGAGTGGTGAAAACAGCAATAAGCGTCGAGAGGAGGGCATAAATAAATTTTACCTTGCGCACCACCTCATGTCTTTGCTAATATGGAACGGGCCTTTTGCGGAGGCACCCGAAATCGGCGAACGCCGAGAATGGGTCGTTAGCTCAGTTGGTAGAGCACGGGACTTTTAATCCTGGGGTCGTAGGTTCGAATCCTACACGGCCTAGTCGAAAATAGAAAATGCCCGCCCCTTAAAGAAGGGGCGGGCATTTTTGTTTTAAAGCCAACCTTTTTTGTTGACTACGTATTCCTGTACGAACTGTTGATCGGTTTTGGTCAGGTAAATCACACCTTCAATGATGCCGACGATTGCCATGATGGTGGCTCCGAAGCCGCAAGTCAAAAGAGAAACAGCCAGCATGATAATCCCCTCGGTGTTGTAGCCCAAAATAAATTTATGGACTCCCAGGCACCCCAGCAAGATACCGCAAATTCCCGCAGCCATCTTCTTTTCGGCTCCTGGAACGGTTGAACCACCGTAGGGTGGTTGCTGTCCGCCATAAGGTGGCTGTTGCCCGCCGTAAGGCGACTGTCCGCCATATGGCGGCGGCACAGGAGGCGCTGGTGGTGGCGGCGGCGGATTTTGAGGTGTGCCCGACGCATAAGGTGATTGTGGCTGTCCTGAAGGATCAGGTTTATTGAGATCTGGTGGTTGCATAGAAGTAGGTTTCCTCTCACTATGACACGTTCAAGGTGCAGTTTCCTCGCTGAAGAACTTCGCGTAACTGCCTTTTGAATGTTCCCAGAAATACAAGGGCCTGTCTACAAACCACGACAAACTAAAGTTTCCTGTCTTATGAGTTTTAAATCGGACGCGACCGAACCCCACGATTCTTCGGAAGAGAACGAAGAACTTGAACAAGCCAAAGTCGCCGCCGAACGCCAGAGCTTCCTCGAAACCGAAGCGCGCCGCCGTCAAGTCGTGCCGCGCGCCGCATTGCTGGGCGTTTTCGTCGGTCTGTTAGCAGTCGCCTTTCGCATGGCCCTCGAATTCCTCGACCATGCCCGCAGCACCCAGTTCGCCCACTGGCAAACGTTAGGCGCCCTTGGATTTACCCTCTGTGTGCTATGGAGCGCCCTCGGTGCCGGAGCGGGCGTCTACCTCGTCAAAAAGTTCGCCCCCGAAGCGGGCGGCAGTGGCGTCCCCCATCTCAAAGGCGTGTTATTAGGGCTAAACACCTTGCGTCCCATCCGAATCATCGCCGTGAAATTCCTCGGCGGTCTACTGGCACTGGGAAGCGGCATGGTCATGGGCCGCGAAGGCCCAACTCTGCAAATGGGCGGCTCCGTCGGCGGTTTGGCCGCGCGCTTTCTGCGTAGCGATAACCGTACTCGCCAAATCCTCATTGCATCCGGCGCCGCTGCGGGTCTTTCTGCTGCCTTTAACGCCCCTCTAGCAGGGCTTATCTTCGTACTCGAAGAAGTGCAGCGCGACTTCGACCCCGCCATGTTCGCGGCAGCGATGATGGCCTCTCTCGTCGCCGATGTCGTCGGGCGCCTCATCTCTGGAAGCTCCCCCGCCTTCGGTGTCGAAATCGCCACCCCCCACCTCGAAGCCCTTGTTGCCTACGCCGTTTTAGGTGTCGCCTGTGGTTTGGCTGGCGTCGCCTTCAATCGCGCCATCATGTGGGGTTCCAACCCCGACGCTCGTTGGCAAAAAATGCCGCTCCCGTTGCTCGGTCTTAGCGTGGGCGCCATCATCGGCGGCATCGGATTTTTCGCCCCCAACCTGCTCAGCGCCGGACACGGCCTCACCGAAGCCCTATTTTCCCTCGGCGAATCGCCCGCCTTGGCCGCATCCGCCAAGAAGCTACTCTGGCTCATTCCAGCCCTCTTCACTCTCCGTTTCGCCATGACCATCGGCTCCTACTCGACGGGCGCTGCTGGTGGCTTCTTCGCCCCCATTCTTGCCCTCGGCGCGCAGTTGGGCTTGCTTGTCGCTGTTTCAACCCAGTTCCTCGCCCCCGGCCTCCCCATACACCCCCAAAACTTCGCCGTTGTCGGCATGGCCGCCCTGTTCGCCGCCTCTGTGCGCGCCCCGCTCACCAGCATCGTTCTCATCATCGAGATGACCAACGGCTACACCCTCATTCTTCCGCTTCTCACCGCATGTCTCTGTGCCTATGGCACAGCCGACGTCCTCAGCGACCTCCCCATCTACGAAGCCCTATTGGAACGCGATCTAGAACGCCGCAGCCATCAAGAAAAAGCTCTGGCCTCTTAAATTACAATTGCTCATGACCTCTGTAGGGGCTTATGGTCATAATCCTAATCCAGCCGCGCCCTGACCGATTAGGGGGCAATGAGCAAAAGCCCTGCGCCCCATAAACCCCACGACTTACTTGGCATCCCATATCCTTTCTTCATTCCGCTTTATGCATGAATATATGCGGTGCCGGTCGGCGAAGGCCGACTACTTTAGTGGCGGCGATTTTATATCGCTCTCATCCAGCCGCGAAGCGCCCCTGCTATGTTCACGAAGGTGAACAGTTGTCCATGAAATGGACTTATAGCCCCTGAATTCATTCGGGGGAAATTAATAGTCGGCAAATCTAATCCACATTCCGCAATTGCGGATTAGCCACCAAAGTCCAAATCGTCCACGCCAATCCCATTGCCACCCCCATCTCCACCGCTACTCGCGTTCCCAGTAGCTGGGCCGCTTTTCCCACCCACAGCGCGCCAATCGGCGCTGTACCAATCAGCGCCAACGAATACAGCGAAAACACCCGTCCGCGCAATTCGTCGGGCGCCGTCGTCTGCACCAGCGTATTGGCCGTCGTCAAAAACGTCAGTAAGCAGTAGCCGCCCGCGAACAAACAGCCACACGCCACAATCAAATTCGGTGCGAACGCGAAAGCGGCAATCGCCACGCAAAATCCTATCGCTCCCCCAAACAGGCGCCGCCCCTTGTGCCCCATTCGCCCCGATAGCGCCAGTTGTCCCGCCGCTCCCAGCGACCCTGCCCCCGCACTCGAAAGCATCGCCGAATAACCGCCCTCATCGGTCAAGAACACATCCTTGGCAAAAATCGGCAGCAGGTTGGAATAAGAAAACGAGAAAACCGAAGAAACCGCCACCAGCGAAACCAACGGCCACAGCGTCGGATGCGCCCTCACATAGCGAAATCCCTCGCTCATATCCGCAAAGCCGATGGCCTTCTTGTTCGGGTCTGGCACATACGCCAAATCCATGCGCCTCAAATTCCACACCAGCGGCACGAACGACAGCGCGTTCACGAAAAAGCAGCCCGCTGTCCCCACGAATTTAATCAGCGCGCCTCCCACTGCTGGTCCCAACACGCGCGCCCCATTGAACGCCGTCGAGTTCAGCGCGATGGCGTTCGGCAAATCCTCGCGCCCCACCATCTCGATATTCATGCTCTGCCGAATCGGAATGTCAAAGGCGTTCACCGTTCCCGTCAATAGCGATAGCAGCGCCAGTTGCGGAACCGTGATCACCTTCCAGTAAGTCAGCGCCCACAGCACTAAGGCCAGCACCAGTGCCATCGAGTTGGTTACCATCAGCCCCAGTCGTTTATCTACGCGGTCGGCCACTGCCCCGGCATACAGCGTGAATAACAGTACGGGCAACGAGGTACACGCTGCAACCGCCGATACCAGAAACGGGTCGTGCGTCAAAGAGCGCACTAACCACCCGCGAGCCGCATCTTGAGCGAGGCTACCGATAAGCGATGTCGCGTTGGCAGTCCAAAACAAACGAAAGTTGCGGTGTTTAAAAGCGGGCGGGAAAACGAGCATTCGCCACTAGTCTTTCAAACGCGCCCACAGAAACCGGGAAACCGGGGCGCGGAAAATTGTCATTAAAAGGGCTAACTCACCTTGGTGGGGTATTTTTCTGTTCCACTCCCAGGTTTGTGCGCTTCGAGTTTGAGAAACTTGCACTTGACTCAATGATCACCTGCCCGACCTGTGGCGCTCAAAATCCTCCCGGAGCGACGACGTGTTCCTCGTGCGGAACCGCCCTGCAAAATCTTGGGGCCACCACCAACGCTCCCCATTCGGTGGCCCTTCCCCGCGATACCCAACTGCGAAACGGGAACTACGTCGTCGGCCCGGTGCTAGGGCAGGGCGGTTTCGGCATCACCTACAAAGCGGGCGATATGAACCTGCGCCGCTTCGTCGCCATCAAAGAATTTTTCCCCTTTGGCGCGGGCCGCAATCGCGGCACGGTGCAGCCCACTGGCGGCATGACGCAGGCTTCCTACGAGGAAACCAAGAAGAAATTCCTCGAAGAAGCTCGCACTCTCGCCCGCTTCAATCATCCCGCTATCGTGCGCGTTTACAGCGTGTGGGAAGAAAACAACAGCGCTTACATGGCGATGGAGTTTCTCGAAGGTAAAACCCTCCAAAAGTTAGTCGAAGAAAAAGGCTCCATCCCCGAAAAAGCCGCCGTCGCCCACATCAAATCCGTCGCCGAAGCCCTCGAATCGGTTCATGCCACCGGCCTCATCCACCGCGACATCAAGCCCGACAACATCTGCGTTACCGACGATGGGCGCACTGTCCTCATCGACTTCGGCACCGCGCGCGCCTTTGCTGCGGGCAAAACCGTCAAGCAAACGGCCATGCTCACCCCCGGCTATGCCCCGCTCGAACAATACGGCCAACAGGCCCGCTTCGGCGCCTTCTCCGATGTCTACGCTCTCGGTGCCACCCTCTACCACTGCCTGACCGGGCGAATGCCTGCGCCCGCTACCGACCGCATCTCCGGCGTCGAAGTGCAAACCCCCGAACAGGTTAACCCCGCCATTTCGCCCGGTGTCTCGCGTGCCGTTATGCACGCGATGCAAATCAAGGCGTCAGATCGACCCCAGACCATGAAAGAGTTCGTCACCGAACTCG
>SDZD01000161.1 GCA_004172935.1 bacterium | reverse complement strand
GCAGTAACCATCAGCGTAACTGATCCGGGAACACCGACTACTACAGATACGACTCAGGATTTCTGTTTAATTGATGCACCAACATTCGCAAGCATTCAGATAAACGAGCCAAATGTAGTCTGGTATAATTTAGCTACAGGCGGAACAACATTTGCTTCAACAGCAGCTTTAACAAGTGGAACTTATTACGGGGCAATTGTAGATCCGGTTACTAATTGTGCGAGCAATACAAGATTGGCAGTAACCATTAGTGTAACCGATCCGGGAACACCAACAACAACAGATACGACTCAGGATTTCTGTTTAATTGATGCACCGACTTTTGCGAGCATTCAGGTAAATGAAGCTAACGTGGTTTGGTATAATTTAGCGACTGGTGGAACAGCATTTGCTTCAACAGTAGCCTTGACAAGCGGAACTTATTATGGGGCAATTGTAGATCCGGTTACTAATTGTGCGAGCAATACAAGATTGGCAGTAACGATCAGTGTAACCGATCCTGGAACACCGACAACTACAGACACTACTCAGGATTTCTGTTTAGTTGCTGCACCGACTTTTGCGAGCATTCAGGTAAATGAAGCGAATGTAGTTTGGTATAATTTAGCAACTGGCGGAACAGCATTTGCTTCAACAGCAGCCTTGACAAGCGGAACGTATTACGGGGCAATTGTAGATCCAATTACAAATTGTGCAAGCAATACAAGATTGGCAGTAACCATCAGCGTGACTGATCCGGGAACGCCGACTACTACAGATACGACTCAGGATTTCTGTTTAATTACTGCGCCAACTTTTGCAAGTATTCAGGTAAACGAGCCAAATGTAGTTTGGTATAATTTAGCAACAGGCGGAACAGCTTTTGCTCCAACAGCAGCTTTAACAAGTGGAACGTATTACGGAGCAATTGTAGATCCTGTAACAAATTGTGCAAGCAATACAAGATTGGCAGTAACAATCAGCGTAACCGATCCGGGAACACCTACTACTACAGATACGACTCAGGATTTCTGTTTAATTGATGCACCAACATTCGCAAGCATTCAGATAAACGAGCCAAATGTAGTTTGGTATAATTTAGCAACAGGCGGAACAGCTTTTGCTCCAACAGCAGCTTTAACAAGTGGAACTTATTATGGGGCAATTGTAGATCCTGTAACAAATTGTGCAAGCAATACAAGATTAGCTGTAACCATAAGCGTAACCGATCCGGGAACACCAACAACTACAGATACGACTCAGGATTTCTGTTTAGTTGCTGCACCAACTTTTGCAAGTATTCAGGTAAATGAAGCTAACGTGGTTTGGTATAACTTGGCGACTGGCGGAACAGCATTTGCTCCAACAGCAGCTTTGACTAGCGGAACGTATTACGGGGCAATTGTAGATCCTGTAACCAATTGCGCGAGCAATACAAGATTAGCAGTAACCATTAGTGTAACTGATCCTGGAACACCTACAACAACAGACACCACTCAGGATTTCTGTTTAATTACTGCGCCAACTTTTGCGAGCATTCAGGTAAACGAGCCAAATGTAGTTTGGTATAATTTGGCAACAGGCGGAACAGCGTTTGCTCCAACAGCAGCCTTGACAAGCGGAACGTATTACGGGGCAATTGTAGATCCAATTACAAATTGTGCAAGCAATACAAGATTGGCAGTAACCATCAGCGTGACTGATCCGGGAACACCGACTACTACAGATACGACTCAGGATTTCTGTTTAATTACTGCGCCAACTTTTGCAAGTATTCAGGTAAACGAGCCAAATGTAGTTTGGTATAATTTAGCAACAGGCGGAACAGCGTTTGCTCCAACAGCAGCCTTGACAAGTGGAACGTATTACGGAGCAATTGTAGATCCTGTAACAAATTGTGCAAGTACTACAAGATTAGCAGTAACCATCAGCGTAACTGATCCGGGAACACCGACTACTACAGATACGACTCAGGATTTCTGTTTAATTGA
>SDZD01000062.1 GCA_004172935.1 bacterium | reverse complement strand
CGCATGGGCGAAAAGAGCGCACAAAACATTCTCGATTCCATCGAAGCCGCCAAACACCCTACTCTGGCGCGCTTGCTGTTCGCCCTCGGCATCCCCAACATCGGCGAACATACCGGCGAACTCATCGCCGAACGCTTCGGCACCCTGAAAGCCATCCAAGCCGCCACTCTAGAAGAAATTTCCAGCATCCATGATGTCGGCAAAATCGCGGGCCTCGCGCTACGAACATGGCTCGATGAACCCCACAATCAGGCGCTTCTAGAAAAGCTGCAAGCCGCCGGAGTAGAACCAGTTCAAGAAGAACGCAAAGAGGCCGATGAGCGCTTCGCGGGCAAATCATTCGTCTTCACCGGCACCATGAGCCGCGACCGCCGCGACCTGGAAGCGATGGTCAAAGATTTAGGCGCCCGTGTCTCAGGTTCGGTTTCCAAAAAGACAAGCTACGTTGTGGCGGGCGAAGCCGCAGGCTCCAAACTCGACAAGGCCCGCGACAACAAAGTCACCATCCTCACCGAAGACGAGTTCATGGCTCTCATTAGCAGCGACGCAGAGCCAAGCGAAGCCCCGGCCCCCACGACCGAAGAAGCCAAACCCGAACCGGCTCCCCAAGCAGAGCCAGAGCCAGCTCCCACGCAGGGCACTCTGGCACTGGACTTGTAGGATTTAAAAAGTCGAATGGGAAAGCAACTGCGTGGTTCGCTCAATCAGGAAATCGCGCAGTTCGGCCCGCTCTTTTTGGATAGCGAAGTGAGCCATGCGATGGTGGTGAGCGCACAGCACCGAGAGGTTACTGAGTACATCTTCTCCGCCATCGCAAAAAGGCGTGATGTGATGCACTTCACAGTAAGGGGTCTTGCCGTCGTCCTTCAAGAAGAAGTTGGAACACCCCACACAGGCGCAGCGAAAGTCGAATAGTTGGCGGGCGGCTTTGACCAACTTGGTGTCGCGGGCGTAAATCTCGATGAGGTACTCGCGCTTTTGCCGCTCACCTTTAAAGGCTTTCAAAATGGGAATGGCTTCGGCCTCGACTTCTCCCACCAGAAGGGTTTCGCCCAGCAAGGTATAGTTGCCACGCTCTTCCTTGAAGGTAATCAACTCATCATCGCGCAAATACTGCAATGTCTGGCGCAGTTTGGCGGCGCGGTGGTGGTTGGAAGGCGCGAATTGAGCCAGCGCTGGCTCCGAAAAAGCCCAAAACTCGGCCAAGGAAAACGAGCGCGAGCCTTGCTGATCACAAAACTGCGTCACGAGTTGCAGCACAACCTGTTTCCATGTCATCGTCCGCTACCAAGGATAGAGGACACCACTACTTCCTGCTGGAATTTAGACGAAGCCATTTCCAATTCATCTCGCCCTTCTCTACCCTCTCAAACGCAACTTGGCCGATTTAGGGGCGCTCGAATAACGGCACGGAATCGGGTTTGCCCCAACTCTCCCCACTCAGATACTTCCCTATGTTGAAATCTCGCTCCCTTTTGCTGGCTGTCGCTTTGTATGCAATTCCCGCTTTGGCTCAAGCCCCAACAACTCCCTCGCTCACTCAAGACATCGCCGCCATCGCAGTGGCCCCCGATGCCAACGTCGAGTCGCAGACCGCACGCGAATTGAACGCCATCACTCCTATCATCCTCAGTTGGAATAAGGGCATCGAAAGCGACGGTTTCAAAGCGAAACTCGCCATCGCCTACGCCAACCTGGGTCGCGTCGATGCCGGAATCAAAGCCGCAAACGCGATATACATCCAAGACGCGGATTCGACCAACAGTGCCCCCATGACTCGCGATGAAGTCCGCCACATCGTCGTCAGGCGCCGCGCGGTATTGGGCAAAGTCCCCGAAGCGCGCCAGTTAGCCAACGAAATCCACAACCCCCGTTTGCACGCCAGTGCTTTACTCGCCATTGCGAGGGCACAAACACGAGTCGGCAAAAAACTGGACGCCCAGAAAACACTATTCGAGGCACTAAAACTGGTTGGGCAAGATAAAACGGCGCAGATGTACATCGCCGTATTGCTTGACCGAGCCGCCGAAGCCGACGCAGCGAAGCGTATATTAGACCGAGCCGAAAAAGCCCTGACAGCAACGAAATCAACCAAACCATTCTCACAACAAACCGAAGCAGAAATGACAGAGGGAATAGACAAAAGCATCCTCTCCTGGGCTTTGTTCCAGACAGGGCAGATCGAAAAAGCAGCACAGCGATATTTCGCGTTGAATGGTAACTATCCAAACAACATGCTCACTGCGATTGTTGGCAGAGGCGACATTGATTTGGCCGAGAAACTGGCGAGAAAAAACGATGGCGAGCAAGGCCAAATAATGGACTTGTTGAGTGTTGCATGGGCAATGCGAGACACTCAGCCTGAGCGAGCTAAAACGTTAGCAAAAGAAATCGACGAGCGCGTTCACAAAATGCCCGATGATATTCGAGAACCTGCCCGCTCGAATCCACTCCCCTCAAGGAACAATGCCACATTATTAGTAGTGGCAGGTCTGTACCGCGCCTTAGGGCAGGAGGAAGAAGCCAACGCCCTCGCCAAAGAGATTATCGACAACTCGACTCCCGAAGGCGCGGCTTACGCTCGTTTCTTCTTCGCGGCAGTCCCACTCTTCATCGAACAGGGCCAAGCCAATTCTCCCTCTAACCCAACGCGCCATTCGCGCTCTGAAATCGAGCAAATATCGACCGAAGTCAACTCTGCCTTACAAAATGCCGACTTCACCCAATTTGGTGGCGTGCTTCGCGACCTCGTCGATTATCAAGTGGCGGCAGGGGCCACCGAAAGCGCGCGCCAAACCCTGACTCTCACCGAAGAAAAAACCTTGACAGGAACCGACCCACACCCCGATAGAGGCATCGACAACGATAATAGCCTTGGTCCCGCGCTGAATATCGCGAAGAGCTGGAAAAAATTGGGCGACACACAGCGTCTCAATGATTATCTGGATCGACTGTGGAATTCACCACGATTCAAGCTAGTCCCACCGCAAAAACGCGCATGGAAATTCGTTGTGGAGGGTTTCGTGGACGAGGGAAAGCGCCGACTGGCCGATCAGGGCATCGGCCCCGACCAACCCGTCTACCAATATTCCTCGCTCGCCTACTTCGAGGCCAGACAAAATCCAACTGTCTTCCCCACATGGATTACCGGGGTAGTAGCAACACAAAAAAAGCTGGACATCTTAAGCGACTTTTCGCAGGGCCTGACTGAATACATGTTCCAGAGCCGCCCCGAACGCGAGTTCCAACTATTGGCAGGTGGGTCGGGCACCTCGCTTTCGTACTATTAGGACGAGTCAAGCACCTGCCATCGAACCTTTCGCGCTCATATCAAGAGCGGGGCATTCTACGGGCCTTTCTGCCAGAAATCGACCTGCTTCCAGAAGCCGCTGGCGAGTTGTTTAGAGTCAGGAGAAAAGGCGAGCGGGGTACTCCAATATTTGTTCTGAGCGCGAGCGAGAGTGGTTTTCAGTTTCCCGGTTTGGGTATCGAACAGGCCAAGGAAACCATCGGCGAAGGCGGCTGCGATGGTTTGACTATCGGGGGTATAAGCGATGGCGTTGGCCCCCACGATTTCGCCGTTGGTTGAGGCGGAGTTGTTGCGGGGATAATGGGGACTATCGCGGATAGTCCAATTTTTCGGGTCGTAAAGTGACAGTGTGTAGTTGCTGGATTCGGAAGTTACGACGATTTCTAAGCGGCCAATGGCCGTTTTGCCATCGGGGGCGAACCGGATGAAATTGCTGGGACGCCCCCACGGGCGCTCGATTAATTTGCCCGCTATATCGAACTCCAATAGGATGCTCGTGGTGGTAGTAACCACAATCCGGCGCCCATCGGGCGAAAAGTCGAGGGCGGTCGCCTGAAAGCTTTCCTTCAAAGTCTCGAAGCCATTCTGTAAAGGCGCGAGCATGGTTGCACAGCGCTTCCAATCGCCATTACCCCACAAGGCCACAGCAACGCGAGTGGGCAGTTTTCCGGTCAGATGCCCATTATCACCTGCTGTTGCCAACCATTTCCCATCGCGCGAAAACGCGACGGCGTAAGCCACAACAGGTAATGTCGCTATGCGCTCGCCAGTTGAAGCCGCACACAACGAAACAGAAGGAGAGGTAGCAAACGCCAGCGTAGTGCCCGTTGGGTCCAAGGCGAAATCGGAAACATCATTTGGCTCCCGGTGAATCCACAATTGGCGACGAGTTTTAATCTCCCATTTTTGAAGTTGCTTACCGAGCAACACGAAAAGGAAACGCCCATCGGGCGAGAAAATCATCTTATCGGGGCGCGCTCCCGTGGGCAGCGAAAACGCGATGCGCCAATCACTCACAACGGGAGGAGCCTTGGTATCGTTTTCGTGGCCCGGCTGGGCACGGAGTGAAATCTGGCTGCCACTTGTAGCCGCGACCAGCAATACAGCGCACCAACGCATTCTCAATTTCATATTATTTATTGTAATATGTCGAAGGCCGAAGTGGGTGAGACGGCAATCATTTGGGAGTGGGGAGCAATAGTTGTTGGGAGCGGTGCTTGCTACCCTATCTGCCGCTATGAATGCTTACCAGTTCAACGAAGACGAAGTAAAGGAAGTTGGCGGCGGCGTATGGATGCGCGTCGCGGTGGATAATATCGCGTGGTACGATTTGGGAAATGGCGCTGCCGTTATTGATGCGCTCGAAGATGCTGGTCAGGCCGATGTCGTGCGCGGACTGATTAAGGAGACGACGGGGCAGGACTTGAAATTCGTCGTGACGACCCACTGGGACGCCGACCACATCGCGTGTAACCCGCAGTGGCGCCGCGAGGGGGCACCCGTCATCGCGCATGAGTCGTGCGCGCAGAGCGCGGGCGATTGGGAAGGTCGCCCCGACATTTACTATCCCGATGTTTGCACATTGCAGGGCGAAGGCGACCGCAAAATCGAGATGCGCTGGGTGGGCGGAACACATACGCCGTGGGACACGATTTTGTACTTCCCCGCCGCGCGTGTGCTACACATCGCCGACTTATTCGGCTGGGGCCTGATTCCCTGCAAACCCACACCGCAAAAAGTGGAGCGATTGCGCGAAGTGCTGACCATCATCCAGTCATACGAGACCGACGCGGTGATTTGCGGTCACGGGCCTTCGACCGATATGTCGTGCATCGCGCGCTTCGAGTCGTACTTCGAAGAGATGCTGGAAAAAGTGCCCGAACTGATAGCACAAGGCAAAAGCGACGAGGAAATCGCCGAGATCGTGCCCCCTCCCGCCGATATGAGCGAGTGGTTCCGCTTCGTGGCCTGGAAGCACGCTAAAAACATCGAACTGATTCGCGAACATTACACCGGAGCGGCTATTCCTCTGGGGACATGAGAGCGAGTTTTTAGTTGCTAGTGGTTAGTTTTTAGTGACCGCTTCGCGGGATGAACTTATAGGAACAGGCTCGATTCTTTGATTGGAATTGGGCCTGTTTTTGTCTGTCAGTCGTGGGGTATTGCGGACGATTTTGTCGAGGCCAAAGCATTGCCAACGGGTTTGGGCATGGATGCATTGGTCGCAGAAAACCCCCAAACCGAATTAGCCCAGATGCGGCGCGAAATGGTGGAGACGCGCGCGGAATTGGAGCAGGCACGCCGGGAGCTGGAAAGGGCGCGAACCAACGGCCATCGCGTTTCGGATTTGCTCGAACGGGAGCGCGCACATTTCCACTCGGTGTTTGAAGGCATTGGCGAAGGGCTTTTGCTGACCGATCTCGAAGACCGCGTACTGTATGCCAACGAGCGGATGCTGTCGATGAGCGGATACAGCCGCGAAGATGTGCTGGGACGCCCCGCGTACGAGTTACTGTTACCGCCGGAAGAGTGGCCGCAACTTCATGGCCGCAACGAGCGGCGCGCCAAAGGCGAAGTCGATGTGTACGAGACGCGGCTACATCGCAAGAACGGCACGCGCTTCTGGACGCTGATTCATGCCACGCCACTACGCGATTCGGCGGGTAACGTGGTTGGGACAATCGGCGCCCTACTCGACATCACCACGCGCAAAAACGCCGAGATGGCGCAAAAGCAGAGTGAAGAGCGGCTACGCGGCGTCATCGAACACGCCGTCGATGGCCTGATTATTCACGACTTCAACGGCAACGTGCTGGAAGCGAATGCGCAGATTTGCAACTCGCTTGGCTACTCGCGCGATGAATTGCTGGCCATGAACGTACGCGACATCGAGCTTCATTTCCACGACGCCGAGGTGCTGCAAAAGTGGCAGGATGTCAAAGAAGGCGCCCGCATCACGGTCAATGGGCGCCACAAACGCAGTGATGGTTCCAGTTTCCCGGTCGAGGCGCGCGTTGGACTCATCGAATGGGAAGGCATAAATGCAATTCTGGCGGTGGTACGCGACATTTCCGAGCGCGAACGGCGCGAGGAGATGCGACGGGCACTGGAAGCACGCTTTGAATCGGTTGTGGGAGCGGCTTCGGATGCCGTCGTGCTGGCCGATGCAGAAGGCAAAGTAATGCTGTGGAATGCCCGCGCGCACAGTATTTTCGGGTGGAGCGAGGAAGAATCGTTGGAGCGCGACATCACTTTCATCATGCCACCCCGCTACCGCCACGGGCACCACGAGGGGCTGGAGCGCGTGAGCAAGGGCGGCGATTTCAAGCTCGCGGGACAGGTGCTAAGCCTTGTCGGGCTGCATAAAGATGGGCACGAGTTCCCCATCGAGTTGACGCTGGGGTTGTGGCGCGATGGCGAACACACCTTCTATACCGCCATCATTCGTGATGTATCGGAACGTGAACGGCTTGCCCGCGAGTTGCGCGATGCCCTTATCGAGCGGCGCCTGATTATGGATGCAGTGCCCGATGTGCTGTTTCGCCTCGATATGGAGGGGCGTCTGGTCGCATGGAACAAGGAGCTAGAGCGAGTGACGGGTTGGGACGCCGAAGTGCTAACCAATCGGCCCGCGATTGAGTTCTTCGAACCCCAATATCACGGCCTCATTATCGACGCTATCGTGCGCTCGCTACGCGGTGAACAGGTCGAGGTCGAGGCTCCGCTGCTGCACGCCAACGGCAGCACCACTCCGCACTCGCTCGCTGCGGTCCCACTGCGCGACGATGCCGGAACACTGCTGGGATTGGTGGGAACAGCACGCGACATCACCGAAAAACTAAAAGCCGAAGAGCAGATTCGCCTGTCGCTGCGCGAGAAAGAGGTGTTGCTGAAGGAGATTCACCACCGCGTCAAAAACAACCTACAAATCATCAACTCATTGCTTTCGATGCAAGCGGATGCGCTTGGTGATGCACGAGTGAAAGCAGCGTTCGCCGAATCGCAGAACCGGGTGCGCGCAATGGCGCTGATTCACGAGACGCTGTACCGCGCGGGCGACCTGGGACGCATTGATGTGCGCGCCTACTGCAACCGTCTCACAAGCGCTTTAGTGCGCGGCTATAGCTCGGCCTGTCCAGGTGTGTCGCTACAACTCGACGTTCCAAACGGCCTGTTTTTGCCGCTGGATGCGGCGGTTCCCTGCGGGCTTATCATCAACGAACTGGTGACCAACTCGTTGAAATACGCCTTTAGAGGCAGGCAAACGGGCCTGATTTCTATCGCGATTGAAATCGAAGGCGAAGACCACTGGACATTGCGCGTCGGCGATGATGGCGTGGGAATGCCTTGCACCGATGTCGCAACAGTGACTTCGACGGGGCTACAACTGGTGACAGGTCTTTGCGACCAACTTGAATCGGACTATCGTGTTAGTAACGATGGCGGCACACAATGGACAATTCCGTTCACTACGGCCTGAACTTTCGCTCCGCCCATGACTGTTGCCCCACTCACCGCCAAGCCCCAGTCTCCCGCCTTGCAGTTGCAAGTGCCTCCCATCATGTCGTCTCATTTGCCCGCCTCCTCTTTATCTTTCATCCCCGAAACACCGCGCGTGTTCGTGGTAGAGGACGAGATGATTATCTCCAAAGATATTCAACGCACCTTGATTTCTCTGGGTTACGAGGTGGCAGGACACGCCGTTTCGGGGCAGAGCGCTATTGAGCGGGCGCGAGAATCGAAACCGGACATCGTGCTGATGGACATCCATATCAAGGGTGACCGCGATGGCATCGAGACGGCTTCAATTATCAGCGAAGAGCTGAAAGTACCCATCGTATATCTGACGGCTTTTGCCGATGCAGCAACCATTGATCGAGCCAAGCAAACCATGCCTTACGGCTATTTGCTGAAACCGTTCGAAGAGCGCGAATTACAAACCACTATCGAAATGGCGCTTTACAAACACCGGGCCGAAATTGAGCTGGCACGCAGTCAGGCGCTCATCACCGCGACACTGAACTCGATTGGCGAAGGCGTGTTGGCCGCCGATGAGCAGGGGCGCGTCACCTTCCTCAACCCCGTCGCGCAGGTATTGACGGGCTGGACTATCGAGGAAGCGATGGGCTGCGACTGGCACGAGATTTTTCAACTCGAACGCGAAGACGCGGTTGAACACATTTTGCCGCCGGGAGCACGTGCGGGAGGAATACGCGCTCGTATGCTTCGTTCGCGCGAAGGTAACGTTCGCCCCGTCGAAATGCACATCACCCCACTCCGCTCCGCCGAAGGCGAAGCCGTTGGTCTGGTGCTGACATTCCGCGATGTCACCGAGCGTCGCGCCCTCGAAGAACGCCTGGTTCATCAGGCATTCCACGACCCGCTGACGGCGCTTCCCAACCGCGCGCTGTTAACATCTCGCCTGCGCCATTCGCTGCATCAAAAAGCACGGATAACGGAGAACGAACGCCGCGACCGCTCATCGGGCAACAGCAGCGAGGATACACATGGTTGCCTGTCGATCTTGTTCCTCGACATGGACAACTTCAAGGTCGTCAACGATTCGCTGGGGCACGCGGCGGGCGATGCGATGCTGATTGAAATCGCCAGCCGTTTAGAGCGTTGCCTGAGAGCGGGCGACACGGCGGCGCGATTTGGCGGCGACGAGTTCGTCATCTTGATAGATGATGTGAACAACCCACGCTACGCTACCCAAATCGCCGAACGCATCGTGGCGGCGTTGCAGGAACCGTTCGATGTTGGCGGGCAGAAGGTGTACTCTTCGCCTTCGATTGGCGTGGCTTTCGCCAGCAAGGGCAACGAGACAGCCGAAGACATGCTACGCGACGCCGATGCGGCGATGTACGACGCCAAAAAACGCGGCAAGGCGTGCTATAGCGTGTTCCACAACTCGCTGTCGTTCGCGGCGCGCGAACGCCTCGACATCGGCAACGAGTTGCGACTCGCCCTCGAAAACGAGGAGTTCGTGTTGCACTATCAGCCAAAAATCGAGCTTTCGACAGGGCATATCTATGGAGTCGAAGCACTGGTGCGTTGGAACCACCCCAAGCGCGGCTTGCTTTCGCCCGTCGAGTTCATCGGGGTTGCCGAAGAAATGGGGCTTATCGTTCCCATCGGTCGCTGGATTTTGCGCGAGGCGTGTGCGCAGGCCATGCGCTGGCAGCAGCAGGATATTAGTTCGCACCTGAGCATGAGCGTGAACGTATCGGCGCGCCAGTTAACCGATACAATGGCAACCGTCCCAGTACCAACAGGGCAGTTCGACATGAACATCAACGTGTCGGCGCGTCAGCTTCAGCATCCCGATCTGGTGCGCGAGGTGGCGCAAATTCTGGTGGATACGGGACTTGACCCACACAATCTGGTGCTGGAAATCACCGAATCGGTATTGATGGACGAGGCCGATTCTTCGATGACGGTACTGGAAGAGTTGAAGGCTCTGGGCGTGCGCCTCGCCATCGACGACTTCGGCACCGGCTATTCGAGTCTGGCTTACTTGCGCGTCTTCCCAGTCGATTTCCTGAAAATCGACCGCCAGTTCGTGCGCGGCGTCGGACAAAACGCGGGCGGCGAAATCATCCTCAACTCGATGATCGACCTCGCTCACGCCTTGAAACTAACCGTCGTGGCCGAAGGCGCCGAGACTGCCGAAGAAGTTATCGAACTACGCAAACTCGGCTGCGATCTGGCGCAGGGCTACTTCTTCGCGCGCCCACTGGCCCCCGAAGACCTATCAGCCCTACTCGCCATCAACACACCACCGAAGGCAGAGTAGTTTTTAGTTACTAGTGGTTAGTTTTTAGTTACCGCTTCGCGGCCCTCGCCCGTAGAGGGATTAACTCATAGAAACAGGGGCACCTTTATATAAAGGTGCCCCTGTTTTGGTTGGGGTTAATGGACGAAATGGTCAAACAATCCTGGGAGTTCGATGCCGTAGATCAGGCAACCGCCGATGACACAGGTGAGGACTGCGGTGACGATGCGGGCGCCGTTGAGTGCCTGAGTGCCGCGCTTTTCGAAGCTGGTGATGAGGCCGCCGAGGGCGCCCGCGTAAATTCCCATCGAGAATAAAACGCCGATAGAAAACAGCAGCGTATAAAGGAAGACGAAAGCGTAAGAGCTGGATAACGAAACCACGCTTTGACCGATGAAGGCGCCTGTGCCCGCCGCGCCGTGCAACACGCCCATGCCGAGCGAGGCCAAGCCGCCCATGTGGGTGTGGGCAATTTCGCTTTCTTTGGCGTCGTGGGTGTGGAAGTGGCCATCGTGAAAATGGCCGTGGGCGTGCGTTTTAGAGGCGCGGCTCGATACGACCAAATACAGAGTCCAAACACCTAAGCCAACCAGAATCAGGCCAACGACGCGCTCTAATACGCCCGATGCGAAGAGTTCGGGTTGGCTTTTTTCAGCGGCGCGTTTAATGAGAAACAACACCGAGCCGATGATGAAAAGCGACAGGCCGTGGCCGATAGCCCAGCGCACGCCGAACAGCGCGGCTTCGCGAGGTTTGGGTCGTCCGGCAACAAAAGTGGAGACTGCCGCCATGTGGTCGGGTTCGAAGGCATGGGCGATGCCGAATCCAAGCGCTCCGAGCAGCAGCAAAATAAAAGTCCAGTTCATCAAGTTCGTGTATCCAATCCCGCCAGTCGCCTAAAGGGTTGCTGTTACCCAGTTTGACCACAGCCGAACGCTTCGGGGGTATGGCCTTATGGCAATTGCCTATGTTACAGTTGCTTCATGCAGTTCTTCAACAACTATTGGTTTCGTAGCTTTGCCGGAGCGTTTATGGTGGGCGCCGCCGTGGTGGTGGCGGCAGGAGCCTCGAAGCAGTTCAAAGATTTGAAGATGGAAGCGGTGGGGGGCAAGGCAACTTTCACGGGTACATCGGCATGGGTGATTATCGGGTTAATCATCGGCACGCTCAGTGGGCTATTGGGCCTTGGTGGCGCCTTTACGGCGAAAAAGCTTTCGGGAAAGCGAATTGGATAAGAGCTGAAAATCAATCTCTATTCGATTCACCACAGAGACACAGAGAGGATAGCCAAAGGCCGGGTGAGGGCAGCAAAGTGGTTGTTAGTGGCTGAATTGGGGTTCCATCTGTCTGTTGCTTATAAGGTGGCAGTAGTAAAGTTATGCAGTGAGCGGCTACTTTTCCGATTTGTGTTCAGGAGGGGGCGCTCATCTTGCTTCTTCTTGCGGACGATGAAATCGAATCTCCTCGCTGTTTATGTTGTGTTAGCCAGCGCTTTGGGGCAACCTTTTTTAGCCTATGGGGCGACTGAGCAGGATTTACAGGATGCTTCATCGCCGATTATGGCGGCGCGGGTTGGGGCTTCCAATCGCTTATACCCTACCCGCCAGACTGGGCGGGCCGTGGTGATTGTCGATGGAGAACCCGTCAATTTCCCATCGGGTGGGTTCGTTCGGGCACAAGGCAGTTTGATGGTGCCACTTCGGGCCATTGGCGAGGCATTGGGCGCACAGGTTACTTATAATGCGGCGTCAGGTACGGTCGCGGCATCACGTGCGGGGTTCCAGCTTACTCTTCGCGAGGACATTTACACATCGGGGGGCGCGACGCTAGTGCCATTGCGCACGCTGAGCGAGTCGCTGGGTATTCAGGTTTCGGTGACCAACGCCGCTGGGTTGATGCGGATTGAGCTAAGCGTCAACGATGCTGAGGATGGAGGAACAACTGAGGTAGCGGCTCCGCCCTCGCAACCCGCTCAAAGTGGCAATGGAGAGGGTATCGACGCGAGCATTCAATATAACTTGAAGCAGTTGAATGTTTTGCGCGCTCGCGCGGGTGTGCCCGCCTTGAAACTCGATGCGCAGCTAAATGCCTTTGCTCGTCAGGGCAGCATCGAATTGATGAAAACCCATGTGCCACACGGACATTTCACCAAGGCCGACGTGTGGAAAAACGGGTTCGATAACAATGCAGCTGAAAATCAGGGCGACCCGAACGGCTGGTTTCCCGGCCCGCTGAACCAGTCCATCGACCAGATTCTCAAAGCGATGATGGACGAGGGGCCGGGAGGCGGACACCACGACGCCATCATAAACCCCGCTTTCAAGCGCGTGGGCATCGGGCTAGTCAAGGATGGCAACGGGCGCCTGTATTTCACAAATGATTTCAGCGGGTGAGGTACAGGGCGCGGATGAGGGCGAATACAAAATTCGCCCAGCAAAGAGCCATCCCCTCTCAATAATAGATTCAACATTGTGCCCTCGCCCGGAGCGCTCGCGTTTTCGGCAGACCTCGAAATCAAATCATAACCCCGAATAGGCACCAAATACAACAGGCCGTGAGCAGTTGCTCACGGCCTGTTGTGCTTTTTACGAACCGATTTACAAGCAAATTATCAGAGGTTTAGGCTGGAGACAGAAAGGCCATTGAAGCGAAGGAGACGACTATGTTTTGGTCGGGGTGGTAGGCTTGGTCGTAGTCGAGGAAGGCGCCTTTGAGTTCGGGGAAGGCGGCCATCAGGGTGTAGACGGCGGGGTGGGCATCGACGTGGAAGCGGTTGAAATCCTTGGCGAAGTGGGCATGGAAGCTGGCGCGGTCGCCCTGCTCGACATCGGCTATCCAGGTGCGGTCTTCGCTTTCGATTTCCTGGAGGCGGTCGGGGGTGAGTACGGTGGTGTCGCCGAACTGGGTACCGACATGTGCGCCATCGACTGAGGCGATGAAGCCAACTTTTTTGCCGCGCGATTCCCACTGCAACACGGTTTTGCGCAGCGCCGCCACGAAGCGCGCGACTTCGGGTTCGGCCTCTTCGGGCGCCTGTTTCGTTTTGAGCGAATCCCAGAAACCACCAACAGCGAAGGGGACGATTTTGGCGTTGGCGAGTTTTTCGTGGAAGCCAAGCATGACGGCGGCAAATTCGAGCGAGTGTTCGTCGCCATGCACCCATTCTTCCGCCAGAATATCGTCTTGTTCGGGCAATTGCTCGTCGAGGGCGCCCAGAAAATCGGCGTCGGTTTCGACCACACCGAATGGGGTTTCAAAACTCTGCCCCGTGGCGGCGAAGGGATAGGCGACGCCCTTGTGGGCGATGCCAAGCACGATAAACAAATCGAATGGCTTTCCGGTGGCTTCAACGTTTTTAACGAGGGGAATATAGGAGGCGGTTTCGGTGTGTCCGCCACGGTGAAAGTCGATGTGCGGCGTGACGATGCCCACGACTCGCGAAGCGTCGAGGGTGGCAGGGGGCAGTCGCTTCAGGCCATCGCGCAGTTTGTCGTCCAGATATTCCCGCAGTTCGGCGGCTTCGGCGGGGTAAGAGCGGCCCGCGAAGCGCGCGTGTCGCACGTCACCCGCTTGCTCTTCGATGAGCGCAGCCTGTTCGCGAAAACGGGCGGATTCGAGCATGAGCAGCTCGTCCATCTGTTGGAGGAAGCCCTGTACAAATTCGGAGGGTTCGCTGATACCTCGCTCAACAAGCCACTGCTCTAACTCGGAAACTGTTTTTGCACCGTTGAGGAGCGACAAAAAAGCGCCATATTCGACCTCCATCGCCACTTCGGGGGCAATACCGCGAGGATCGGAGAGATGAAGCTTACGGCCTTCCTCGTCTTCGATGACCTCGGCACGCAGGGCGCGGAGTTTGGGGCGAAAATCGGGGTCAAACATATTGAAAAGATTATGGGGATTGGCGGGGAGCAAGCGCAATACCCTACCGGGCATTAGTCAACGAAAATGATGCGCTTTGGGCATTCCGTAGGGGCAAATGAAAAAGGGAAGTCGAGTTTCCTCGGCTTCCCTTTTTGGAATTAGTTATCGCCTGTACGCATTTCGCGGTGCAGGACGTGGTCGATCATGCCGTAGGCTTTAGCCTCTTCGGCGCTCATCCACTTGTCGCGCTCGACATCGGCTTCGATGCGCTCCAGGGGTTGGCCGGTGTGATGGGCCATGATTCGATTGAGCGTCGTTTTGAGCGTGAGCATTTCGCGCAGGTTGATTTCGGCGTCGGTGGCCTGACCTTCAAAGCCGCCCGATGGCTGGTGAATCATGACGCGCGCGTTGGGCGTGCAGTAGCGCTTTCCGGGCGAACCGGCGCACAACAGCAACGCTCCGTAGGAGGCCGCATAACCAGTGCAGATAGTGGCGACTGGACAGCGAATCGTCTGGATGGTGTCGTAGATGGCGTTGCCAGCATAGATCGAACCACCAGGCGAGTTGATGTAGATGTCGATGTCGCGCTCCGGGTCTTCTTTTTCCAAGAAAAGGAGTTGCGCTTGAACGACTGTTGCGAGCTGGTCGCTGACCGCTTCGTGAATAAAGATGATTCGCTCTTTGAGCAACCGCGAGAAAATGTCATAGCTGCGTTCTCCGCGCGGTGTATCTTCCAAGATGTAAGGAACGAGTGGCATAGTCGTCTAGAAAAAACGCCGCGCTGGGTCGTACGACTTTGGGCGCGGCGGTTATCACATATCTGGACTATTGGAGAGGCGAAGCGGTTCCGACACGAACGCAAGCGTCTTTCACCATTCCAACGGGCTACCAACTAAGCGCTAGAAATACTTAAGAAACCGATTGGGGACTGTTCCGTGGGCACAGGTTGGTAATCTCGCTGCTGTGTAACACTCACTTCACAGGAGAGGGCATATCGCCATGAAATTTCAAAGTAAGAAGGTGGACCTTGTTTACAAGGAGCCAGAAGTTGAGGCTCGCAAGATTCGGAGCGCTTATCTGTGGCCTTTTGCCCCGGTTGCTGTATGCGTGGCGGTGGCGGCGCTTAATATCCTCTGGCATGAGTGGATGTATGGCGCCGTTTTCGCATTCTCGGCGTTGATATATGCCCCACTAGCTCTTCATCAATATCGAAGCGCAAAGCTTATTTGTGAGAAAGCCATCGTGGATTACCAGCAGTGGTATCAGGAAAATCACGGCGGACTTGACCTTTAATTAGCCTCTGTTTTTCATCCGTTGCCCAATGTCAGGTACCCCATCTCTCTCCCCTGCTCCATCCTATGCCCGCTATGGCAAGGAGAATTGGAAATATTTCACTCCGGCGTTGGCAGGGGTATTAGGGGCGGCGCAGCTTTCGACGGCTTGTTTTATTGCGCGTCCGGCGAACAGTACCGATGTGATGCTGTCCGGGGCAGCGGGGCCGGATATGCTGTGGGCGATTCCGCTCGGTTCGCTGCTGGGCACAGCTTTGGCGTGGGTGATTTTGCGATTGCGTGATCGGCCCGATGTTTGGCTGGAGCGGCGCAACTCGTGGTTTTATGCGTTGGCGGGAAGTATTTTCGTGGCGCCGATGGCGCCGGGATTTTTGGGGCTAGGGCCGAATACCATCGCGCAGCAGTGGAAAGATTTCACGACGCTGTATTGCATCGCGTGGCTGTTGATGATTGGGATTATCTTGCTGGAGAAACGCCGAATAATATGAGGGCGAAACGAACAAAAGAGGAAAACCCATTCAACAGGGCTTTCCTCTTTTGTTTGTTTATGAGGCGCCTCAGGGCGCCGCAGGATTATTTGGAAAGGGCGACGACTGCCTGAGCGATTTTCACGTACTTGTTTTCGGCCAAATCGCGGACGGTTTTGATGTTGAAGGCAGCTTTGAGCGCTGCGGCGTCGGCCTCGCTCACACCGGAAATGGATTCAACGGGGGCGTCGGCCAATTCGCTGAATTCTTTCTGTTCGTATGCCTTGTCGAAAAATTTGGTGATGTCTGCCATATCAGGTTGTTTGATCTTCCTCGGTCACCTGAAATAATAGCATATTTGTATGAAATAAGCTGCTGAATTTCCTGACGTAATTAAGGCTCTGATTGGGAAGTAGGCGTTATTCGTCCCGTCTCCAAAGGAGCCAACTATTATAGAGGAGCATCAGCCCAAGGAAATAAAGAAGCAGGGTGACAACAACCGCCATGAAAATACCTGAGACATAGCTGGTATCAGTCAGAGGAAACAGAAATTCCGCAATTACCCAACTAAGGAAACTTGCCACAGCCAGGAAAATGAAACCGAGAAAGGCGTACGTCAGCACGCGCAGAACGGTTGCCCAATTGTGTGGCACGTTGTCGGGAGTGCGGGGAGATTCGGGAGTCATGGTCTGGCCAGTGAAAGCGTTAACTTTCACAACTATTCCATAACAAATAACGCACCGTTTAGACCTTTTGCGGGTAGCAACCAAACAAAAACGGCCCCCTTCCAGTTGGAAGAAGGCCGTTTTTAGTATTTTTAGTGGCTGATTAGGCTTTGGAAGGCTCGTCGGTGGTGTCGCCGCCTTCGGCTTCGACAACATCGTCGGCTTCTACGTCATAGTCGCCATCTTCGAGGGCTTCGGCCATCGCTTCTTCGGCCAAGACTTCTTCCATGACTTCTTCGCTCTCGTCTTCAATCGAGTTGGCGCCCAACGAGATGGCGGTGCCCTCTTCGTCGGTGATGGTGGCCTGATCGGCGAGGAAGTCGATGGCTTTGCGCTGCAGAATGCTGGTGACTACCGACTGGTAAGGAACCTGCTTGACCAACTCTTGCGGGTCGGTGTTGCTCATCTGCGCCATCATCATGTAGTGGTTGCCCACTTCATCCTGCGAGACGGGGAACTTCTGGCCTTGAGCGATTTCGTCCAGAACGAGTTCGGTTTTGAGTTCGTTCTGAATTTCTTCGGTCAGGTCGGCTTCGAGCTGTTCCTGTGTCGAGTTGATGGCTTGCAGGTAGGCTTCGATGGTCGCGCCATTCTGAGCCAATTCCTGCTCGATGCCCTGGATACGGTCCTGAACGCGGGCCGAAACCAATGCGCCGGGAACTGCGACTTCGGACTTGTCGACAACCTGTTTGACGATCTCTTCGCGGGCCTCTTTGCGCGATTCGCGCTCGCCGACCTGTGCCAGATAATCGCGCAGTTTGATGCGCAAGTCTTCGACGCCCTCGGCACCCGAAATTTGAGCGAACTCTTCGGTGACTTCGGGGATGACGCGCTCTTTGACAGCCGTAACTTTGACTTCAAATTCAGCCTCTTTGCCGGCGAGTTCCTGATCGGGGAAATCTTCGGGGTAGGTCTGTGTGAAGCGACGGGTTTCATCGAGCTTCTGGCCGACGAGCTGTTCGTCGATGGCCGGAACGAAGCCGGACTCGCCCAGAACGAAGCCGCGCAATTTGGCGGGTTCTTCGGAGCGGGGTTCGCCGTTCACGAAAACCTGCACATCAGCGAAAATGACATCCGCCATTTGTGCGCTCACTTCGCCGCCCTCATCCTCTTCTTTTTTGTTTTTGAGGTAAGCGCGCTCTTGCTGCATCTGGGTGATGGCCTGATCAACGTCTTCATCGGTGATGTTGACGGTGCGCTTGGTGGCGGTGAGGCCTTCGGTGGAGCCGATGGTGATTTCGGGGCGCACGATGACACGAGCCACGAAGGTCAAGGGCTTGTCGCCGTCGAAAGCGTCGAAAGTCAGGTCATCGACCTGAGCCTGATCGAGAGGCGTGATACCCGCTTGTTGAACGGCAGCCTGATAAGCGGCGGGCACGATCTGATCGCTGATTTCCTGCGCGATAGCCTCGTCACCGACGTTGCGGCGGACGATACCAGCAGGAATCGAACCGGGGCGAAAGCCGGGGATACGGATGCGCTTGGAGAACTCTTTGATGACGCGGTTACGCGCATCTTGCACCGAGGAGGGCGCGACTTCGATGGAAAGGGAGACAATGCCGCCCTCGTTGTTTTCGACCGATACGTTAGAAAGTTGAATGCCGTTAGATTGCACGACGATACCTTTGTGAACAGAATTTCGCGGTATAACACCGGAGCGTTTTCACGCTACCGACGCTTCCACCACGATTAGCCCGTGGAAAGTCACAAAAAACGCCCCGCTCACGGAAAGTGCGCGGGGCGGTTTGAGGTCCGGTGGGTTGAAAAGCGGAAGACGAGACTCGAACTCGCGACCCTCACCATGGCAAGGTGATGCTCTACCAACTGAGCTACTTCCGCATTCTTTTTGTGCGCCCTCTCTGGAAGGCACAGAAAATCTTAAAGGGTTTTTGGGCCTTTGGCAAGGGGGTTTTCAAAAAAAATTTAAAAGCCCCCTGCGATACACTTCCAACATGCGCCTCTTTCGTTGGAATCGTGCTTCAGACGATGAGCCGGAATCGCCCCTGCCGTGGGTGGGTCTGCCCTCTATCGCCGCGTTCTTGAGCGACTGGGATGGTCAAGCCCCGCTACCCGACGAACCCCCTAAAGACGATAACGAAGTCCGCTTCGCTCCCGGTGCGCTCGATGGCATTTTGTCGCATCACAGTTCGGGCGGCGATGGCGGCACGCGCGAACACAAAGTGGCGCGCTTGCTGGATTTGGTAGAGAATGCCGCCGACAAAAGCGACGACCAGAGCCGCGCCGCGTTTTACCGCGCCGTACAGGAAGACGAGGCTTTGCAGCTGGCAGACGATTTGAGCGAAGCCATCGCGGGCCAGAAAAGCTTCGGGCCTCACCAACTACACCCACTCGCGCTGTGGCTGCACGCACACGCGGCACACAGGGGGCCGTTCAAAATCGCGCTGGTGCTAATGGGGCTGTGCGGGCACGAAACCGATGTGCCACCGCTTATCGAGGCGGCACGTCATCCCGAATTCACGCTATATGCCCTCGTCGCGGCTTCCAATGTCACCTCCGACCCGACCGAGGTGTGGTGGCAGATGGCGCGCGAGGCCGATGGATGGGGCAAAATCCACCTTGTCGAACGACTCGCCCAACTCGCCTTCGATAACGTCGAGCTTCAAAGTTGGCTGCTGCGCGAAGGCTGCGCCAACAGCATCATGGACGAGTATCTGGCGTGGACATGCGCGCAGTACGGCGACCTGCGCGGCGCGTTGGAGCGCGGCGAACACGACGATGAACTGCTGGAAAGCGCGGGTCGCATTCTGGTTGCACTGACGATTGGCGGCCCCGCACAAGATATGAGCGACTACGAGGATGGCCCCGCCGTGATGTGCTTATATCTGGAGACGCTGGAAACGCGCTGCGATACGGCCGCAGGCTTATACACCGTGATTTCGCTCGACCGATTCCTGACGCGAATCGCTGAGGGTACAGAGGAAAATGGCCCCGACTGGCGCGATTTGGGCTGGACGCCGGATGTCGTGGCCCAACAGCGCGCACTGTGCGCCGCCATTATGGAGCAACTCGAATGGCCCGCCCGCTTGAAACAAGAGTTAAATGGCGATGCCTACTGGCAAGCATGGGAGTGCGCGAAAGCTCTTGACCTCGATTTGTGGGAGAGGCTATTCGCTCGGCTGCAAGAAAAGCCGACAGAGGCGCACCTGTATAGTTGTCTACTGAACGGCCAATCGACCGAGCGCCAACTGCGCGTCGCCGAGTTCGCGCGCACTCATTTGCCGCTTCAAGAAATTACTTCTGCCCCACTGCATAGCCTCTTCACCAGCGACCCAGCCAGTTTTTGCCTCGACATCCTGGTCTGGGCGATGAAGAGCGAAGAGGGAATCGTGTTCTTCGACGAGGTTCTAGTCGAAGCAGCCTTGCGCGCGCCTTCACTACGAACCCGCAATGGCGCCATCGCGGTGCTGGAAATGCAGCCGCGCTCGGAGTGGGGACCATTGCTGACAGCAACAGTTCGGCAACGCCAACGCGACGAGCCGGATGAAAGTATTCGGCAACGGTTGAAGAGGCTTTAACACCCCGTAGGGGCAACTCACGTGGTTGCCCATCATTTCGGTTGCTCGTTTCTCGCACGAGTGAGATGTACAAATAGTTCCAGCGATGGGCAACCACATGGGTTGCCCCTACGGGGTATATAAACGCAGAAGCTACACTGCTGAAAATCCGCAAATATGCCCCGCCCTAAGAAAGTGAGTTCAGACGCGAATCATCCCAAGCGAGTGACATTGCAGGACATCGCCGATGTCGCGGGGCTGAACGTGATGACGGTATCGAATGCACTCAGCGATGCGCGCATCGTGGCGCCCGCCACTCGCGAACGGGTGAAGCGCATAGCTCGCGAGTTGAACTATGTGCCCAACTCGGCGGCGAAGGCGTTGGTGACGGGGCGAACCGGGCTTATCGCCATTATGTGTGGGCCACTGGATGAGCCATATTACGCCACGGCAGTTCGGCTTCTGGGGCGGCAATTGAACGCTGAGGGCTATCGCGTTCTGCTCACCTCGACCGAAACCCACAACATCATCGACGCGACGGGCAACACGGCGATTGATGGAGCTATCGCCATCGACAGGCACGACCTCATCGAGCAATTCCAGAACTATTCGCCAGTGCCGTGTGTTTCGATTGGCACTTACCAACGCTCGTTCATTGATAACGTTGTGGTCGATTTGAGCGAGGGAGTGGGCGAAGCGGTGCGACTAATGGCTGAAGCGGGAAGGCAGCGCATCGCCTATCTGGTGACGACCTTCCACATGGCACAGCCCAGCGAAGTGAGGGCAGCGGCTTACTTTCGCACACTGCAAGGCGCGGGACTGGCA
Source organism: bacterium (assembly GCA_004172935.1). Taxonomy (GTDB): domain Bacteria; phylum Armatimonadota; class Abditibacteriia; order Abditibacteriales; family Abditibacteriaceae; genus Abditibacterium. Next base: position 15,579 of record SDZD01000062.1, on the reverse strand, counting down.
ACGGAGGTTATCAACGTCAACAGTAATTTTTTCGATGAGGTCGAGGAGAATTTGTGGGCCTATCTGACACAGCATGGCGCCCCCGATGCCCTGCTGTGCCAGAACGATGAAACCGCGATGAGCGCTTATCGGGCGCTACGCAATTTGGGCTACCGTATTCCCGAAGATGTGCTGCTGGTGGGCTGCGATGGGCAGTTGCACATGAAGTATTTCGACCCGCCGCTCAGCACCATCGCCCAACCACTCGAAGAGATGTGTGACACGGCCTGGAAGTTCTTGAAAAACCGCATCGCCGACCCTACTCTGCCAGTTCAACAGGCTGTGTTACAGGGAAAACTGGTGGTCAGAGAGTCTCTGGGGACTCCGAATTGATGCAACCAATCACCACAGAGCGCCTTATCGTTCGCCCATTTGCCGCCAGCGATTTGGCCGATTTTTTGGCCTACCAGTCGTTGCCCGAAGTGCGGATGTATATGGGTGGCGAGCCGATGAGCGAGGAAAAGGCGGCTAAATTCATCGGGCAAATGGCGGTAGCGCAGGGCAACGAGAAGGGGCAATATCACGCCTTCGCCGTCTATCACCCAAGCGATGAGAGAGTGATTGGCGATGTCGGGTTTTACCTCGAAGAAGGGCCAGAAGAAAAGGGCGACCTCGGCTTTCAATTCCACCCGGCCTATCATGGCAAGGGCTACGCTCATGAGGCGGCAAGCGCCTTGATGGGCTATGGATTTTTGCAGCTGAATTTGCGCCGCATCACCTCTGGGTGCGATGCCCGCAACACAGCCTCCTTCCAACTAATGGAACGATTGGGACTGAGACGGGAAGCACACTTCGTACAAAGCCGCATCACCAATGGTGTGTTGCACAACGAATATGCCTACGCCCTGCTGCGCGACGAATGGCTTGCGCGGCAAGCATAGAAACAAACCCACTCGCATAATTTTTTGATTTCTGAAATTAATTTTCAAAATCACATAGCGTTATAGAAATTTATCAAATGAAGCCTAAGAGTGAGTTTTATTCATGGGCTATGACACAACCGATTTCAAGCAACCGAAAAAGCTTTATAATTAAATTGTCCAACCCCCAATTGTATAACGTTATATAACCCTCCATTTCTCCCGAATGATGCTTTAGTAGCAATATCCAACTCCGTTAGAAAGAGATATTTCATGGGTATAATGCAACTCTCAGTAGTGCCCCATTACACAGGTAAAAGGCCCATCGAAGACATTCATGAAATTGAAAATCGGAGTTTTGGCGCTGACCGCCACCCTGCTCGTTAGCCTCCCGACCTTAGCTCAAAACACCCAAAGCTCGCCTGGGCAGGTGACGGTGGGAGCCGCGCGCTTCACCGTCGTTTCGCCGCTGTGCGTTCGATTGGAATATGCGCCCAACAACGGTTTCGTCGATGCCCCGACTCTGTTCGCCATCAACCGGGGAGCGCGCGACAGTGCGGCGAAAATTACGCGCAAAGGGAGCGGCGTTTCCATCGAAACCAGCCAGCTACGCCTCAGCTATCAGCCCGACGGCAAGCCGTTTAACGCCACCAACCTCAAAGTCACCTTTCGCGGCGGCAACAAGTCGGGCAGTTGGCAACCGGGGCAAAGCGACCCGGAGAATCTGGGTGGCCCCGTCTCGACGCTCGACTTCCAGAACCGCGCGTTGAACTTGCCACCATCGCTGATTTCGCGCGGTGGTTGGGGCCTCATCGACGATTCGGGACGCCCGCTGCTCATCAATGACTGGATTGCGCCGCGTCCCGGTGGGGCGCCTCCCTCGACTGAAGGCGATGTCGCAAAGAACAAAGACCTCGACTGGTATCTGTTCACCTACGGCGATAACTACGCGAGCGCTTTACAGGCAGTCGGCACCATTTCGGGCAAAGCTGCGATGCCGCGCAAGGCGACACTCGGCTCGTGGAATAGCCGCTTTACGCGCCTGAGCGCTGACGACTACCGGCAGGTGGTTCGCGATTACGACGAACACGACTTCCCACTCGATGTTCTGGTGATGGACATGGACTGGCACACCCAGAACGCCACCACAGGCCACATCCACGCCAATAACCTGGGCTGGACGGGCTATACATGGGACCGCAAGCTGTTTCCCGACCCGCAGGGTTTGCTTCAGGAGTTCAAGCAAAAGGGCATCTTCGTCACGCTCAACGACCACCCGCACGACGGTATCCGCGACCACGAAGAGATGTACCCCGAATTTATGAAGAAGTTGGGGCAGACTCCGGCCAAAGGCAACAACCCACTTTTCAATGCGGCAGATAAGCACTACTGGGATGCCTTCTATGAGACCAGCCACACAGCGCTCGAAAAACAGGGCGTCGATTTCTGGTGGCTCGACTGGCAGCAGGATTACATTTTCCCGTGGGTGCCAGGTGTTCCCGGTTTGCGCCATTTGCAGTGGTTGAACGAACTGTACTTCCGCGAGTCGGAAAAGGGCGGTTTGCGCGGCCAGAACTACAGCCGCTGGGGAGGCTGGGGCGACCAGCGCCATCCGCTGCAATTTTCGGGAGACACGACCTCGAACTGGCAGATGCTGGCTTTTCAGGTGCCGTTCACCAGCACATCGGGCAACGGCGCTTGCTTCTACTGGGCACACGATACCGGAGGCTTTTTCGGCGGCACTCGCAACGCCGAGCAGTACACGCGCTGGACACAGTTCAGCGGCTTTACGGCGGCACTGCGCGTGCATTCGGCGGGCGAAGATAGACGCCCGTGGCTGTGGGGCAAGCAGGGCGAAGACGCGATGCGCACCATTTACCATCTGCGTTCGGAGATGTTCCCCTACCTCTATACCAGCGTGCGCGAGTGCTACGACGATATGGCGCCACTGGTTCGTCCGATGTACTACAGTTACCCGCGCGATGAGGCCGCCTATCACGCTCCCGGTCAGTTCTTGTTCGGAGATAACGTGTTGATCGCCCCCATTGTGTCGCCGGGTGTCGGGCCAGAGCATGTCGCCAAACAAAACGTGTGGTTCCCGCAGGGCAGTTGGTACAACATCTTTTCGGGCGAAGAGTTCAAGGGCAACACGCAAGCGCTAGTCACAGCCGACATCGGCGAAGTGCCGATGTATGCGCGCGGCGGTGTGCCAATTCCGATGCAACCCTACACGGCGCGCATGGGTTCGACACCGATTTCGACCTTGCGCGTGCGCTGCTATCCCGGCGCCAACGGCCAAACCGGAACCTACACCTTGTATGAAGATGATGGCCGCTCATCGCAGTACCAGCGCGGCGGATTCGCCAAAACGCCGCTCTCCTACACGCGGCGCGGCAACGCGGTGACGGTCAACATCGGCGCCACTGTGGGCAGCTACACGGGCCAGCCACGTTCGCGTTCAATCGTGGTCGAGTTGCCCAACACAACTCAAGCCAAAGACGCCACTTTGAGCGACGGCACTGCGACTCAAAAGTGCGCCGTCGCATATGATGCGGCGACGGGAACCAACCGCATTTCGGTGCCCGAACGCGCCATCACTCGCGGGGCAAGCATCAGCATTGCGTGTGCGCCGCTGGACGGAAAAATCATGCGACAACGCGCCATTGAGCGGCGCGTCGGGGGCATCATCGGCAAAACCGCATCGGGCGACACCAACCAAATTCTGGCTTCGTTGGCTGGCCTGACGCCCGAACAGCAGGAAATGGTGTTGGCGACGATGGGTATCGGTATCCAGAAAGAGGTCGATGGCCCCAACTTCCGCGATAATCCCAAGCGCCTTACCTTCTTCGCCCCGGCGGGGATGCTCGATGGCAATAGCGTCTCGATTGCACCGCGCGTGGGCATTCCCAGCCAACAAAACGTGAAGGGCGGGCAACTGGTTCTGTCGAATACAATCGTGGCGCGCACAGTGCCAACGGTTAACTTCCGCATCAAAGGCCAGCCGTTCAAAGTTGCGGCGGAGTCGGGGCCGTTTTACTCGACCGATAACATCGCCATTGATGCCGACCTGACCGTCAGTTCGACCGAAAACGGCTACAAACCACAAGCTGTCATTGATGGTAACCCCGAAGGCTACCCGAACGACTCCAATGCCGAATGGTCGAGCAACGGCGAAAAGGCCGGAGCCAGCGTGCGCCTCGATTGGAAAACGCCCCAGACGGTGAATCGCATTGTGCTGTTCGACCGCCCCAACACCACCGACGACATCACCGGAGGCGTCCTGACCTTCAGCGATGGCAGCACCATCGAAGTCGGCTCACTCTCCAACACCGAGGGCACCGAAGTCCGCTTCCCAGCCAAAACAATCAACTGGGTTTCGTTCAAAGTGACCTCCGTCAAAGGCGGCACAATCAACGCCGGACTCTCCGAGTTCGCCGTTTTCAAAGCACGCTAGGCAAACCAATCATTCGTAGGGGCAATCCCACGTGTTCGCCCATCATATCGGTTGCTCGTTTCTGGCACTAATGAGATGTATGAGCAACCGATATGATGGGCAACCACGTGGGATTGCCCCTACGAATGATTCAACGCGCCAAAGGGCGACTAACACGCAAGACACCCTGCGTCTGGTCAGGCAGATACAACACAGTTTCGACGACGAACTGGGTGTTGTTGACGTTTTGCTCCAGAACTTTGAGGGTATTGCCATCGCGACTGACTTGCTCGATGACGCTGGTATGGTGCGGGTAGTCCTGAAATGAATACGAGTTGCCACCGTTCCAGCGACGCTCGAACTTCACGTTCTCGTACTGGATGATGTCGCCCGCTTTCAGGTTGGCTTTGCGCGGATTACCGCGCGTTTTTCCGGCGGGTGCGAGTTGAAGGTACTGGCGCCCATTGGTCGCGATGTAGTTGCAAACGGGCGTGCCCCACTGGTTATTGAAATCGAGTCGGGCGCCTATGGTGGGCAAGCCCCACACCACCAGTTCGGAACATTGGCCGTTACCAATTTTGCGGCCCAAATTTGAGCGGCAAAATCGCACCAGCGCCGCATTGAGATTGGGCGAAGCGGCACGCGATACACGAGCGGGCGTTGGAGTCGAAGCAGGTTTGGAAGCGAGTGGCTGCGCCTCTCCCGAATCGTCCCCCAAAATGAAGATGCCGTTTCCGAGATCGACTGGAGCCGATGCAGCGGGTTTGGCGGGCTTCTTCGCCGCGAATTTGGGAGCAGCCATTGCCAGCGACACCAAGCCGAGGCACAGCGGCAACAACAGAAAGCGAATTTTAGGATTCGAGGTCGGCATCAGTGAGGTCGTTCACTGACAGGCAATCATTTCGCCTATGACTGGCGCTTACTTGCCCGCTGCCCCAAAGCCCGATGAGGCTTTGTCGGCGGTTACTTGAATAGAGCCAGCTTTGTCTTTGCTTCTGGTCACTGCTTTATCGGGAGCGGCCACTAAATGGCTGTTTTTGAAGTTGGCTGTACCAATGGCCTCTTGTACCCACAAACCGAAGGTGCCGGGGTTGAGAACGGTGACGTTCTCGAAATCGACGTTCATGGATTGGGGTGCTTGATTATAGGTTTCGCTTTTGAGTTGGATGCCGGAGAAGGTGGAATCGAAAACCGAGATGTCTTTGAAGACGACGCCTTGAACGGGGCTATCGTGGGCCAGCACCCACAGGGCGCCGAATTGCTGGTTACGCCAGAAGGGACCACCACAGCGCTCGATCAGCATGTTCTCGATGCGCGTGGTGCCCGCGAAGGGGCGCGGCTTGAACATGGAGGAGATGTTGACGCCCGCATAAGTCAGCGTGTCGCGTGCGATGCAGTTGGTGATGGTGTTATCTTTGCCGCCGTAAATCGCGAAGGCGTTGGCTCGCCACGGCAACTCGACGGTGCAGTTTTTAATGGTGTTGTTGGCACAGCCGGGGTAGTCGATGCCGCCCGCCGCGCCATCGTGTTCCGGGGCCGACCAGATGGCGATGCCATCGTCGCCGGAGCTTCGTACTGTGGTGTTGACGACAGTGCTGTTCTTGGTGCCATTGCACAGGTTGATACCATCGGCTCCCAGATTCCGCAGTCGGCAACTGTCGATGGTGAGATTGTTAGTTACGCCCTGTCCGCCCCGCACCCAGAAGCCGCACGTCATGTGCTCGACCCAGATACGCTCCATCACCGAGCCGTCGCCATAGGCGGGGAAGAAGGGCTTGCCGCTGCCATCGCGCGTGCGTCCGCCGCCGAAAACGGCGAAGTCGGAGAACTTGACCTTCTTACCATTGATGTTGAAGCCGGGGGTGCCCTGCCCCATTTCGGCGTCGCTGTCGTTGTAAATGACGGTGTGCCACATGCCCGCGCCCTTGATTTCAAAGCCGGGGGCGATGTTGTTATTGATGAGCGCCTGAGTCGCCATCTTGTAGCGACCGGGAGGAATGTACAGCCCTTTCTTGCCTTTATAGCCTTCTTTCCACTCGAAGTTCTGGATGAGTCCGGCGATTTTGGCGCTGAAGTTTTCGGGGGTAACGCCCTCGTCGGCGAGGTTCACGAACCCCGCAGGGCATGGCAGCGGCGGCGCGACCATCTCCAATTCGATGAAGTCGATGCCATAATAAGCGGCTTTATCGCCCGCATCCTTTTTGAGCATCACCCTGTCACCCTTTTTAATGACGAAGCCGAACAGCGCGTCCGCTTCATCGTAGATATGGCGAGGCGTGCCCAGAGCGGGCGTGTTTTTCGGCTCGCCTTCGGGGCCATAAAGCCAGGCGTATTTGGAAGTGAGCTTGAGGGTGTCCTTCTTGATGTCGTTGATATATAGGCTCAGCGTGGCCTCCATGCCATTTCCATCCTCGCTATCGGGAATGCAGTTGCGCACCACGATGCTGTTCGCGGCCTCCGAAGCCGTCCACTCGACGCCATCGCCCACCTTCACCAACTTCACAGCGCGGCGCCCCGATGCCTCGCCGCCCAGATCGCCGATATTGCGGTTGGGGCCAACTAAATTGGGCGCGCCCGCGAACTCGCCCGCTTCGGCCTCATAGCGAATATACGGCACCTTGGCCCCGATATTGGCGGCAATTTTCGCGGCGGCGCTCTCAGTCGCAGGTGCCCCCCAACTCGGCGCGGCGATGGAGCAAAGGGCCAGCAAGGCGGATAGGATTTTCATTGGGATGGTGATGCATCATTCGACCACCATCCCAATGGGGATGAGGCGGTATAAAACCGCCTCATCTTTAACCGTGCGATTCGATGCTAAGGTCGTTGTATTTATCCCACTCGGCGACGACCTTATCGCCGCGCTCCAGAGCAGCTTCGGCCCATACCCGTCCAAATCCCTTCGAAGTGCCCGTAATAAACCAGACTTTACTCATCGAGCGAAAGGCACTGGCAACTTTGCAGCCGAGGCGTTGTAAGTTGGCACGAAAAAAGGCTCGGAGGACTCCCAGAGAGGCGTGCTTAACATTCGATTGAAAGGTTCCCAAACATACCTTGTCGTTCTTCTTACACTGCCCTCGCCCTCAAGATGAAAAAATTCCTCGGTCGCGGCGGGCCGCTTGGCGCTTTCTCTGAATATCCCGCGCTTTTGCAACTCGCACTGGTTTCGACATGTGCCGAAACCACATGGGCGACTCTTCTCTTCGTTCTCGAATTTTATTTTAAAGACGAGTTATTGCGCGGACAAAGCGACCAGTTCATCGCCTCGAAAATCGCTCTCGCTTTCCTGGCTTTCACTGGCGCAGAAACTCTGTTCAAATACCCGATGGGCACGCTGGCCGACCGCTACGGCCCGCGTCGCTTCGTCATTCTGGCACTTTCTATTTGCACCGTCACACCGCTACTGATGACGCTGCTGGGGTCGCTAATGCGGAACACGATTTATGCGTGGGTGCCGTTCATTCCGCTGCGCGCCTTCGATGGCTTCGCCGCCGCCGCGCTGTGGCCCGCGATGAGCGCCCTCATGAGTCGCGCCGTGCCGCGCGAAGCCAAAGCCACGGCGATGAGCGTCTTCAACGCCGCCTATGTGCTGGGACTGGCCGTGGGGCCACCGCTGGGCCTACTGGTGGGCCACTTGCTCGGCACCAACCTGTACGTGTTTCCTTTCACGGCGGGCATCATGGCCATTGGCCTCGTGCTGGCGCTTCGCACCATCCCGCACACCACACAAGCCGAGATGCACGGCGAGTCGATTTCGGAAGAGCGCGCTTTGCTGAAGGGCAAACCAATGCTAATCCGCATGATGGGACTCTACGCGCTATCGCAAGTCGGCGTCGGCTTTCTGGCTCCCACACTGCCGCTTTATCTGGGTTCGCAGTTCGGCATCCAACAGGGCGATTTGCCGCGCCTACTCCCCGGTCCGGCCCTACTCGTGCTGGCGATTGCCATCCCGCTGGGGCGCCTCCCCGACACACTGGGGCAAGCTAAAAGCGTATGGATTTCCTACGCCCTCGCGGTGTTTGGCATGATAGGTATCGCGGGTTCGAGCCTGTTCGCGCCCTCAACCGGTTTTAACCAACCGTCGCTGTACATTTTCGGCATCGGCATGGTGGCGATGATCGTGTCGTACATCCTCGGCACCCCGGCATGGTTGGGCCTGACCAGTTTGCAAGTGCCCGACTCCAAACAGGCTCAGGCGCTTTCGCTGATGCAAACCGCGCAGGGCATGGGCGTGGTCGCGGCCTATGTCGCCGTCGCTTCGGCGGGCCACTTTCTCACCACGGTCGCGAAGGTGCGCGCCAAGCTGCACCACGATGAGTTCGTCAAAAAAGCCGTCGATACCGTGCCGCTTTCGATGTGGTTCTGGATAGCCCTCGGCGTCTTTGTGGTGTGCCTGATTGGCACTCTACTATTCGTCAAAGAGCCACCCCACGACCACGACATCCCCGACGAAGCCCGACTGGTAGACCGCAGCGTGATTTGACTCGAACCTGTTATGTCCACAATGAGAAGACACAAGTGGTGGCTGTTGGTTATGTTGCCTGTGTTGCCTGTGTTTGGTTTGTTCCATGCCGCGCGACAAGCGGCGGCATGGCGGCCCCAGGTGATTGGGTTAGTAGGAGCCGCATCAACCAAAGCAATTTCGCCCGATGGTCGCTGGCTTGTGATCACAGAAAAAGACAATACCTCCGTGGTATGGGATTTAGTGGCGCGGCGGCGGGTGCGCGCATTGGGAGATAGGCAATTCGCGTTTTCGCGCGATGGAAAGCATTTGGCCCTGGTAGAATGGGAGCCAAAAGGCCGGTTTTACGCTGGTGTGTGGGGAAATTTAAGTGAAAGCGCAAGCGGGCAGAAACTGCGCTTGCTACAAGAACCAGCTATTAAAGGGGCTTACATCGCTCGATCCGATTGGCCTCAGGCAATCATTTTTTCGCCCGACAACCGCGAGTTCTGGGTAGCATCCAGCCGTTTTTTGCGTCGCTTTGATGTAAAATCAGGCACGCTGCTTCGTAAAACAGCCTGGCGTGGATTGGGCGGCGACAGAAAAACGGTTATGGCTGCCGCATTCTCGCCCGATGGCTCGCGCATTGGGCTTTGGAACGGGCACTTTAGCACTTTGCACGACGTGCAAACTGGTAAGGTGTTGGGAATGCGCGAACATGGTGGCAGTTACGGTGAACTTTCATTCGATGGCAGATTGAACTTCGAGCGGCTTCAACCTCAAATCATCAAAAACGCGGCGACCCTGCAGCATATGTGGCAGACAAATGAGTGCGGTACAGGGCAATTCTCACATGATGGCCGCTTCGTCTTGTGTTCGGGGAAAAACGGTTTGGAAATGCATGATGTCCTAACGGGAGAAATTACCGGACGTATTCCCGGCCCAACCTCCGGCTCATTCATTCCCTCTCCCGATGGTAACTATCTCTACTCAATAAACCAAAACCAACTCCTCCGCTGGCGGACGCATTAATCCCTCGATTTCAATGACTGCGCCTGGACTCCCCAAACTATCAAACGGGGAACATTTACCGCTGTGCCCCAGTCGAATGGGCGATGCGTCTCTTGACTCCCCTTTTGACGGTTGCCTCTCTCCTACTAGTTTCGACTGCGACATTGCTTTTATGGAATCGGGTCAGCGCGCAACCAGGCAAACAAGCGCCGTGGACGAAACGCGAATTAGCGCTTCGCCAGCGCTGTTTGGAGTTACAGCAACGCGGCACATTGGAATCGTTTTTCACTCGCATCGACAAAGTCCGCGATGCGAAGCGCACACCCATTGAAGGCATCGCAGAGGTCGAGACGACCGCCACAGTGATTTCGATGCGAGTTCAAGGTTTAGCCGAATCGCCGAAACGCAAAATCAAAGCGGGCGACACATTTCGCATCGTAGATCGCCACTACTCGCTCACTTACAAAGTGGTCAGGGTTAATCAAGAAGGCGTGCTTTTCAGCTTCGACGCGAAGATGCCAATGGCGGGCGATGGCCCCAATTTCAAGCCCGAATGGAGCAGTGGCAAAGGACGGGTGCAACTGTCCTACAAAATCCCTTATATGGATGCCAAACCGTGGCTCAAAACCAAGGGACGCTAACTTTTGAGTAGCGATTTGCTCACATCACAAAAGCCGGGCTATGTGACATAACCCGGCTTTCCCCTCACTCTTTAAAACTCAAGTCCAGCCGCTTCAAAGGATTTTTTCACAGCCGCTGCCGCTTCCTGCGCCGCGACTTCCGAACCAGCCTCTTGCGGGCGCTTCCAGAATGTCTCAACGGCGATTGGCCCCTCATATCCGATTCGGTTCAAGGTTTCCAAAAACCCCGTCAGGTCAATCACTCCGGTTGTACCGGGCAACTCGCGCTCGTTATCCACCAAATCGGCAAGCGCCACTCCAAGCGGAGCATCATTGATGTGAACATGCGTCACCTGTTCGGGCGGAATCGAGGCAACATCCATCAAAGTGCCGCCACCTGCGAACCAGTGCCAGCAATCGACCAGCAAACCAACGTTGTGGGTGCCAGCGCGCGCATTCACTTCATCCACCGCTTCGAGCGCTCCCAGAACGTCATAGAACCACACCTTCGAATCATCGGGACGGAACTGTTTCGGCCCCAGAAATTCCAGCCCGAACCCAATCCCCTCATCGCCCAGCACACGGGCGATTTCCGCCCAGCGCCGCAGCGAAGTCTCGCGATAAGTCACAACGTCATCATTCGAAGGCAACACCCACGTTATAGTACGCGAACACCCCAACTCGCGCGCAAAACGCGCCTTCTCAGCCAAACCTTCCAATTCCGTTTGAAAGGTCTGCTCGTCCTTGCGCCACTCGACGGGGATACCGAACGCCGAAGCCGCCACGTTATGCTTCGCCAGCACTTCGCGCGCCTCTTCCAAACCGAGCGCTTGCGCCGCCTCAATCGAAAAGTCGATACCGCGAAAACCATTCTTGGCTGCCAGTTCAGCGAACTCGGCAAAGCCCAACCCGCCGCCAGCCGTCACCGGATTTAATGTGGAAATCATTGCGCAGAATTTAGCGTAGTTTCCCGCTCCGTGCCGCCCTCTTTTTTAATCGTCGCCAACCGTCCACAGGCTCGGCTTGGCATTCGAGTTATGCCACTTCACATGCCCATCACCGAACAAAGCCACGAACCCGCCACTATGCCGACTGCCCACCCGCTCCGGCAAAAGTTCGGGCTTAATCTCGCCAGCTGAGGTTTTAATGATGCCATCCTTCGACTCAACATACGGCAGTTGCCCATCAGAAATCAGGCTGGGCGATTTCACGTCTTCGTTGCGATTCCACGGCTGGGCATCGACCACATAAATCGAGCGCTCCGGCGTTTCTACCCCAGGCGCACTCAGCCCCAATAATTTTTTAGAAACGGCACACCCCTTCGTCGTTCCCGGAGCGCCGAAACCATGCCGTCCTTTGGGCAAATCCGGCGAATGCTCCCACCACATATCGTCTTCATCAAGAGCGTTCAACGCATACGAGTAGAACTGCACCTTGGGCTTAACCTGCGGCGGCGGACACGCATCAGGGTTGCCCCCTCCGCCGCCACCATTACCGTTTCCCTTCCCACCGCCACCAGTCGGGGTTGGAGGTGGCGGGCAATTATTAGTCACCATGAATGTGTCTATCGTCACCGCTTCCACTTCATCGCCCGATGAAGGGCAGCGGAAAATCTGCGCCGACTTGGTGTAGGGATACAGCAAGTCGCCCCAGTTGACGGGCACAGGAACGGGGTTGCAACGCGCCGGAAGAGTGGGGTCTTCGTAGTTCACAACGCTGACTGGTAGCGGATAGGTTTCATCGTAATCTCCGGTGTACATCGCCACAGCCATACCGATTTGGCGCAGGTTAGAAACGCACACCGTCCGGCGCGCGCTCTCGCGTGCCCTCGATAAGGAGGGCATCAGCATCGAACTCAAAATGGCAATCAAAGCGATGACTGTCAACAACTCAATAAGAGTAAAAGCCTTACGTTTATTAGGGGTCATGACGGGGATTGCAAACGCTGACATTTATCTCAGCAATATTGCTGCGTAAACTATCGCATATGGAATCCCACGAAACAAGCCCCCACGAGAAAGATTCTGAGAAAATTTTTAAGCCTTCGGTCGAACTCACCAGCGAAGAGTTCACTGGCCTAAAAACTGGCCCCCCCCACAAACGCGCGGCGGGCCTCATGGCGGTCGCCAAGTCGATGGAATTCATCACCCGCGAGTCGGGTTTCGTGCGTGGCAACCAAGTGCTTTTACAGCTGAACCAGAAGGAAGGTTTCGACTGCCCCGGCTGTGCGTGGCCCGACCCCGACGGCAAGCGCAGCCACTTCGAATACTGCGAAAACGGTGCGAAAGCCGTCGCCGAAGAAACCACCACCGACCGCGTCACCCCCGAATTTTTCGCCAAGCACTCCATCGCGCAGCTAGGCCAATGGAGCGATATGGAACTGGGCAAAGCCGGACGCCTCACTCACCCGATGCTGCTCGAAAAAGGCGCCACCCACTATAAATCTGTTTCCTGGAAGGAAGCGTTCGGCATTTTAGCCGACGAGCTAAATGCCCTCAAAAGCCCCAACGAGGCGATATTCTATACATCGGGCCGTACCAGTAACGAAGCCGCGTTTTTGTACCAATTATTCGTGCGCGAGTTCGGCACCAATAACCTGCCCGACTGCTCCAATATGTGCCACGAATCGAGCGGCTACGCCATGACTGAGTCCATCGGCGTTGGCAAAGGCACCGTCACCCTCGAAGATTTCCACAAGGCCGACTGCATCCTCATATTCGGCCAAAACCCCGGCACCAACCACCCCCGCATGTTGACCGCGCTCCAGGAAGCGCGCCAGGGCGGCTGCGAAATCGTCTCCTTCAATCCCCTGCCCGAAGCCGGACTGCTCGGCTTCATGCATCCCCAACACCCCGAACAATTCATTACCGGCGGCACGAAAATCTCCTCCTATTTCTTGCCCGTCAAAATCAACGGCGATGTCGCGGTTCTCAAAGGCATGATGCGCGCCATGCTCGACCTCGAAGAAAGCGAAGGCGGCGTCTTCGACCGCGATTTCATCGCGCAGCACACCCACGGCTTCGACGCCCTCATCGAAGACTTGCGCTCCCTCGACTGGGAGTTGGTCGAGCGCGCCAGCGGCGTCTCACGCGCCAAAATCGAGGAAGTAGGGCGTCTCGTTGCCCGCTCCAAACGCATCATCGCCTGTTGGGCTATGGGCCTCACCCAACATAAAAACGCCGTCGCCACCATCCAACAAGTCGTCAACCTACTGCTTCTCGGCGGCAACATCGGGCGCGAGGGCGCGGGCGCCTGTCCGGTGCGCGGCCACTCCAACGTGCAGGGCGACCGCACTATGGGCATCTACGAAAAGCCCAAAGCCGCCTTCCTCGATGCCCTCGACCGCGAGTTCGGCATCACCTCACCGCGCGAAGATGGCTTCGATGTCGTCGAGGCCATCCACGCCATGCACGAGGGCAAAGCCAAAGTGTTCTTCGCGATGGGCGGCAACTTCCTCAGTGCCACCCCCGACACCAAATACACCGCCAAAGCGCTTGAGCGCACCCGCCTCACCTGCCACGTCTCCACCAAGTTGCATCGCGGCCATTTGGTCACAGGCGAACGCGGCCTCATCTTGCCGTGCCTTGGCCGCACCGAGCGCGACACCCAACCCGGCGGCGACCAGTTCGTCACCGTCGAAAACTCGATGGGCGTGGTCCACTCCTCGCGCGGCAAACTCGAACCCGCCTCGCCCGAACTCAAAAGCGAACCCGCCATAGTCGCGCAGCTCGCCCGCGCCGTCCTCGGCAGCGCCTCGAAAGTGGACTGGGAACAACTGGCCCACAACTACGACGCCACTCGCGAAAAAATCGAGCGAGTCGTTCCCGGCTTCGAAGACTTCAACGCCCGCGCCAAATCTCCCGGCGGCTTCTATTTACCCAACGCCGCCAAACAGCGCGTCTGGAACACCGCGACAGGCAAAGCCAACTTCTTCACCGCTCCCATAGTCGAATGGAAGCTGGCCCCCGACCAGTTGCTGATGATGACGATTCGCTCGCACGACCAATACAACACCACCATCTACGGCCTCGACGACCGCTATCGCGGCGTCTACAACGAGCGCCGCGTCATCTTCCTCCACACCGACGATATGAAATCGCGCGGCCTCAAAGCGGGCGATGTCGTCGATTTAAAATCGCATTTCGAGGGCGAAGAGCGCGTCGCGCCCCGCTTCATCGTCGTCCAATACGACATCCCCAAAGGCTGCGCCGCGACCTACTTCCCCGAAGCCAACGTGCTGGTTCCCGCCCGCAGCGTCGCCGAAAAATCGAACACCCCCACCAGCAAATCGGTAATCATCACCGTAGAGCGCGCTACCCTCTCACAGTAACGCTATGAACCCCACCCAGACAGTGCGCGCCCTCCAACACCGCGAAGGCACGGCGCGCGAAGTCGAAGACGCCGTAGTAGTCGAAGAACCACTCGAAATCCGCGTCAACGGATGCCCCTTTTCGGCCACGATGCGCACCCCGCAAAGCGACGAAACCGACCGCTTCCTCACCCTCGGCCTACTCCTCGCCGAAGGCATAATCAGTAGTTATGACGACGTTATCGAAGTCAAAATCAGCGCCCACTGCCGCGACTTCAACGACTCCCTCACCAACCTCGCCGACGCCATCCTCGCCGACGAAGTCCCCACCACCAGCGACAAATGGGCGCGCGGCATCATCTCCAACTCAAGCTGCGGCCTGTGCGGTCACGCCTCAGTCGAAGCCCTCAGCGCCCAAATCACTCCCCTTACTCCTTCGCCATTAAACCTCGACCTCTTACGTCAACTCCCCGAAAAGATGCGCGCAAAGCAAACCATCTTCTCCCAAACAGGCGGCCTCCACGCCGCCGCCATTTTCAACCAGAACGGCGAACTCTTAACCTGCTTTGAGGACATCGGACGCCACAACGCCACCGACAAAGCCATCGGCTACTGCCTCCAAAACAACCAACTCTTCTCCGCCGACCACCTCACCCTGTTAGTCTCAGGCCGAGCCAGCTTCGAGATCATCCAAAAAGCCCTCCGCGCCCAAATCACCACCGTAGCCGCCATCTCAGCCGCCTCCAGCCTCGCCGTAGACCTGTCCAAACAAAACAACCTCAACTTGGTCGGCTTCCTCCGCGAACGCGGCCTGACCGTTTATTAACACCCCTCAAATCCCCCGATGCCCCCCACCACCACTCCACGAG
>SDZD01000061.1 GCA_004172935.1 bacterium | reverse complement strand
GGGTAAATGTCATATTATTTGTTCCCTCTCCATTTTATATGGGAAATATGTGCTGAAAGTGGGTGCGTGCGATGAAGCTATCGCGCGAAGAGGCATGGGCGGAAATTGCAGATCGCCACATTAATCTGTCATGGTCTGTTAATCGCCTCAATGCCTCGGTATTTAAAGAATTAGGTCAAGAGCCACGCTTGATGACTAAATTCGATTCACGTGTGTCGCGGCCTCAAATCTTGAAAGACAATGGGCTGTTTTTGCTCCCAGAAACGAATGGTTCCTATTTAGTGTTGCAAGCCGATGGGTATTGTGATTTAAAGGCTCCTACTCAAAACAAAATCCAAGATATAGAAGCGCAGTTTCCGGTCGCTTTCGACTCCCTACGAGGAGCGCAATCAGAGATGAGTCACCTCGACCGCCTCTTTCTTGCGGGTATTATTGCGCGTGTGATTGGCGTCAAGGATCCGAGTAAGGTTTGGGCAACTATTCGTGGAAGACGCTTTGCCCCTCGCTTTTCCTACGAGTTGAGTTCGCTTGGTTCCTTTGAGGCTAATCGGATTCAGTACGAAGTGGATCAGGGATATGAGACGGACAACGAGATCATTCTATTTGAGGCAAAGAATACAACCCCCAAAGATTTTTTGATTCGCCAGTTATTTTTTCCCTATAAAGTTTTTTCTTCCCTGTCACAGAAAAAAATCCGTTCCTTTTTCTTCAACTGCAACGCCACAACAGGCACCTACTCGTTTTTTGAATACCGCTTTTGTAATAGCAACCAATACGACTCCATCCAACTCTGTGGTGAACAGCATCTCCGTATTCATTTTGTAGACCAGCAAGTGCCACGCACATTGGGATATTGGTTAGAGCGTGTGGCTGTTGTGCCATCTCAAGGGCCTTGGGAAGTGCCTCAGGCCGATGATATGTCTAAGGTGATGGATTTTCCGTTATATGTGGCTCGTGGATGTACCGATGCTGGTTTGATTGCCGGGGCTTTCGATTTTGCTCCACGCCAGAGTTCTTATTATCGAAGAGCCAGTGAGCAGATGGGATTGGTTGACGATTATCAACTGACAGAGATGGGCCAGAACTTCCTCAACTCGTCCACCAAAGAACGTGAAGAGTACATAATCCGTGCTCTTCTTCAGCAACCTGTAGTGCGTGATGCCGTTGATAACGCATTGAAGCATCCGGGACATCTTCTTTGTCGGAAGGACATCGCTAATAGCATCGCGCAAAATAGTCACGTATCAGGTAAAACCGTGGGGCGGCGAGTCGCAACAGTTAGAAGTTGGCTCCGTTGGTTAGAAACTACATTAGGTGAGTTGAAAGTGGGGGATGTTGTTTTGCGTCTGGACTGAGCATTAGTCCAAACCATTGGCAAGGATAAAAGGATTTCCATTATCCATATAAGGTGTTGGAGGCATACTGCGCATTAATGAATAAGCGTTTTAATCGGCGGGGTTTGGCTGTTGTGGTGTGCCTTTTGGGAAGCTCTGTTACTACATTGAGTGCCACAGTTGCCACTCATACCCATAGGAGCGGTTCTTCCTTTGTTTTAGGTATTGCCATAGGAGTGTTGATTGGGGTTGCTATTATCGCTTTGAGATGCCTCGTTACAGGGAACTCTTTTGAATCGAGCTGCTCTTCGCGATAATTCCAGACTCAATACTCTGACTTGCTCAGCCAGTCGGTACCAATGCCTTTTGTCATCAGGAGTTCGGAGAGTGAAATGGTCGAGACGGCGCTAAACCTTGTGTTGGCCGACGCCGAGTTGGTTGTGACTAACCTCGACCCGAATTGCCCTACCAGTCATGGCACTCGACCCGGCGCGGGTGTGATTGTTTCGCTGTTGTGTAAACGGCAGGGCGGCAAAAATTGCCGCGTTCGCAGCAGGGAGCGAATGCGGTAATTTATAGAGGTGTGCGGAAGTTGGTGAAGGGAAGTTCGCTACAATTGGATAGCATTCTCAAAACTGACCCTTCCGATATGACTTCACCACCTCGCGATGCCGCCACCGTTTCTGCCGAAGGCAAAGTGCTTCAACCATTGCCTCACGGCGTCGAGATTCACCCCCTAACCACCCATCCCGACGACCGAGGCACGATTTGCGAGCTGTTCGACCCACGCTGGTCATTCATCAACTCACCTTTTACCTACACCTACATGGCGACGCTTCGCCCCGGCAAAGTGAAGGGGTGGGCGCTGCATCATGACCATGAAGACCGCTATGTGTTGCTGTTCGGCGAGATGCAGGTGATGCTTTTCGACGCACGCGAAGATTCGCCGACGAAGGGGCTGGTTGCGTCTGTGGTGATGTCGCATTACCATCGCTCGATGCTCAATATTCCGGCGGGTATCTGGCACGCCGACTGGAACATTGGCACCACAGACGCGATTTTCGTGAACTTCCCGACGAAGGCCTACGAACACAAGAATCCCGATAAATATCGCTTGCCCATCGACACCGACCAGATTCCATTTAAATTCCCCGACGAACGTGGGTGGTAACTATGCCTCGCGTCACGGTCATTATCGCTACTTACAACTGGAGCGAGGTTTTGCCCTATTCGGTGGGCAGTGTCGCGCGCCAAACCTTTCGCGACTTCGAGTTATTGGTAGTCGGCGATGCGTGTACCGACGACTCCGCCGAGGTGATGGCACAGCTCATTGCTGAGCATCAGGGTGTTGATATTCGCTGGATTAACTGCGCCGAGACGGCGGGCAGCCAGTACGGTCCCAACAACGAAGGGCTGCGTCAGGCGCGCGGCGAATACATCGCTTATCTGGGGCACGACGATTTGTGGTTGCCACATCATCTCGAAGTGCTGGTGGCGGCGTTGGAGGCGGGCAACGATGTGGCACACACCATCGTCGCGTGGGTGAACCCACAGGGACAGGCGATTCAGCCGCACCCTATCAGCGTGTGCATGGCGCCGTCGTCATCAATGCATCGCGCCGAAGTCGCCAAAAAACTGAACGGATGGCGGCCTTTTCAGGAGATCGAGTTGCCGGTTGACCGCGATTTTTTCGCGCGCGCTCGTGGGGCGGGGTTTCGCTTTTCGCTTGTGCCTCGCCTGTCGGTCGTGAAATTTCCGGCGAGTTGGCGACGCAACGCTTATAAAATTCGGGGGTGTCGCGAACAGGCGCTGTGGTTCGAGCGCATCGGGAATGAACCTGATTTTGAGGCGGTTGAGCTGTGCAAAATGCTACACGTTTCGACCGATGCGCAGCATCGCCCGCCGATTCGGTTGTGGCTGGAAACGACGGGGCTTATCGGGCGCAAGGCGAGGAGCCAGGTACAATACCAAGTGCGCCGCCTTCGCTTTGGCACCAAGGGCGCCAAAACCGAGGCTATGCGCGAGTTCAAGGGACTGAGCCGCAAGCCCTAGTTGATGTAGACGCGGGGGACGTGGGCGCCAGCACCGAGGCGACGCATCGAAAAACGGGCTTCGTCGCCGATTTTCACGCCTTCGAGTTTGGTCACGTCTAAGAACGAGGTTTGCATAGCGAAGCGACCGACGAAGGCGACTTTCTGGCCGTTGATGGTCGCTGTTCTGCCGAGCAGCGGGTTTTTCTTGAGGTGGGCGGCGCGCTCGAAGCCGCTTTTGATGGCGTCGAGAGGCGATTCGACGCGGGCGCGCGGCTCCATAGTCAGGCCATCGGCGTAGCCGACTGCGAGAACGGCGATGGTAGCTTCGGATTTGGCCGTCCACTCGCCGCCGTAGCCGACCTTATCGCCGGGTTGCAGCTTTTGAATGGCGACGACGCGCGCGACGGGCGAGAACGGGTCTTGCAGCTTGAGGTCGTTTTGCTTTTGCAGCCAACTCGCCGGGTACTGGCCGAAGAGTAGGGTGCCGGGGCGCACGTAATCGAGGCGCATTTCGGGGAAGCGCAGAAGAGCCGCCGAGTTGCAAACGTGATATTTGCGGCCAGTGGCGCCGTACACGGCGTCCTGGAATTGCTGGAACTGGGGGTTGGTGGCGTCGGCGCTTTGGTCGGTGGCGTTGGCGAAGTGGGTGAATACGCTGTCCAACTCGAAGTTCTGGAATTTGTTGGTGCGTCCCAGAATTTCGGCGACCTTTTTGGGTGAGGAGCCGAAGCGGTTCATGCCTGTGTTCACTTTGAGGTGGGCGTGCATGACCTTGCCTTGCGTCGCGGCGATATTTTGCCACTCTATGCACTCTTCGAACGACTGCACTGCGGGAGTTAAATCGTGCTGCACCACTTCGTCGCGTTCTTCGGGCGATGAGGGGGCCAGCAACAAGATGGGCGCCGTGATGCCGCCCTCGCGTAGCTCGACGCCTTCCTCCACGCGCGTTACCGCCAACATGGCGGCGCCCTCGGCGGCGAATATACGCGCACACTCGACAGCACCGCAGCCGTAGGCGTTGGCTTTGACGACGGCAATCACTTTCGTTTTATCGCCGACAACGCCTTGAACTGCTTGAAAGTTGTGGCGAAGCGCCGCGCGCTTTATCTCTATCCAAAGTTGCATATTTGAAAGCTATTGGCTGTTAGCTGTTGGCTATTAGCCCACTCACCGCTTTGAAAGCTATTGGCTTTTAGCTGTTGGCTATTAGCCCACTCACCGAACTTAAAAATTTTTGCTCAGGCCTAAGCGTTTTTGTTCCGCAGGCTAACAGCTAAAAGCCAATAGCCAACAGCTTCCTAGCGAAGGACTGGCAGTTTCAAGTCGCTGTCGAAGGAGACTACTCGTTCGCCGCGTAGCAGCGCAACTAGGTCGCGACCGACCAGTTCGCCTCGCCAATCTTGCAGGACGGGCAAAGGGCCGACTTCGTCGAGCGTGCCGTCGATGTAATGGCTGGCAAGCTCAAACAGGGCTTCGCGTGGGGCCAGATAGGAGCGCGATACGTCCTGCGCTGCGGCTGTCGAACTCACCACTACACCCAACAGGGCGATAATGGAGTCGAGGCGGGCGTCGGGGCGCGCTGAATCCCAGGCTTCGGGCCAGTCGGCTGTCGGTGAGGTGAGCGCGGTTTGGACGGAGTCGAGAAATTTTTGGGCGTCGCGTGTCGAGAGCGTGGTGATGCCGCGAATGGCGCGCAAATCGGCGATGTTCTTCGGCTGCTGACGCGCCATCTGGATAAGCGCCAAATCGGGCATCACGAAGGACGGTGGTTTATCGTTGCCGCGTGCGATGGTTTCGCGAACGCTGGCGCCTTCTCGCAAAACCGCGAGTTGTTTGCGCGACAGGCCCGACAGGTTGAGGCGCTTGTAGGCGTCGCTATCGTCGAACTGGCGGGTGGCTTTTTCGATGGCGCGGCCAAATTCCGATTGTGCCCAACCTGTGCGGCCCCGATCTTCGAGGTCGGCACGCAGCTTCTCGAATATGGGCGGCAAATAGCGCACGTCGGCCAGAGCGTAATCAATTTGCTCGGCAGAGAGTGGGCGCGCGCTCCAGTCGGTGTACTGCATCGTCTTCGACAGCTGTACGCGCGTGATACGCTTGACTAAATCGGCGTAACCGATCTGGTGCCCATAGCCCAGAAAGGCGCCTGCTATCTGGGTATCGAAGACGTTTTGGGGGCGCGCTCCGAAGTTCTGGAAAAAGATTTTCAAATCGACGGCGCCCGCGTGAACCAACTTCACGATTGAGGGGTCTTCGATGAGTTTTGCCAGCGGTGCGAGGTCGAGCGTGAACGGGTCGAGCGCCGCTTCGACGGCTCCGATTTCGGTGGGAGCATGAATTTGAACCAGACACAGGCGCTCGAAGTAGCGCTTCTCTCCCAAAAATTCGGTATCGAGGGCCAGCGGCGCCCCATTGGATGTCGCGACCTGAAGTTCTTCTAAAAATTGGGCGAATTGCGCCGGCTTGGAGATGAGCATTGTTCGTTATCTTCCTACTGTGGGGCGACTCTTCTGCTAAACGGTGTGGAGCTCTTTTGCCCGCCCTTGGTGGGACATGACCCTTCATGTCCCGAAATATATGAGGTGCAAGGTGTGACGGCGACACGTCCCCGCTGTTCCTCGGATGATTTACCGTTTCAACTTCTTGACTGCTGCCATTAGTTTGGGGCGCCCTTGCGTCCATAACCAATACCAACTTTTGGAAAGCGGTAAATCAAATTCGCCTTCGTAGCAAACCATCTCCGCGCCAAAGCCCGATTTGAAGCGCACCAGACCCTCTTCGTGAGGCGGAACATCGCCCAGTTCTGGGTCGGGCACACCACGGAAATCGTAAGTGGTGCAGCCGTTTTCTTTGGCCCAAGAAATCATCGCCCACTGCATCGCGTGGTTTGGCATCAGGTTACGGCTATCGTTGGAACTGGCGCCGAACATGTACCAGCACTGCGGAGGCAATAAAAAGCTAATCGCCGCCGATAGAGGTTGGTCTTCGTGGAAAGAGACGAACAGTTTGATGAGGCCCGACGGGGCGAGCGCATCCCACATCTTTTCGAAGTACGCAAGCGAATAGCCTTTGAAGTGATTGCGCTCGAAAGTGACTTTGTAGATGTCGTGAAAAATCTTCAGACCGTCGCGGCCCAAATCGTCCACCACGCGCACATTATGCTTTTCGCTGACGCGGATGTTGCGGCGCCATCCGGCCTTGATCTGCTTCATGAGGACATCATCTAACGACGCCGAAATGTCCATCTTCATGTTGCAACGTGGCTGGGTGCCGCCGAATATTGGATGCACTTCGGGTGATGGGACGAAGCCGACCTTCGCCAAACGCTCTTTGAAGCCGGGCGTGCCTTGCAGCACGCAGGGGTCGATTTTGAGCGAGACTGCTTTGTGTTTGCGTGCTTCGGCCTTGAGTTCTTCGATCATATTCTCGAAGACATCGGGTTTTGACCAATCGAGGATGGGGCCACGTGGCAGGTAAAACAGGCTATGCCCCATAGTGAAGCGGCGTGGGGGCAGGGCGCGCTTGAGGACTAATGCGGTCGCGTCGAATCCATCGCCGTTGCGAATGGCAACGGACAGTGGCTGTGATTCGGGTTTTTTGACAGGCCCCCATTCGAGGCATTGCAACACGTCGCCATGCGGAGAGGCCGCGACGAAATCGCGCCATTTTCGCTTCTCTTCGGCAGTAGGATTAAAAGACACCGGAGAAATTTTAAGCGACACGCGCCAACCGGGACGAAATTTCGCGTGCTACGCCCGTTTCAACGCGATAAACCATGCGTTATTGCCCATGAAAACATCTCCTCTACTTCTTGGTGTCGTGTTGTTGTTACCTGTTGTTGCTCGCGCCGAAGACGCCGCTTCGTGCGCCGAATTTAATGCGCTTGTCGCTAAAACCTACAACTTCGACGAGTCGCGTTTGACTCTGGCGCAAAAGCAAGCCAAAGAAGGCGAACTGAACAACTTCTGGACGCGGGTGAAAGCGAACAAAACGAGATATTTGCCTTGTCTGCGCGCCAAATTAAGCGACGCCAAGGCGAACCCCTTCTTTCGCTTCGATGGCTCCAATTTGTTGGTCGAGATTTCGCCCACGCTCGAATCGAAGCGCGCACAAGTCGAGATTTACAGCAATGCTTCGCTTGATTTGGTGGGAGTGGGACGCTGGACGGCTATTCTCACTTTGCGGGGAACCGAAGGGTTCGATGTCTCGAAAGCGGCCAAACGCGCCCTTGATGATGAGGACGTGAATTTCGTGCCTAACAATATCATTCCTGAATACGCCGACGAAACCATTTATCATCACTCCGTCGCACGACTATTATGGTGCAGCCAGAGCGAGGAGCGCGCCACTCCCAAATTATTCGCCCTTGTCAATAACCCCAAATATGCCGAGCGCGAAGCGGCTCTTTCAATCCTTCTCGATCAGGCCACGCCAGGGGCGCGGGCCGCGATCCTCACTATTAAGCGTCAGGGATTATCGGCGGGAGCGATTGAAGCAATCGACCAGTTTTTGCGCGCTCCCGAAGCAGTGACGCCGCGAGCCAAACCGAAAACTACTCGTGCGCAGTTCATTGCCGCTTTCAATCGCCTTTTGGCGGGCGATTCTTCGACCTTTCTGGCGCTATCCAGAGCCGTCTCCGATGGCGAGCGTGATGCCGCTGCCGTGCTACTGCCCTCCGATTTGCCGCTGCTTTATCGCGTGCGCCGTCGCCTATTACTCGGCTGCAATAATCACTCTCTTTTCTACTACCATGACTTGACTGGCATCATCTTCGCTGTGATGGCAAAGCAAGCCCACAGCGCGAAGATTTAACTCATCTGGATTGGATGTTCTGAGCAGAACTCTCCATGAAAAGAGTGCGCTGCTGGGCTTGAAGTAGTTTCAATGTCAAAAGCGCATAAGCAGGTTGGGTATAACGATTCGAGAGTGATGATTCAGGGCTTCGGTTGGGAGTCCCATCAAAATGGACGCCAGAGTAGCGCCAATGGGATTGAATACAGAGTTCACTGGACTCACAATTGGTACGACTTTGTGGGCAGCAAAGCCGCCGAACTCGCCGATGCTAAGTTCGATTTGATTTGGCTTCCGCCGCCC
The DNA here is from genome assembly GCA_004172935.1 of bacterium. Lineage (GTDB taxonomy): Bacteria > Armatimonadota > Abditibacteriia > Abditibacteriales > Abditibacteriaceae > Abditibacterium. Next base: position 28,538 of record SDZD01000061.1, on the reverse strand, counting down.
TCGCAGGGCGCGGGGGCAGGCTATCAGGCCGAGCAATACTTCAACTTTAATAACAACTACGGTAGCGCCGACCAGCAGCGGGCGTTGTTGCGCGCTTTGTCGAAGCATGGCGTTGAGCCAATTGCCGATATTGTTATCAACCACCGCAACGGTTCGGGCGGATGGGCTAACTTCGAGAACCCCGATTGGCCGTCGTGGTTCATTTGCTCGGACGATAGTTTCTGGAGCCAGAAACTCGAAGATTTGCACAATCCCCGCGACAAAGAAATCTGGAAAGCCGGGAAAAAAGGCGCGCCCGATTTCGATGGTTCGGACTCACCCTCTGGCACAGGCGGACGCGAACTCGACCACTCCAACCCAGACCTACGCGCAGAGATAAAGAAGTACCTCGAAATGCTCAAGGAGTTGGGCTATCGCGGTTGGCGCTACGATATGTCGAAGGGCTACGACCCGCGCTATACCGCCGAATACAACTTTGCCTCGAAGCCCTCATTCGCCGTCGGTGAATATTGGGATGGCGACGCCGCTTTAGTGGCGAAGTGGGTGAAGGAAACCGAGTGGAAAGGGCAGCCTGACCCGGCTGCTGGGGCGTGCTGCGCCTTCGATTTCCCGACGCAGGAGAAATTGAAGACCCTCATCAACAATTCGCAGTACAACCAATTGCCGTCAATAAGCGCGCATAGCGGCAGTGGTTATGGCCTTATCGCGGTTAACCCCAATAAGGCGGTCACATTTTTGGAGAATCACGATACCGGTGTTCCGCAGAAGGAGCATGATTCCTTCAACAACGATGAAAAATTGATGCAGGCTTACGCCTATATCCTCACGCACCCCGGTATTCCCTGTGTGTACTGGAAGCATTACTTCGATTGGGAGCGTGGCCCCGAAATCAAGGCGCTCATTCACGCCCGCAAATATGCGGGCATCCACAGCGGCAGCTTTCTCAAGACCGAAGTGCAGGGCGATTGTTATGTGGCGACACTGGGCGATGAAACTACCGAAAGCAGCACTCTCATCGTGAAAATTGGCGCGAGCGACGACTATAAACCTGATGGCCGAGTGTGGAATCTGGAAACGTCGGGCGATGGCTATGCCGTGTGGGTTCGAAAGACGAAAAAACACTACAGCAAGAAAAAGTAACGCTCGACGAAAAATTGTGTTTCGCCCGGTATTTTTAGAGATTATGTGTTCTAATCGTAACAATTAGTTGCTTTAATAGTATTAAGGATTGGTGCGGAAGGAAAATAACCACATCAATCTCGAAAAATAATTGTTTTGGTTGCACATACCTCTATGAAGATTCAGACACAAAGCTTATTTGCCAGATGCGGGAGAATCCTTGGTGCTGCGGCTACCCTTGTATCGGTGCCTTCTGCTTATGCTCAGGGGGGCTATAACGACCCGCGAGTAATGATTCAGGGGTTCGGATGGGAATCCCATCAAGATGGTCGCATGAGGAGTGCTAGTGGGGTCGAATATGAAGTTCATTGGCGTCATAAGTGGTACGATTATGTGAATAGTAAAGTTGATGAACTTGCCGCCGCGAAATTTGATGTGATTTGGTTGCCGCCGCCTTCACAGGGCGAAGGAGCTGGTTATCATCCAGAACAATATTTCAACTTCGCTAATAATTACGGTACTGATGCGCAGCAGAGAAGGCTATTGCGTGCATTGCTGAATAAGGGTATCGAGCCAATTGCTGACATCGTCATTAATCACCGCAATGGTTCAGGGGGGTGGGCGACGTATAAAAATCCTACGTGGCCCTCTTCTTTCATTTGTTCGACCGATGAGTTTTGGAAAAAAGCGCTCAGTGATTTGCCCAATCCGCGAGACCGAGCGATATTGCAAGCTGGAAAGAAAGGAGCGCCCGACTCAGGAGCGGATTGGGAGGGGGCCAGAGACCTTGGCCACTCCAATCCTGCGTTAAGGGCAGAGATAAAGAAGTACCTTGGATTGCTGAAAAAGCTGGGTTATCGGGGGTGGCGCTATGACATGGCCAAAGGATTTGACCCTCGTTACATCGCCGAATACAACTATGCGTCCAAGCCTTCGTTTGCAGTGGGGGAATACTGGGATGATAACGCTGCTGCTGTAACGAGTTGGGTAGATGGGACCAAATGGCAGGGGCAGTCTGACCCGGCTCTGAAGGCGTGTCCGGCCTTTGATTTTCCAACCAAAAATAAATTAGCTACCTATCTTAATAACTCTCAATATGATCACTTACCAGCGCTTAGTTTTCATGATGGAGTCAATGATGGTCTTATCGCTATCAATAGGAACAAAGCCGTTACTTTTTTAGAGAATCACGATACGGGATTTCCCCAAAAGGCCGAAGACTCTTTTAAGAGAAACGAAAAATTGATGCAGGGGTACGCCTACATCCTGACTCATCCGGGTATTCCTTGCGTGTACTGGAAGCACTACTTTGACTGGCAATATGGCCCCCAAATCAAGGCGCTCATCCGTGCCCGCAAATATGCCAGAGTGAATAGCGGGAGTTACATGAAAACCGAGGTTCATGGGAATAACTACGTGGCGATTATCGGCGACAAGCCGACGGAAAGTAGCACTCTCATCGTGAAGATAGGGCAGGGTCTCGAATTTAATCCTGATAGCAGAGTTTGGAAATTGGAAACATGGGGCGATGGCTACGCTGTGTGGGTTCGTAAATAGAAAGAACACCGCCGATAAAGAAATTGCAATATAACAGATAAAGTTGAAATGTACATTATTATTGCAGGTCGATTCGGTGGTTTTATAATTAAAATTGTGATTTAGTTGTGTTGTAGTCGGTAAGATGAGGAGCGGTCTCTGTGTGCGCTCGATGGGCAGGTACTCGCCGAGTATTTGGTCCGTTGGAAGCACAAAAACCGCATAAAGATACTCCCTAATAGGCCACCTCTTCTTTGGCCTGAATCTTTTTTGCGGTAATCATCAAGACCCTACCCAAACGAGATTCCATGACCTCACCCACTCTCTCTTCTTGGATTCATATATTGAATGACCATTACACAGCCCTGTACCCAAGTGCGTTAGCGACTGTGACCTCTGAAACGAGCCGATACCACGTCAAAAATAGTGGTGATGTGAAAGTGGCAGTCCATAAAGGTGCCCTGCATGATTACCCGGTTGGTGAGGGAATAGAATTAAATTTTGGACCGGGAGTTAAGCGCTGGCAGAGGCTCGTGGATGCAACTCTAGCCAAGACAGGAGGGGTACGTCCATTTGGTGCCAGACAATATCAGGGCATAACATCGGATATAAAAGGCTCTCGAAGTGTGATCTTGATTCATAATGGTCCAGAGGCAGTGTCGGTTTTGAAGAAGGCTAACCCCGAAGCGTTGGTTTGCCACTGGGCACATAACGAATTTTGGCGTACTTATGGCAGGCGCGAACTGAAGGCGCTGGTGGCGACCGCCGACCGCATGATATGTGTCAGCGACTATATCGCGAACGAACTCCGCGCGAAGTTGGGTTCCGATAGCGACAAAATTCGCGTGGTTAACAACGGTATCGACATCGAGCGCTTCAAACCCGCTGCGCTACCCGTTGAAGAGCCAGTCGTTTCTTTCATTGGGCGCGTTTACCACCTCAAAGGGCCGCATCTGCTGTTAAAAGCGGCGCAACTGCTGGATAACGGCGAGCGCAAATTCAAAGTGAGAATCGTAGGAGGAGTCAAAGCCGATTCTCCTGAAGCCTTGCCGCCTTACGAAAAGGAACTGCGCGAACTGGCGCAGCCATTGAGTGACAAGGTGACCGTCGAATTTGTTTCGGCAGTCAATCGCTTGCAGATCATTGAGGAGTATCAGAAAGCCTCTATTTTCTGTGTGCCCTCGGTGTGGAACGATCCCTGCCCGCTGACAGTGCTGGAGGGTATGGCCTGTGGTATCGCGACAGTGACCACCAAGCGCGGTGGCATTCCAGAAATGGGCGCCGATGCTGTTCAATACTTCGACCCAGATGACCCCAACACGCTGGCGCAAATTCTGGCTCCGATGATCGAAAATGCTTCCGAACGTGCCCGTTGGGGAGAAAAGGCGCGGGCTAGAGCTGAGGCCATGTCGTGGGAGAAGCAGTACGAGGTGCTGTTGAAAGCTATTCAATAGGCAATTAGTTAGAGGCAGAAGGCCAGATATTTCTGCCTCTTTGTATCCCACCCAAAAGGCCATAGCCCCGCGTTGAAAATTTGCAGGCACTCCTCGACGAAATCATTGCTTTTCCCATAGGCGAGCCGGACAGCGATGAAAGCTATCAGTTGGGCTTCGATGTCGTCGCCGACATCATCCGTGTCGCTGCCTACTACATTGCTCCACGGAAAGGCCATGATTTGCTTTTCCATCGCTTTTAACTCGGCAGCCAGAGACGCATCGGCGAAGATTATTGCATAGGCTTGCGATTGCAAGCGTTCTAATATGGCTTCCATCGCGGAATAGCCGATGTCGGACTGTATCCACGAGTGCAGTTCCTCCAACCCTTCGACAAGGATGACTTTGTCTTGCAGGAGCAATGTCAGGTCGGTGGCGCGCCCCGAAAAACTCAGCTTGTCGAGGGAAAGTAGTTGCAGGACTTCGTGGGCCGATTCACGGTTTTCTTGCATATATCATCCATTCTACGCTCTTTGATGAATTCCAATCTTGCCAGCCTCGCGTCAAAATAAATCGTGTGTCCGTGAATTTTGAACTGTCCTCTTTAGACGATTACTCCAGGCGCTTTGCCGAACTCCTATTCGCTGCCTTTCCTGATTGGAGTGCCTTCGCCTCGATTGAGGAAGGGTGTCTTGTAGTGAAAGTTCCCGCGCCTATAGTGGGGCCGCAGGTAATCGAAGAGGATGTGTTATCCATCGTCACTGACGAAGAGGTTAAGCTGGAATTCGACCGATACCGCGTCCAATTCGACACGTTTTCCGAAGTGCCCGAAGAGGAAGCGTTCGCTCAGGCGGTTGAGTTCATTCGCGCGTTGGTCGAAGAAAAGACTTGCATCGTTATTTCTATGCGGGAGGGCCGACTGCGCGGCTGTACAACTGTTGAAGCAGGGAAAGAGCCGAACCTCGCTGGTTTCGATTCTGCCGACACCGTTTACATACGCTCGTGGAACGGCACCTATAACCGCGTTCTCTTCACGAAAGAGTAGGGCGACTCAAAAGGCGTAGCGCACCGAGCAGTAGGGCATCTTAGCGTGTAGGCGCTGTTGAAACTGGGCGACCAACGGTTGCTTGAGGCTCACTTTGTAGCGCACGTTGACGCCGCCGCCACTCGATACCTTGGTTTCCTGATTGTAGGGCGTCCACAGCACCTCTTCGGCTTTGGGGTGCCACTGCATGTTGACCTCGTGCAGATGGGCGTTGTGGGTGAGGAAGATAACCTCGGCTTCGAGTTGGGCTTTAGCTTTATCGCTCAGTGAGTCGTCCACTTCGGCGAATAGCTCATCGTAGTCGTCCAGAAATCCGTCCTGCACGATAACGGGCGAAAAGTTGACGTTGACTTCGTAGCCCGCCTCGACGAAATCGTTGATAGCCGCGATGCGTTGCGAGATTGGCGAGGTGCGAATATCGACCAGTTTGCTCATGGCGTGCGGCATCAGCGAAAAGCGGATGCGGGTTTTGCCCTGCGGGTCGTAATCGAGCAAGTCGCGGTTCACCCACTTTGTCGCCCACGTGCATTTGGCGTTCGGGATGGTCTTGAACAAATCGACCATATCGCGCACGTTATCCGAAATCGCCGCATCAATGCTCATATCCGAGTTGCAACCCAACTCATACACCCACGAATCTTCATCCGGCGCGGTGGGCATCAGTTTCATGCCCTGTTTTTCGGCATGACGCCCAATGAAGTTGGCTATCTGCTCGACATTCACGAAAGTAGAAATCGGGTTGGCGAATCCCTTCTGGCGGGGCACATAGCAGTAGGGGCAAGCCAGAGCGCAGCCATTGGATAATCCCGGCGCGATGAAATCGCTGGAACGGCCATTCGGTTCGCACTTGAGCGACTTCCGTATGCCTAGTACCAGCACATTGCGTTTGATTTTCAACCAGTCGGAAGCGTTGCCTTCGTTACCATGCAAACCGGGAATTTTCCAGTGCGAAGGCACCTCTATTCGCTCGGTATCGGGAAAGCGCGCGAAAATCTCGCGGGCGCGCGGAAACTGCTCGATGTTGGGTTCATGGTAGATGGTTTCGATGTCGAGCAGGCGGCGTGGGAGGTTGACAGGCAGCGTTTCGGGCGCTTGAGGCATTGTATTAAGGGCGTTTCGATGCGAGCATCGTGCCATGTGGCAGGGCGGAACGCTATCAACAATTGGACTTACAAAGCCCTTCTATTGATAGAGACATTATGTGGCAAACGGCACAGTTATTAGTTGCCTGTGTCTATTTCGGGAACTGTCTAATAATACTCCCAGCCTGTTCTTAGGGCGTTCTTAGCTGCCGGAAAGAAACTGTATTTTCCAGAGAGGTACGCTATGTCATTTAAAACTAATCGCAGACAAATCAGAGTAGGCCGTGTTGTCGGAACTGGAGCATTTACGCTTCTCTTCGTGGGTGCATCACTGCCATCATCGGTTTCTGCTGCGCCTAAGGCAAGTAATCAGGCTCAGATCGCGCTAAGTATCGGTGAAAGTGGGGAGAATGCCTACGACGATGCGCTTGCGGGCAAATGGAACTCGCTCAGTCGAGTGGCAAAGCGTATCGCGCTTTCTACTGCCACATTGCCAGCTCAGTGGCGCCCATTACGCGACCAATACCACGTTTCAAGCCGTGTGAGCGAACTTCAGGCTGCCGCTCGGTCGCATAATAAATGGAAGGCGGCGGAAGCGGCAAATCAGGTGACTCTTTTCGCAGCTCGTCTTGAAGAGCCTACTAAACCACTCATCCCCACGGCCATCACGCTACTCGATGTGTACGGACGTGAGTTGCAAATTGCTGTGGGGCAAAACGACAGCGGGGCAGCGCGTAAAACTCTTGGCACTTTGGACTCGACGTGGAATCAGGTGCGCCCACGAGTCGTAGGGGCCAGAGGCACGGTTGCCGCGAAACGGTTTGATGGGGCGTTACGCTATGCCCATGTCGCTCGCTTTGGCAGTGCGCTCGCAAAGGCCTCAGTTTCTATTCTCGATGAAGTCGATGTCCTTGAAAAAGTGTTCACCCACTAACAGGTGAATCTCTCATCATGTTGGATGTGAAATAAGCGAAGACAGGTTGGCTTTTAGAAAGTTGGCCTGTCTTTGTTTGTTTCGGTTCGATTAAAATTTTTGCGATGCCCTCGTTATCTCTTCATAACGCCGTTATTCCCGTCGCCGGATTGGGGACGCGAATGTTGCCTGCAACCAAATCGCAGCCCAAAGAAATGCTGCCTGTTGGTAAAAAGCCGGTTGTGCAGTACATCGTCGAAGAACTTGAACGCAATAATTTCGACCGTGTGCTGTTCATCACTGGAGCGGGAAAAACGGCGATTGAGAATCACTTCGATCACGACCCCAACCTCATCCGTTTGCTCCGCGAGGGCGGCAAAGAGGAATTGCTCGCCGAACTCGAATTCGAGCGGTCGGGCGCACAATTCTTTTACACGCGCCAGAAAACACAGGCTGGTTTGGGCGATGCTATTTTGCACGCCGAAGATTTCGCGGGGCGCGAGGCTTTTGCGGTCGCTCTGGGCGACTCGATTCTGGGGCGCCATGCTCAGTCGCAGACGCTGTCACGGATGCGTGAGGCTTTCCTCGATTCTAGCTGCGCGGCCATCGTCGCTTTCGAGCGCGTTCCAGCCAACGAAACCCATCAATACGGCATCGCCTTCCCCGAAGGCGAAGTTGTGCCGGGCGAAACCTTCCTGTTGCGTGATGTCATCGAGAAGCCCGCGCGTGGCGAGGCGCCATCCGATTTGGCTATCGCTGCCCGCTACATCTTCTCGCCGCTCATCTTCGAGGCACTGCACGAAACCAAACCGGGCAAAGGCGGCGAAATCCAACTCACTGATGCCATCCGTTTGTTGATTAAAGGCGGCGAGCGTGTTCTGGGTATGGCGCTCCCACCCGGAGAAACCCGCTACGACATCGGCAACTTCTCGTCCTACTACGAAGCCTTCCTTGAGTTCGCTCTCACCGACCCCGAACTCGGCCCGCAGATGCGCGACTTCGCTCGTAAATTCCTCGAATCGAATTAAGGTAATAGAATGAAAATTATCACGGCCACTGCTCCGGCGCGGGCGGCGTTGGCGGGCAATCCCTCCGACGGCTATTATGGCAAGACCCTCTCTCTGGCGATCCACAATTTCAAGGCGCGTGTTGTGGTGTACGAGTGGCATCAACTCGAAATCATTCCGCCTCCTAGCGAGGGGCGAGTTTTTGCCTCGCTGGATGCTTTGGCCGAGGATGTTGGGCGCAATGGTTATTATGGCGCGATTCGTCTCGTCAAAGCCGCGCTGAAAAAATTCCATCAATATTGCGAGGAGTCGAAAGTTGAACTGCCCGCGCAGAACTTTTCCATTCGCTACGAAACCAATGTGCCGCGCGGCGTCGGCTTGGCGGGCAGTTCGGCGATCATCACCGCGACTTTTCGCGCCCTGATGCAGTTTTTCGCCGTGCCTATTCCACGCGAAATCATGGCGAACTGGATTTTAAGCGTCGAGCGCGATGAACTACGCATTCAGGCCGGACTTCAAGACCGTGTTGCTCAGGTTTATGAAGGGTTGACACTGATGGATTTCGACCGCGCTTACATGGAAGAGCATGGGCACGGCTTGTACCGTCCGCTTGACCCGCTCTCGCTGCCTCCGGTTTATCTGGCTTACCAGACCTCGCTCGCCGAACCCAGCGATGTCGTGCATAACAATCTGCGCGCGCGCTACGATGCGGGCGACGTTGAAGTCGTCGGCGCCATGAAGGAGTTATGCTCCATCACCGACCGCGCTGCCGAGGCTCTGACCGAACGCAAGTGGACTGAGTTCGCCCGCGCCATCGACGACAACTTCGAGGTGCGTCGCGCGATTATGGCGATTGCTCCCGGTCACCAGAGAATGGTGGATGCTGCGCGTCGCTGTGGCGCCAGCGCCAACTTCGCCGGAAGTGGCGGCGCCATCATCGGTACTTGTAATGGCGCCTCCTACGACGACCTACGGCGCGAACTGGGTGAGTTGGGCTGTCGCGTCGTTATTCCGCAAGTTCAAAAATAATTGCGCGTTTTCGTCAAGTTTGTTGAACAAGCGCCGAGAACTCCGCGTCCGCGCCCGCGATGTCTTCTTTTAAGCCTTTTCGCTTCATCGCGGGCGCTTGTGTTTTGCTTGCCGTCAGTGGGTGCGGCGGCGGACTGAACCCTAACCCCGGCGGCAATGGCCCCACCACTTTTTCGGGGCGTCTCTCGACCAACGATTTTTACGACGAAGATTCGGATCGTTACTACGACATCTTTGTAACCGATGCCGTTGATACCGACAGCGCGCGTGTCGCGATGCGTTCGACTGACTTCGATACCCAGTTCTACGTCTATGAAAAGGATTCGAATGGTGACTACGTTCTGCTCGATTCCAATGATGACGCGGGTTCCGACACCACCGATTCGGAAGATAGCTTTCGGGTCAGCTACGGCACCACCTACCGCATTCTCGCCACTTCATCGCGTGCCAACGAACGCGGAGATTACGAAATTCGCTTTTCTAGCGAATTGGGCCGCCCTGCACAGGTAACGTCGCAAGATATGGCTCTCGCCAAATCGGCCACAAAATTCTCTCTGCCAGCCCGCGCCAAGAAATAACGCTCTCAGGTAATGCAGTAAAGGCCCCGATGTTGGGGGCCTTTGTTTATGGGGTCAGCCAGTTCAAATCGTCCGGCTCGAAGTTATTCTGGAAGTCGGGGGCGCTTTGGCGGGCGATGGTGACGGCGCACACGCTTTTTGCTCCGGCCTTCTTGAGTACCGTGGCGCATTCGCGCAGAGTGGCGCCGGTCGTGAAGACATCATCTACCAGCAGAACATGAGCGTTGGGCGGCGACGTGAAGCCCGGCGTTATGGTGAATGCGCCGCGCACGTTGCTCTGGCGTTCTTTCAGATTGAGACCGACTTGCGGTGGCGTGGCGCGTGTGCGTTGCAGGGCATTGCCAAAGGGCACTTCCAATTCTTGCGCCAGCGAGCGCGCCAATAATTCGCTCTGGTTGAAGCCACGCTTTCGTTCGCGTCGTTTGTGGAGCGGGACAGGGGCGATGCAATCGAAGCAGATGGAGTTCAAGGTATCGTCTGCGCGTATCGTGTGACTCAGGACGGGGGCTAAACGGGCGGCGAGAGCGCTCTTGCCGTCGTATTTCAAGCGGTGAATGGCGGCTCGCGTGGCGCCCTCATAAAGCCATGCCGCGCGGGCGCAATCGAAGTTGGTTTTGGCCTCTCGACACGAGCGACACAGTGGGTCGTGATAGGCAAGTGCATCGAATGGCTCGGCACATATCGAACAATAGGGTGGACGAATTTTTAAAATGGTGTAAACGCACTTGTCGCAGAAGAGTTGGCGGCAGAAAGTGCGACAGCCCGCGCAACGGGGCGGGAACAGCACATCCAACATCCAATTCCTTACTGGGATTAATAACGAAGGCATGTGGGGAGAAAATATTGGGCCAGTATGAATCAATTGACCGCATCAATTGGGATGTTTTATTCGATTGTTTGCGATACAGCAGAAGGCCACATCCTAACATCTATTTATGTTCTAGGCACAACTTCAGTCAGGGGTAAAAGTTGACATTTAGCGAAAACCGTGCTTAAAATGAAGCGTCGTTTTTCTGGCGCCGCTACATCAAAACACTTCTTAAATCGTACTCTTTCACGGTTTCATTGCGGCCATAGGCGTCGGACGAACATTGCTTTTGACGGGCTTTCGGGCACCTCAAATTTCATTCGTCGTATGCTTTCTTTCAAGGTCGGGCCACTGCGCGCGCTTCCGCTGCGCCTTTCGTTACCTTTGTTTGTCGCTGTCCCATGTGTAGGAGTGGCTTCTCCTGCGCTTGCCGACGCTCCGGTTGTGGGCGTAAAGGGCTGGACAAAGGGCGCTCAAACTTATGTGCGTGTTCGCCCCTCGCAACTTACACCTCCCGTTGCTAAAGTCCGCTCCAACACACCGTTATACGTGTGGGGACATTTCAACGGCTGGTACCGTGTCGAAACCCACGATCACATCTTCGGATGGGTTCAGGGCCAATCCATCAATTCAGCTGGACTGAGCAAAGTCAAGGCTCTTTCGCACTTCAAAGCGAAACAGGCGTCCGATAAAGGCTCCAGCCAGACGATGTACGGGACAGTCGCCGAACTCAGGACTTACCATGCCCAGTACGGCGGTTCGGGAGCTTTGCGTGGCTTAGCTTTGATGGGTGTTTATTCGCTCAACAATAAGCCTCTGACCAAGCCTGTGTTGGTGGCTCGCGCTCCTGAAAAGGCGCCGCACGTTCCAGTCGAAACACCGCGTCCCGCAACGTTCGCTGCTCAAGAAAACAGAGAGGCCGCTCAGACTCTGGGGCGCGCTCCCGAAGCGATGGCTCCTGGGGCTTCTTCGTTGGCCGGGGCTGTGCGCACCTGGACTCCGGGTAACTCGGCTGCTGCTGTTGCCTCTACGCCGCCTGTAGTCACACCGCCATCCACAACGGGACAAGCTTCCAATGGACTGGTTGGCATAACTAACGTTGCGCCGTTGCCACACACCTACGCTGTGCCATTGCCAACCTCGCAACCTCGCCCTGTTCCCGCTGTAACCGCGACCATCGTGACGGCGCCTCCTATCCAAAACGGAGCCACATCGCGTCCGCTCTCGCCAGTGTTGCCCAACAACAACATGTTGTTGGTTGCGTCTGCGAAACCTGCTGCCAAACCAGCGCCCGCGAAGCCCGCCACGAAGGCTCCTGCTAAACCCACTGCCGCGCAGTTGAAGGCCGCCGCGTGGCTCAAGCGTAAGCACGCCAAAGAGCAACAGGCGCTTTGGGCGAAGAAGCAAAAAGAGAACGCCTATAAATGGCGTCTCGCTCTGGCTCAAAAGCGTGCCGAAGAGGCGAAGAATCGCCGTGAGTGGGCGTTGAAACAGCGTCAGAACCGCGCCGTCTATCTGGCTTCTCGCAAAGGGAAGCAGCGCGAGAATTTGGCCGCCAGCGTGGGGCTTGCGCCCAAAAAGATGCCCGCTGTCTTGCCGGGTGGCACTCTAGCCCCCATTTCGCCAGATGAATTGATGAAGGCTCGCGCACAGTTCTTGAAGCAGAATCCGTCACAAATTGCACCTTTGTCAATTACTGCGGGAACCACACCGGCTGCGCCCAGTCCACCAAAACCCGACCCTTCAGGAGATTTAAAAGGAAATTTAGACGTTTTGTTGTTCGGCACTGCCGAGCAGAAAACGCAGGCCGCGCACGATTTGTCCGAGTTAGGCGTGGCGAGTGAGAGTGAGTCAAACGGACAAGGCAACGGCAATCCAGCCGGAGCCACCACACCTTCATCTATGCCGGTCCCTATCGCCGCCCCTGCCACCGCGCAGGCTCGTGTTACTGTCGCCAAATCTGCCCCCGCTCCATCGCGCGGTGGCTCGCCCCGTGATCGTGCTGCTATGGCATTCAACTCCGGCGTGGCGAATCAGGCACTTTCCTATCGTGGTATGCCCTACATCTTTGGTGCGGCTTCCCCATCGCGTGGGTTCGACTGCTCTGGGTTGGTGTACTTCTTGTTGCGTCAGCGTGGTCTTAACCCACCTCGCACCGCAGCTGGTTATCGCACCTATGGTAAAGCCGTAGCGCGTGGTCAGTGGCAGACAGGCGACCTGATTTTGTTCGCCAACACCTACAAACGCGGCATTTCGCACATCGGCGTTTACCTCAAGGACAACAAATTCGTTCACGCTGCCTCGACAGGCAAAGGCGTGCGCGTCGATTCGCTGTCGAAGGGTTATTTCGCTTCCAAATACTGGGGCGCTCGTCGAGTCAAATAAGAACGCAAGCGAAATTCGCTTTTTATAAGTTCATTCAACGCGCAATCGTCGTTCACACGACGGCTGCGCGTTTCGTTTCTCCGTTCATGAGGGGGTCTACACTCTGAATGCTACTGTCGATAGCCAATGACTAAAAGCTAAAGCTGCTATGAAACTGCGCGACGCCTTCTGGACTCCTCAACAACCCTTTGCCGCCATACGGTCGTGGACTATCCCGCGCTTGTTGCGTTTGTTGCATTCGGGGTTGATGTGTTCTCTTCGTATCTCGACTTCGGGCGCTCACCATCTGCAATATTTTTTGGAGACACCCGATAAGGGAGGCTTGTTTGTGCTGTGGCATGACCACACCCTGCTTCCGCTTCATTTGTTCCGTGAACAGGGCATTGCCACCATGATGTCGCGTTCGCGGGCGGGGCAGATGCAAGCCGCTTTTTGGAGTCTGTATGGATGGTCTATCATTTGGGGATCGACCAAGAAGAAAGAGGGCATAGCGGCGCTTCGCGAGACGCTGCGCTATGTCAGCGAGGGCGGCATCGCCGGATTCACTCCTGATGGCCCTAAAGGGCCACGACGCGAGGCGCACGGTGGCGTTGTGTACCTGGCTTCAAAAAGCGGGGCACCCGTCATTCCTGTGGCTGTGGCGGCCTCGAATTTCTGGCAACTGACGACGTGGGACAAATACCTTATTCCCAAGCCTTTTGCGCGCGTTCATCTCCATATGGGCGAACCAATGGCTATTCCAAGTGGCCTGAGTCGTGCAGAGAGCGAGGATTGGTTGTTGAAAGTGAAGAATGCTATTGACGAGGCCGAACGTGAGGCGATACAGGCTCTAGGGCGGCACCAACCTTAACAATACACGTCTTCTTTTAGATGTAACTCAAAGAAGCGCTCAATCAAAACCACGATTAAGGCATAATTTGTTTGACAGCGACGTAAGCGCCTCATAAAATTGAGAGTTACTTCCTCATTCCAATGGCACAGGCGCGGTACTTGCGCGCCCAGCGCGGGAAAGATGAACGCGATTGCGGAGGACATCACTATTGTGAAAGAACTAAAAATCGAACACGCTGCGGCGCCTGTGGGCGACAAAGACGTGCATATTTTGCGTCTCGAAGGTTATGTGGACGCTCATACGTTCGCCGAGTTTGAAGAAGAACTGACCCGTCTCACCGACAAAGAAAATCAGTTCAACTTGCTGCTCGATCTGGAAAAGTTGACTTATATCAACTCGACCGGCCTTGGTTTGCTCATGGCGACTTTCCGCCAGGTGCGTCAGCACAATGGCGATTTGGTCATCGCCAAAATGAGCGACAAAATCACCAACATTTTCAACCTGCTTGGCTTTTCTCGGCTGATTCACACCTATCCGAGCGAGCAGGAAGCTCTGGCACGCTTCGCGCCATCATAAGCGTGCCTTAAAGCCTTCGGGCTTCAACGGTCTACGCCATCCGATTGTTTTCTGGTTTTTCTGCATTCGCCGTGTCCGACGCCTTCTCGCCCTCGTCATCCTTCTCACCGGGTCCTTCCGCGTTGTGGCACAATCATTTGCGTGCGTTAGGTTCGCCGCATTCGTTGCCCGCAATTCGTCAGATGGTCGAGGAATGCGCGCAACGCGCAGGGTTAGAGGACGAAGACGTGATGAAAATCGAAATGGCTGTCGGCGAAGCCTGCACCAACATCATCGAACATTCCTATGCGACTCAGGCGTCCTCCGCGCCCGATTCGCAACTCGATATTGATGTGGTGGCCATCCGCTTTGCTGATCGCTTCGAGGTTGTCATCCAGGACTACTCCAGCATCAACTTCGCGATAACCGAAGCTGAAACTTTCGGTGAACTCGATGATTGGATAGCTACCGGAAGGCGGCGCGGTCTGGGAATCTGGATCATCCAATCGTTCGTAGACAAAGTCGAACATCGTTTCGTCTGCGGCCAAGGCAACGAACTCAAACTCGTGAAATTCTGCGCCTAAGCCAATTTCTCTGAAATCCCAAAAAGCTCCGACTTTTGAGTCGGAGCTTTTTTCATTTTAGGCTCCCCTTTGATTTATGGGAATATTGCCAGAGAAGGGCGGCCATAAGGCCCATTCGACGAACTCGCAACTCGACACGCACTTGACGCGAAAGCGCACAGTGGTTATGCAGTAAAAACAAGCTCTGACACTGCTAACCCGGCATAATTGGGTTGGCGTTGTGGACATCGCGAGGTGTACGTGCCTTTTTGTGTCACCCCCCGAAAGTAACACGCCAAACTGCGGATGTGAATCCCGTTCGCTTCGCCATTATCGGCACTGGTAATATCGCTGCCTTCCACGCCCGCGCCATTTCGCAGGTTTCTGCCGCCCGTCTCATCGCTGTCCACTCGCGTCGCGAGTCGCAGGGGTTGGAGTTCTCTTCCCAACACGGCGCCGAATATATGGGCGATCTTCACGCAATGCTGCGCCGCGACGACATCGACGCTGTGTGCTTAACCTCTCCTTCAGGAACACATGCTGAACTGGGCGAACTCGCTGCTAAATACGGCAAGCATGTTCTCTGTGAAAAGCCTCTGGATACAACGCCCGAAAAAGTCGATGCCCTCGTTGCGGTTTGCGACACGGCGGGCGTTAAGCTGGGGGCAATTTTTCAGGCGCGTTTTGGGCGCGGCGCAGTCGCCCTTAAAACAGCAGTCGAGGCGGGACGTTTTGGCAACATGGCATGGGCCTCGGCCTATGTGCCCTGGTATCGCACCGAAGCCTACTACCGCTCGGCGGGCTGGCGTGGAACCTGGCAACTCGATGGTGGTGGGGCTTTGATGAACCAATCCATCCATGCCATCGACTTGCTACTTCATGTGGCGGGCGAAGTCGAAGAAGTCTCTGCGCGTTGCACTCGCGCCTTTCACAAGGGCCTCGAAGTCGAAGATACCGCGATGGCATGGCTCAAATTTAAGAGCGGTGCGCTGGGAGTAATTCAAGGTTCTACCGCTTGTTTCCCCGGTGAACTCAAGCGTGTCGAACTCAAAGGCTCGACGGGAAGCGTCACTTTGGTAGATGATCGGCCCACGCTGTGGCAGTTCGAAACCGAAGCGACTGGCGATGAGGAAGTGCGCAGTTGGGGAGCGGAGTCGCAAATTGGCGGCGGCGCCAGCGACCCGAACGCTATCTCTATCGAGGGGCATCGCGCTCAAATCAAAGACTTCGCTCTCGCCATTCAGGAGAACCGCGAACCCGCCATACCGGGCCGCGATGGGCGCCGTGCAGTCGAGTTAATCTGCGCCATCTATAAATCCGACCAGACTAATGAAATCGTTCGCTTGTAATCTTTTGCATGGACTCAAAACCACTGCGTCCCGTAACCGGGACGGCTATCGTCACGCAGGTTTAAAATTCCCTCTATCTATGCTGTTGTGCGCTTCTCTCTTTATTTACGGAGAAGCGCAGGCCCTTGATGTTATCGCCCATCGCGGCGCTCAGGCGCATCGACCCGAAAATACCTTCGCTTCCGAGCAACTGGCGCAAAAAATGGGTGCGGACTGGATGGAATGTGACCTCGTTGCCACCAAAGACCACCGCCTCATTCTGTCCCACGACACCGTCTTGGAGCACACGACCAATATCGCGGAAGCATTCCCAGAGCGCAAGCGGGCCGATGGGCATTACTACGCCATAGATTTCACACTGGCCGAGTTGAAGACCCTTAAGATGCGCGCCCGCGTTAATGACGCTGGCACACGGGCCTTCCCCGACCGTCCCGTAGACGCCACAGGGGCTTACATTACCACGCTCGAAGAGTTTCTGACTCTTCAGGATGGCCCCGGCGGTTTTTACATCGAACTCAAAAGCCCCGCATGGCACCAAAAAAGCGGCGTTGATACCAGCAAGATTGCGCTGGATATTCTGGCTAAGTCTCATGTCCCGGTGAAGCGGGTTTGGCTTCAGTGCTTCGAGGCCAAGGAACTGAAGCGTTTGCGCAACGAACTGAAATCGCCCTATCTTCAGACCCAACTGGTTGGTGCCAATGCCAAGGCGATGTTAGCGCCCGAAGGTTTGAAGGCTATCAAGCAGTACGCCGACGCCATCGGACCACGGCTCGACTCTGTTATCTCGTTTACGGGAGTTACACCTGTGGTTGCCGATGCCCACGCCGCCGGTTTGCAAGTTCACCCGTACACGCTTCAAACCGATGTGGCTCCCTTCATGCCGCCGCTCACTGGGCGTTTGATTCGCGCTTTCGAGGATGCCAAAGTCGAAGCTGTATTCACCGATCAGGCCGACGAAATTTTGGCCTTGCGTTCGCCCAAAGCTGCTGTGAAAAAAGACTGACGGTTAAGACCTTTATTCCCCATTGGGCTTTCTGAATCGGAAGTTCAATGGGGAGAAGGTGGCTTTGTGTAGTAGCCAAAGAATTCTCCCCTTTTCTCATCGCCTTCTTTGGCCGATTCTCAGACCTCTGGCCCCTATTTTGAGCGGGGGGCTAATATGACAATCTCGCGCTACAAAGTCGCCCTGCTACTGGTGTTAGGCGGTTGCGTGTCTCTTTCCCCGTCTGCGCGGGCGCAAAATAATCTTGCCATCCCCACAACTAAGGCTCCGCAAGTCCCTGAGGTAACTAATGCCGATTTGGCGACATTGGAACTCACTGGCCCAGGAGCGATTTCGCTGCGTGCGACCATGGCTGGACTGCGGGCCAATCCCAATGCCGATGCTGCTATCAAGGCGTGGGTAGCACGAGGTAATGTCGTTTTTTTGCACACCGATGCTGCCCAGAGTTTCGGCTTTGTCACCACTCCTATGCGCCAAATGGTTCACGATGAGGGGGGGCAAGAATTTATTCGAACCTGCGCTGCGCTTCCTTTTGGTGCTCATCCTTTGTTACGGGGTGAAGCAATGGCGGGGCAAAATCTCCCTTCTTTGGATGAACGAAATATTGATGTCACCCGCTTGCCAGGTGTTCAGGTCGTTTTTGGTTCGCTGCGTAACGATGATGTCCTCGTAGATGCTTCCGATATTGCAACTCCGCTTTTGGAAGTTCAGGATATGACGAGCAACGATGAGGGGGGGGCGGACACTCAATATGCGGCAGCAATCACTTCGTTAGGAGCAGGATGGGCAATTTTTTCTCCCGATCAGATTGATACGGTTCGGGGCGATGGTGAACTGTTCGCACGTACCCTTTTGGACTTTGTACCCGGTGAGACGGGACAGCATTGGGTCGGGGTTCCTACTCGTACTTTGAAGGGGGGCGACCCTGCGATTATTGCTGCGGCCCTTGCAGCTCGTTTAAGCGCTTCCGATGCCTCGAATGGGGGGGCGGCTCTGCCCGCCTTTGGTGTCGTGACAACTCCCGCTTTAGCGCCACCTGTATCCGAGTCGACTCTACCACTGGATAGGGCGGAAGCCAATGCCTTTCTTGCGGCTCTGAAGGCTGGTGGTGTGCGGGCGACGGCGCGAATCGCGTTGATGCAAGCCCGTTTAGCTTTGCAAACCGACGACTACCTTACCTTTACGGCTGCTCTTAATGTCGCGGATGCCGATCCGGCGCTCAGTTCTGAAATCGACTTTTGGAATGCCTGTATGAATGTCGAGCAGGGGTGTGATGTGGGGAAACCTGCGCCTGAAATCGCTGCTCTTTTTGGGGGCGCAGCGCGTGCCTTTGCTCAAAGCGCCGCTTTGAGTCCTGCTGTCGCTACTAACCAGAAAGCCTATGCCTCGGCTTCTCCTGTGTCTGCGGTTCTCGCACGCAATTGGAGCCAACGCCTGGCCCGTTTTGCAGAGATTTACTCACTGTTGCCTGCAATGGCACAACGACCATTATTGGCTCATTTCACGACGACAATTCGTTCTACCCAATATAAAATCGGTGAATTTACCGATAAAAGTGTTGTCGGACAGCCTATAAGTTTCCTCGCTAGTCATTTAATCGTTGATAGACCGCTTGGTTGGAATGCGCCTCATGTTGAAGTTATTCTGACAGATACACCACAGCAGTTTGTTGCCCTGCGTCGTGCTTTGGGCGCGCGGAATGGTGTTGCTGCTCCTAATGGCGACCAAATAAAGAACTATATATTACTGACACCCGCAGGGCGCAATGAGGCGACTCTGAGACGATTGTGGTGCCGCGTTTTGCTGTGGGCATGGACTGACGATAAAGTGCCCGTTCCAGGTTGGTTGTTGACTGGTCTGCAGGAAGGGGCTATTGGAGATATTCACCATAATAGCAAAGTCATTCTACTCCAAGCTGGAATCCCACTATTCAGTGCGATGAGAACAGACATACCTACTCCTATGGGGGCGGCATACTCGACGGTGTTAGTCCAGTGGCTGTACGCGAATTTTGGGTACGGTACTATGAGTAATGTGGTTGCTCAAATGGCAGCAGGTGAGACCTTCGAGGATGCCCTTGGGAATGCGACTGGGGAAACGACCGAAGAACTGGAGGATGATTGGGTAGCTTTTCTTCGCGCGTAAAATGGCATTCTTGCACGTGTCTTAACACAGAACCAAGTAATGTCCATGAAACTTCCGCGTAGCTTCTCCTTCTAATTTAAAAATGATGTGGCGTAAGTTGCTGTTTTGGCTTCCCGAAGATGATGCGAATTCCGTTTCGCTAACGTCTTCGCACGCCGATACAGAGGCGTGCCGCGAATGGACCCCCTTTCTGACCGCGCTTTTTGATGGCGAGGCGGATGAAGATGGGGCTTTGCAGGCGCGTCGCCACCTTCTGGTTTGCGAACGGTGCGCTCGTGCGTGGATGGATTGGAACCAGACCCGCTCACTTTTAATTAATCACAGTGCGCCGCCACCGCCACCTTCGTTGTTGTGGCGCATCCGCCTCGCGTGTCGCCTCGGCAATCCGACGCCCGCCAAATCGGCTGAGCCTTCTGCGGCTCCTATGCCCGATATGGCCGCACAGATTCTGGCACGCACCACTCGTCAGAACGCCAAACCAGCCCCCGCTTTTGGTTTCGCTTCGCTACTGACGCCGTCGCGCAGTTTGCGAACGAACGCCCCATTGCTGGGCGCGTTTGCAATGGGCGCGTTTGTGCTGTTCATCGCCCGCGATAGCTTGCTGTTCTCAACTCCTCCGACTTCGATTGCCGTGAATACATCGGCGACTTTGAAGCGGATTGCTAAGGCTCGCTCCAACGCGCGTAACGCTATTTTGCCGCGTGCTAATCAGGCCGCGACGAGCGCCAAAACTCCTTCGGTTGCTCCACCCGCCGCCGATGAGAACAGTGGCGAAGAGTCCGTAGAGCCTCGCGCCTTTACTGTATCGCGCCGAACCCAGCGTCCTGGCTCGTCGGCTTCGCTGGAGCGTGCGCGCCGCGAGCGCGAATCGTTGGCGTCTTCGCCGGTTCGTTTGGCCTCGTTCGAGTCCTCTGAGCCGCTGCCGATGCTGCCAGCTCCGCGCCCGATTGTGTTCGAAAACAAAGAGCCTGAACCTGTTCGGACACCGGCTCCCATGAAGCCACCGAAATTGGCACGCTGGACACGCATTGCGCCGCGTCCCGTCGCTTCGGCTCCCCAAATTTCGTCCGCCTCAGTTATGTTGGCAAGCTTCGAGGAGACACCCGCTCCTGCCTCCGATGCGGCGCCTTCATCGCGTACCCGCCGCCCAGGACGCTCGACAACATCTCCACTTCCGACTGCGCCACTGCGCATTTCGGCTCCCCATGCCTCGCTTATTGTGCTGCCACCACCGACTGCACCTACCTCAAGCGATGATGATGGTTTGGAAGAACTCGGCTCAGTTGTCCAAGACTATCGTAATACCTTGTCCAACGACTCTTCCGATCTCGATACCGAATTGGGTTAATTGGGAAATGGCTTTGGGGTCTTCGAATATTGACGTGTAAGGTAAAGCCCTCTGGCATTTGATAGCGGTCTTCGACTTGCAAAATAGGGCAGACGACCCGCTTAATGCGAAAGGAAAGCCTTCATGCCAGAACTAGAAATAACCGCCAACACCCGTTTGCTCGGACTTCAAGATGTCAACCTTCATGTCGAAGATAGTGGAGGCAACGGGCGCCCCGTCGTTCTTATCCACGGTTGGCCACTCTCCGGCGCCTCGTGGAAATTACAAGTCCCAGCATTGCAGAGTGCAGGCTACCGCGTTATCGCTTACGACCGACGCGGTTTCGGGCAGAGCGACAAACCTTCCACTGGCTATAGCTACAACGCACTGGCAGAAGACCTGCAAGGCATTCTCGAAGCTTTGGACTTGAGAGAGGTGACTCTGGTTGGGTTTTCAATGGGAGGTGGCGAAGTGGCTCGCTATGTTTCCAATTACGGCCAGGAGCGCCTCCACAGCGTTGTATTCGCTGCGGCTGTTCCGCCGATGATGATGAAGACGCCCGGTAATCCCGAAGGCCCGCTGGATGCCGCCAAGGCCGCCAGCATGACAGCCAACCTCACGGTCGATTCCGATGCTTTCTACGATCAGTTCACCAAAGACTTCTTCTCAGCTCATGCTGATGGGAATGTGTTAGTCACCGAAGAACAACGACAGGAAGCTGTTGCACTCTGCCAGCAAGCGAGCAAAGTGGCCGCTTTGGAAGCTATGCAATCGTTCGGCCTCACCGATTTCCGGGAAGACCTGCCAAAAGTAACTGTGCCCACTCTTGTTCTCCACGGCGATGCCGATGGCATTGTACCCTTCGAGGGTTCAGGTCTGCGGACTCATGCGGCTATTCCTCATAGCGAGGTCTACCTCATCAAAGGTGGCCCTCATGGTATCAATGCCACCCATGCCGATGAGTTCAACCAAGCGCTCCTTGCCTTCTTGGCAAAATAATACGAGCAAACAGCTTTGGCGAGAAAAGGCGCACCTGTAGTGAAGGTGCGCCTTTTTGTTTGGCGTTTTGCCGTACTTTACTCTGTATTCGTTGACTGATTGTAAGGAGATGGCAAGAAAAGCCCTCGCGCCGCTTTAGCGGCGCGAGGGCTCAGCTTTTCCCGGTTGATAACCCAGGTTGGGCGATAGCCAACGTTCCATTTCTTCGAAGGTCAAGCCACGACGGGCGGCGTAGTCTTCGACCTGGTCGCGGCCTACTTTGCCGACGGCGAAATAGTGCGATTTGGGGTGGTTCAGGTAGATGCCCGACACCGACGAAGGCGGCCACATGGCGCAGCTTTCGGTGAGTTTGATGCCCGCGTAGGCTTCGGCCTGGATTAGCTCGAACAACGCGCGTTTGGGCGTGTGGTCGGGGCAAGCCGGATAGCCGAAGGCGGGGCGGATGCCACGATATTCCTCCTTGACTAATTGCTCGCTGGTCAGTTCGGTGTCGATGCCGCAGAACTCGCGGGCCTTTTTATGCAGCCACTCGGCGAAGGCTTCGGCGAAGCGGTCGCCGAGGGTTTGGACGATGAAGGATTTGTAATCGTCGCCTTTTTCCTTGTAGCTTTTGGCAAGGGTTTCCGCGCCGTGGATGGAAACCGCGAAGGCGCCGACGTAGTCGGTGAGGTGCTGCTCCTGCGGGGCGACAAAGTCACTGAGGGACATATCGAAGCGGCCAGCGGCTTTGTCTATTTGCTGGCGCAGCATCGGGAAGCGCGCGATTTCGCGCGTCGCATCGGTATCTGTCCACAACACGATGTCATCGCCAACTGAGTTGGCTGGCCAGAAGCCCCACACGCCGCGCGCCTCGAAGGAGCGGCGGTTGATGATTTCGGCCAGCGTTTTTTGGGCGTCTTCCCACAAATCGCGTGCTGCCTTGCCGACGACCTCATCTTGCAGGATTTCGGGGTAGCGTCCGGCCAATTCCCACGAGTTAAAGAATGGCGTCCAGTCGATGTACTCGGCCAGTTCTTCCAATGGTACGCCGCGCAGCATTTGCAAGCCGACTCGTTCGGGAAGGGCGATGTCTTCCGGCTCCCAGTTGATGGGGAAGTGGTTCTTGCGTGCTTCTTCGATGGGAAGCAGGGCTTTGGCTTCGCGCTTGTTCCAGAACTGGTCGCGGTCGGCGGCTTGTTTGTCGCGGTTCTTGGTGATGAAGTCGGTGCTTAAATCTTCCGAGAGCAGCGAGCCGACGACGCCGACGGCCTTACTGGCATCGATGACGTGGACGACCGAACCGGAGTAGTTTTCGGCGATTTTTACCGCCGTGTGGATGCGCGAGGTGGTGGCGCCACCGATGAGGAGCGGGATGGTGAAGCCCTGACGCTCCATTTCGCGGGCGATGCTGACCATCTCATCGAGCGAGGGCGTGATGAGACCCGACAGGCCAATGGCCTGTGCGCCAACTTCTCTGGCGGTTTGCAGGATTTTATCGGCGGGCACCATGACTCCGAGGTCGATAACGTCGTAGTTGTTGCAACGCAGAACCACACCGACGATGTTTTTGCCGATGTCGTGAACGTCGCCTTTGACGGTGGCCATGACGATTTTGCCCGTAGATGAACCTTCGCCTGCTTCCTCTTCCATGTAGGGCAGCAGAACGCTCACCGCGCGCTTCATGACGCGCGCCGATTTGACGACCTGTGGCAAGAACATTTTGCCCGCGCCGAACAGTTCGCCGACGATGTTCATGCCGTCCATCAATGGCCCTTCGATGACGTGGAGCGGCCTTGGGTATTGTAAGCGCGCTTCTTCGGTATCGGCTTCGACGTAGGTGTCGATGCCTTTGACGAGGGCGTGTTGGAGGCGCTTTTCGACGGACTCTTTGCGCCACTCTTCGGTTTTGACTTCGGCAGCGGCACCGCTGGAGCGCTGCTTGATTTCGTCGGCGAGCGTGACCAAGCGCTCGGTCGAATCTTCGCGGCGATTGAGCAGAACATCCTCGACCAATTCGCGCAGTTCTGGCTCGATTTCGTCGTAAACCTCCAGCATTCCGGCGTTGACGATGCCCATGTCGAGTCCGGCTTCGATGGCGTATTTGAGGAAGCAGGAGTGCATGGCCTCGCGGACGGGGTTGTTGCCTCGGAAGCTGAAACTGACGTTGGAGATGCCGCCCGATACTTTGGCGCCGGGCAAGTTCTGTTTAATCCAACGGGTGGCGTTGATGAAATCGACGGCGTAGTTGGCGTGTTCTTCCAGACCCGTGGCCACGGTAAGGACGTTGGGGTCGAAGATTATGTCGTTGGGGTTGAAGCCGACTTTATCGACCAATATACGGTAGGAGCGCTCGCAGATTTCAACGCGGCGCTCGTAGGAGTCGGCTTGCCCCTGTTCGTCGAAGGCCATGACGACGGCGCCAGCGCCGTACTTTTTGACGAGCTTGCCGCGCTCGATGAAGGCTTCTTCGCCTTCTTTGAGCGATATGGAGTTGACGACGCATTTGCCCTGCGCGCAACCAAGGCCCGCCTCAATGACAGTCCATTTGGAGGAGTCGATCATGAGGGGGACGCGCACAATGTCGGTTTCGCCGGAGATGAGGTTGAGGAAGTGCCTCATCGTGGCTTCGCCGTCGAGCAGACCTTCATCGAAGTTGATGTCGATCATGTTGGCGCCGTTTTCGACTTGTTGACGGGCGATTTGGATGGCCTCGTTCCAGTTGCCCTCTTTGACTAGGCGCGCGAATTTGGGGCTACCCGTCACGTTGGTACGCTCGCCGACCATGAGGAAGTTGGTTTCT
This sequence comes from bacterium, assembly GCA_004172935.1. GTDB lineage: Bacteria > Armatimonadota > Abditibacteriia > Abditibacteriales > Abditibacteriaceae > Abditibacterium. Next base: position 4,051 of record SDZD01000061.1, on the reverse strand, counting down.
GGGCGCAGGGTTAAAGGCTCTAAGCCGGAGAACTGGGCGTAGGGAATGGGTTCGTGTCTTTGACGGGGTTTTACATCTTTGACGGCTTCGGCGAGCGCCTGAATGTGAGCGGGTGTGGTGCCGCAGCAACCACCCAAAATGTTGATGAAGCCATCGCGCGCGAAATCGGCGACCACATCGCGCAGTTGTTCGGGCGTCCAGTCGTATTCGCCCATAGGGTTGGGCAGACCCGCGTTCAGGTAGGCATGTGTCCAACCAGGAACGAGTTTGGAGAATTCTTCGACCTGTGCGCGTAGCTCGGAGGGTGAGTCGCCGCAGTTGGTGCCAGTGCAAAACAAATCGGCGTGGGAGATCGAAACTAAGAATGCCTCGATATTCTGGCCTGTAAGGGTGCGTTTATCCTTTGCCGTGATGGTGAGCGACGCCATTACCGGCTTCTTCTCGTAACCTTCGTCCCATAGCGTTTGGATGGCGAAAAGGGCGGCTTTGAGGTTGAGGGTGTCGAAGACTGTTTCGCAGAGCAGGATGTCGGAGCCACCATCGAGAAGGGCGCGCGCCTGTTCGGTGTAGGCGGTGACGATCTCGTCCCATGTGGCCGAGCGAAATTCTGGTCTGTTCACGTCGGGCGACATGGACAGGGTGCGGTTGGTAGGCCCGATGGCGCCCGCGACGAAACGGGGTTTGCCGTCGCGTTTTTCATACTCGTCGCACGCCTCGCGCGCCAGACGAGCGCCGTGGAAGTTGATGTCGTAGACGGCGTCTTCCAGAGCGTAGTCGGCTTGAGCGATTGTTGTCCCTGAAAAGGTGTTGGTTTCGATGATGTCAGCGCCCGCTTCGAGATACTGCTTGTGTATCGTCGAAATGACATCTGGGCGCGTCAAAATCAAGACGTCGTTGTTGCCTTTGAGGTCTTTGTGGTGGTCTTTGAAGCGCTCGCCGCGAAAGTCGGCTTCCGAGAGTTTGTAGGGCTGGATCATCGTGCCCATTGCGCCATCAATGATTAAGACACGCTCACTCAATAACTGGTTCAATTGGTCGAAGATTCCCATATAACTAAGTTTGTACGAATAAGTTGAGGGTGCGGATTCCTGTTCGAGAAGGGGGCCGCACATGCTGAGAGGAAACAATCAATTGTTTCGGGGGCGTTATCAATCTTTTTGGAGGGGAAATCAATGTTTTAAATTGATTTAAAGGGAGATTTGCATGGTTTTAAGGGGTTAAACATATGCAAAAGATTGATTAATCAAATAAAAATCAATTTATTTGAAGTGGGGGAGATAGTCGGTGCTTTTGTGGGGCACTTGACCATATTTCATTGACTTAATTATAACCGATTTTTAGGGGTTTGAAAAGGGGAGTATCCCCAGCTCGCTTTGGTTGCATATCAACCAAAAGAAGGCATCCGATATTCGGATGCCTTCTGTACTACATAATGCTGATGTCTCACTCTGTATCTGCCAGTACCCAGAGGCTGCGTTTGGCCATTGCACCGCGTGTTAGCCATTTCACATGTCCATCGGCGAATAAGACGTTGTTACCTTCTTGGTGCCGTTTAGATAATCCTGCTGCAATTAAGTCTTCTTCAGTCAACGTAGGTTGCCAGCCCCATTTTGAGAGAACTGCTGAACCTGTCGTGTCGTGAAAAGTGGCAGTGCTGGAAGGGTGTTCAAATTGAGAGAGGCGCGGCCCAGAGAGCGCCTCCCTGAATTGCTGCATGGCATAACTGCCGTGATAAGCTGGCGCCTCTGGATTACTAAGGTCTGGGGCTGGGCAACCTGTGCGATATTCGCCATTTGTATTGGAGGGGCATTTGAAAAGTGCTTCTGATTTGATGTAGGAGTACACCTCATCAGGCCATTCGCAACTGATCCCATTGAGAACAAAGAATGGGGGCGGATATTGTTCGTCGTAATCCTGGGTGTACAAATTAACAGCGACGCCGATTTGTCGCATATTACTGGCGCATGAACTGGTTCGAGCCTTTTCCCTTGCTGTGGAAAAAACGGGGAAAAGGATGGCAGCCAGCAACGCTATGATGGCAATAACAACTAAAATTTCAATCAAGGTAAATCCACTTCTGCAATATGGATTATTTCTTCTAAAAGGCATGGGTAATTCAGATGATGGGTTTCACTGTTGTTTGGAATATCGACACATATGTTCTCAAGGTATTTTATTTTCACCGAAAGGCTGCTCATCCAAGTGGATTGTGCCGTCTGCTTCTATTCTGACTGGGAATGAGAAGAGATCGGTTGACAATGCTCCATTTGATGAACGTACTGTTACCTCGGCGTATTCTTGACGTGTAGGGGATTTGGGTTTGATGATATTAATGCTGAGCGAACCTTGTTTTAACTGTTCGGTTGATATTGATTGCAAATTTCTTAATAGGCTTATTGCAACTCGGTCTTCAATCTCTTGGCGTAATCGAATTTTCACTTCGGGAGCCAAAACTTTCAAAGGCACCTGACCTATTGTTGCAATTTCCGCGAATGTAACGTCATTGAAAATCTCGCCAACCAACTCGGAGGGGTACTCAAAGCTGAGATCCTTGGGAGCGACTTCACGGCGGGCGGCTTCGCGCCAGTAGCGAAACCATCGCAAGTCGCCCAGTGGAGCGAGAGTGGCATCAATGGGAAATTGGCTATCGCTCATCCTATAGTGAGCATCCGTTACTTTTATCCAAGATACTCCATAAAGCCGTGCTAGAGAATCCATGACTTTGGAAAGGGGGAGTGCTTTAACGCGGGCCGTAACGAGAGCAGATTCTAGTTTTGGATTGGGGGATATGGTCAACACGACATCAGTTTGCTGCTGTAGATCTGTTAATAAATCGCGCAGTGGGCGTTGTTTTACCTCGAATGAAACGTTAGATTTAAGCGTTTCTTCTCCTTCCAAATTTACCTGCTGCACAATTTCTGTCGGTTGAACTTCTACTTTTAGAGGTTCAGTGGTAGGAAGTTCTTGTGCATAGGTAGAATTGCTAATAAGCAAGAAGCTGCCAATGGCCACTGTAATACCAATGGCAGTGTGAGAGAGAAGGGTAATGGGAAATTTTTTTTTCATGATGGTTGGAGAGGGTGTTATTTTGTTTTTGGAGGATTAACGAGGGCAAAACCCATGCGTGTAAATAGCTGACCCTTTTCATCTTTCCACTCGCTACCAATGTCGAGTACCCATCTCTTATCTTTTTCATCGGCGAGGGGACGTACTCCCAATGTGGCTACTTGCCAAAAGGAATCGTTAAAGTAGCTGGTTTTTAGGCCCATGGAAGTCGAGTGCAGAACGCTAGCTTGTGTCGCCGCAATAATACGTGATTGAAGGGGCAATGGTAAGTCTTCTATCTTGAGTTTTTTCGCTTTGATATTTCCCTTAACCTGTTCCCATTGCGGGTCCTTCTGCAGATAATCCATTAACTCGGCACTGAGTTGGGCGGGAAGAACAGTCTCTGGCACCAGTGAGGCCGCTTTATCATTGATGATTGCTTTGGCCAACGCAGTCGTATCTGGGTCGCTCCAGACCAAGAATGTCTGAGCATCTGACCTACTCCAAGTCAATCTCTTTTGGTGGGCGACTTTGAGTAGCAAGTTGAGAAATTTGTCTTGCTGAGCTTCGAGATTTGCTGGTGCTGGTTGGCCATCTGGGAGATTGGGGAGCGGCTTTGAAAACTGAGTGGCATCTGCGATGAAATTCACATCGGCTGCTTTGCTCAGTTCTAAAAGAGCATCGTCGCTGGTGGAATTGATGGGACCAATCTTGATTGGCTTGCGCATCGTCTCATCAATGCCCAGTAAATTGGTCTGAGCATGGGATTTCAACGCCAGTATGGTACCTAGTAGGAAAAAGCTTGTGTAGAGAAATCGGATATTTGACATAGTAACTCAGTAGAGAGGTAGATTATTTTTATGATTGAGGGGGGGGTACGTATTAAAGGTAGTGGCAAAGAGAGGTGAGTTTTTGTTGAACTTGGTTTGATGTTAACGAAGGTGGTCGTGTGCGTGCATTGTGGTGGTGACGATGTGATCCGTCACGGTAAGACACGCAATGGTAA
>SDZD01000160.1 GCA_004172935.1 bacterium | reverse complement strand
AACCACGCCTCTCGCGACCTGTTCTGAAACAGCCTGCACTCACCCCCACCCAACCCTCCCCCGTCGAGGGGGAGGGCTTTGATGGTGCGGTCGCCCCCGCGCGCTCTCCAGGCTTCGCCGCGTTGTCTTTCTCCGATCAGCAAAGCGCTAGCTTATTGCCAAAGCCCCCCACTGCTCGGCCATGGCCCGCGCGATACCGGGGAAGAACCTCGACCGCTCCTTCCAGCGATCTGGCGAAGGCGGCATTCGGTGGACGCGTTGATCACGGCCACTCACGATTTCAGTTGGTTGAAGTGGCGGCAGGCTCTTCAGCCAGAGGCAGGTACGTTTCGTTTCACCATGCCCGAACTGCCAAGGCTGAACGCTCTGAGCGAACTCCTCAAAGTTCGCGATCCGCGATTTGGCGTGTCTGTGCATTACCGGATTTTCGATGGCAATCCGGTCAATGGGGGCGTTCCAGAAGTCAGAAAAAAGCGCGGCCCCTTCAGCCAGTTCGGCCCACATCTGATCGAGCGTCTTGCCGCGCGGCGGCGCGCTTAGCCACCGAACGCCGGAATTGCATAGTCTGGTGCAAGGTGGATGCGCGACCATGAGCAGGTCCCACCCGTCGTTCAGCAGATCACGGGCATCGCCGATTATATGGCGGTTTGAGCCGTCTTCGCTGGGAAGCAAGTCGCAGGACCACGCGTCGTGACCACGGTCCAGAAACGCATTCCGGACCGTCCCGCTGTACTCGCAGGCGACAAGGACCCTCATGCCCGAGCCCGTCCCAATGGTTTCGCCAACACCATGCCATTCCTCCTCAACAGCGTTGGCTGAAATGACAGCCGACACGATGAAAGAAGTACCAGGATAGGTTGTATTACCTCCGGCAGCAAATGCGCTAGGGCGGCGGCTCAGCCTACAGGGGTCAGATCAGCTATGCGCTCTTCCACCCAAAGGTTGATGCTTGAGAAAAAGACCTACTCTGGGGTAGCTTCGCCATATGGCAAAAGGTGTTTTCACAACCAAGCTAAGCCCGGCTTACGACGACCTCCCGGAGGTCCAGTACCACTTCCCACGCACCTACCTTCGACAGGTCGAACAGACCCTAGGTGACAGCATCGTCTATTACGAGCCGCGGCGTGGAACCGCTGAGGCAAATAGTCGTGGCGGCAGACAAATATACTTTGCCATAGCTCGGCCGCAGACGATCACCCAAGACCCTCGCAATACCGATCTCTTTTACTGCCACCTTTCGGATTATCTCGACTTTGACCACGCCGTCCCATTTCGCGAGGGAGAAGCTTATCGAGAGAGCATCCTGCAGAAGAGTGACGGCTCGACCAACAAGGGAGCGTTTGGGCGATCTGTTCGAATAATCCCCGACGAAGAATTTCAAGATATCCTGACGTTAGGCCTCAGCGGCGCCCCCGAGGCGATCAATGTCTCTGGCTCTCCGAACGCCCCCTTTATGGGCGTGGAGGAACTGGTGATCCCTTTCGAAAGGCCGATGATCGAGCTCACAACGATACGCCCGTATAGAGACCTCGCCTTCAGGCGAACGGTGCGAGCAGCGTACGGCAACCGATGCGCCGTTACGGGGCTACATCTCATCAACGGCGGTGGGCGCCCTGAAGTTCAAGCTGCTCATATCCGACCCGTCGCAGCCCAAGGGCCGGATTCTGTTCGCAACGGACTAGCGTTGTCAGGAACTATCCACTGGCTGTTTGATCGAGGCCTTCTCTCGGTTGCCGACGACATGACGGTGCTTACAGCCAAAGGGCACTTGCCTGATGCCGTTCACGGCCTAATCAACCCATCAGGTCGCCTCAACCTGCCGACCGATCAGACGAAATGGCCGCATCCGGCATTTCTCCGATTCCATCGAGAAAACTACTTCAAAGGCTGACGCCTACGAGCTGGCGTCGGCCTCGACCGCCAGCGCCCCCTCAGGCCACCTTCACCCCGACCCCGTCCTCGCCGCCCGCCTTGGCGACCGACACGTCGAAGACCTCGCCCCCGAACGCCAGGCCGCGGA
>SDZD01000159.1 GCA_004172935.1 bacterium | reverse complement strand
CCCCCTGCTCCCAGCCCCGCCGCACCTCGGCCCAGGTGTCTTCGCCCGGATTTTGGAGGTGTTCCAGCGCGGCATGCGCGGGAGACTAGCGGCGCGGTGCGTCGGGAGCGGACGCAGGTGACTTCCTTCTCATTGAATCCTGGCGGGTGTGCACCTGTCGTTCCAACAACCTTGACGAGCCGAAACGACTCGGTGCCGCATGTCCCCATGTCAACAGACCCCACTCCAAAAGCCTCTGAGAAATCAGCGGATCAAATCTGGCATGGCGACCTATTTAATAGGCGTGAAGAGGCCGAAATATTGATTCGATATATCGAAACTGTAGGTCAGAGGCCCATTATCCGAGAAGACCATCGAGGGTTTACCCTCGCAGTTGATGCGGAATACGGCTTCGGCAAAAGCTTTTTTCTGAGGCGCCTAGCCGAACACCTAAGGCTGAGTCACCCAGTTGCATTCATCGATGCGTGGGTTGACGATATTGCGGATGAACCTTTTACGGCGATCGCGGCGACGCTGAAGCAAGCGCTCAAACCGCTCATGCAGTCTGGGTCGGTCGATCAGAAGTGGTCAAAAGTAACATCTAAGTCCGGTGAGATAGCTAAGATTGTTGCAAAAGGATTAGCAAAAAAAGGTCTTGGACTTTTGATTACTGGAGCGGCAGCAGAGGCTGTTGAGAAGGTCCTGACAGAGATAGACGCCGCAAAATCTGGAGATTTTTCTGAAGATATTAAGGACGTGGGTGCCGACGCGTCTTCAGGAGTTATTGACGAGGCATTTAAATCCAATCCAAAATCCATTATGGACAGCCGAATCTCAGATTTTGAGAATGGCCGTAAATCAATTGATGACCTCAAGAAGAGCGTATCCGATCTAGTTGACGAGGTCGCGCGAGAGGGTTCAAAGCTTCCTATTGTGATTATAATAGACGAATTGGATCGATGCAGGCCGACCTACGCGATAAAACTTCTCGAAGAAGTAACGCATTTATTTGATGTTACAGGCATCGTATTTGTATTCGGAATAAATGCAGAACAACTCTCTCATTCTATCAGTGGCGTGTACGGAAGCGGCTTCGATGGTCAATCATACCTTCGTAGGTTCATAAACAGGTCGTACAATCTCCAGTTGCCCGACTTGGCGCCTCTCGTCGAGCACTTGTTGAATTATCATGGCATTAGCGAAAGCTATTTGGAGTTTCTTAATATAGAAACGGGCGGAACGCGATCTGAACATACGGCTTCCGTGATGATTGCAAAATACATGAAGATGTATGGATTTCACGCCCGAGACGCCTTCAGCGTCATTGATGTTATACAAACTTGTACTGCCGTGGTGGGTCAGCAGAGACTGTTCATGCCGTATCTCTTGCCAATGATATTTGGCCACATTCGAGGCTTGAAGAACGGAAGTGCTCCGCCGCCACTCTCTAGCGGAGGGTGGATGCTTTCTGTTTATGACGTAAATGCGTCCGGATATGTGGCAATATCTACCGTCGATATGTTCAATAGAATGAAGTCGGCTGCGAATTGGAACATGCGGGAGATTATTTCGTCGGCTAACAGTGGCGACTATATTGGTCAGATACTTTCTGATTATGCCGGAAATGCTCGAAGTGGCCGCTTTGCGCCATCGGCATATGAGGCGCTAGTTCAAAAGCTCGCTGCTTTCTCGCGAAGCACCGAATAGATGCCGCGCTAGGTTCGAACAGTCGGGCTCAACCGCCCCTACCGCCCTTTCCTGAACCGCTCCGCCTTCTCCGCCGCCGCTTCCGCGCGCCACTTCCTCGGGGCCGCCTTGTCGACCTCTTCGCCCGCCGCGGTGAGGGCTTCGTTGGCGAACTCCAGGTCCATCAGCTTCATGCGCTTGATCTCGTCGCGCAGGCGGGCGGCGGTTTCGAACTCCAGGTTGGCGGCGGCTTCGCGCATGCGGCCCTCCAGGTCGCGCAGGGCGGCCTGGAAGTTGGAGCCGATGAAGGGCTTGGCCTGTTCGGCGACGCCGGGGCGGGTCAGGCGGTCCATCTCGCGGCTCTCGTAGGG
>SDZD01000060.1 GCA_004172935.1 bacterium | reverse complement strand
CGTCTTGGCCTCCACCAGAGGTCGCACACACTCCCACTGCTCATCCGTCAAATCACTCACATACCCCTGTCTCATCACACGAAGTCTCACTTATTACTCTCTTTGAGTACAGACTCTAAGGACTTGATTCTCTGCTAAACCCACCTGTGGCAATAGCAGCGACACAATGAATGCGAAGACAAAATGGCGGATAGAGCTTTTTGGCGAACCGCGAGTGAGCATCGGAGGCCAGTGGGTAACACGATTTCGCACGCGAAGGGCTGCTTTGCTACTGGCACGATTGGCCCTTGAGGGGGCGCCCGTCCGACGCGATGTTCTTGTGGAGTGGCTGTGGCCCGATTCGTCGTTCGAGGTCGGGCGTAATCGCCTATCGGTCGCCTTATCGGCGCTGCGCCGTTCGCTGGAAACGCCAAGCAGCAAAACGAAACTGTTCTGGGGCAATCACGATTTAGTCGGTTTGAATTTCGATGAGGTGCAATGCGATGCGCTGGAATTTGAGGGGCTTCTTAAACGCGCACAAACTGAAACAGAGAGTGCTACTAGAATTTCCCTACTGCGCGAAATAATGGAGTTGGCGAGCGCCCCGTTGTGGAGCGGCGAAGAGTTTGAATGGCTGCGGGAAAAAGCCAAGCAGTTGAACGACCAGTTGTACGATGCCGCCATTTCGCTCAGCGAACTGGATTCAATGGGAGCGCTTGAGGTTTTGAAACGCGCCAACAGCATCGAACCCACGCGCGAAGACATAGCCAGTGCGTTGATGCGCTCATGGGTTGCCGCTGGCAAAAGCGACGAAGCCAACCGAGTGTGGCGATCTCTCGAAAAGCGGCTGCGTAGCGAATATAATCGAGCGCCATCATCGGCAACGCGCGCTGTGGCGCGGCGCTTGTTCGAGTCGCATGATTTGGCACTTGATACCGACAAAAACGAACGCCTACCGCTGAGTTCAACGCGCTTTTTCGGGCGCCAGAGCGAACTTGAACAGTTGGGGCGTTGGCTGTCGAGCGATTCGGGAGCACAACTCGTAACAGTGTTCGGAGGCAGCGGTCACGGCAAAACGCGACTGGCCTTGGAAACCGCTCGCCGCAACGCAGACGGCTTCGATTCGACCTATTTTGTGCCATTGGCCGACCAGTACGATGCTCGGCGGTTACTAGAAGTAATTGGCGATGCCCTGCGCGCACCACGCTCAACAAGCCAGACAGCACTCGAACGCATCGCCAACACAGTGAATGGGCGTCGAGTGTTGCTGCTACTCGATAATTTCGAGCATCTGGCGTCGGCAGCCCCCGACATCGAACGCTTACTCAAACGTGTTGCGTCTATGGTGTGCTTAGTCACATCGCGTTGCCTGTTGGAAATAGTAGGCGAACAGAAGTTGATATTGGCGCCACTGCCACTGCCGTCCCATGCCAACGAGACGACAGAAGCGGCGCCCGATGCGATGCAACTAGAAGAGTGGGCGCGCAACCCAGCGATACGCCTATTCGCCGACCGAGCGAGGGCTGTCTCTCCCGCATTTCGCTTGCATGTAGGCAACGTGCGCGCAGTCGCGCGGCTGTGCTGCGTGCTAGAGGGCGTGCCTCTGGCCGTGGAACTCGCGGCGGCGCGCAGCATGGTGCTTTCACCCGCTCAAATCGAGGAGTATCTAGGGACGCATCTCGATATTTTGGAGCGCGGGATACAAGAGGGAAAGGGCGAGCGCCATCGGAGCCTTCGCGCGGCACTCGATTGGAGTTACGACTTGCTTTCCCCAGCGGGACGGCGTTTGTTTCGCCGCTTGAGCGTGTTTCATGGCAGTTGGACGCTAGAGCGCGCTAACGCCATTTGCCCGGTTTCGCCGCGCGATGATAAATCGATGGTGGTTCGGGCACACGAAGAGTTGCGGCGCCATTCTCTATTGGAAGGTGAGGACGAAGGGGACGAACTACGCTTTCGTTTTTTGGAAACGGTGAGGCTCTACTCATGCGAAAGGGCGGCACACGACGATAAGCGGGACATTCAGCGAGCGCTCGAAACGCGCCACGCTCACGAATTTGCTCAATTCGCCCAAAATGCCGTGCGCGCCATGCGCGGCGAGAAATCGGGAGACTGGGCACAACGTCTGGAACGCGATCTTCCCGATTTGCGGGCTGCTCTCACCTGGGCGCTGGAACATGACGCGGCGCTCGCGCTGCGCTTCACAGCCTCAATGTGGTGGTTCTGGTTTTCGACCTCGCGCATTGCCGAAGGTCGAGAATTTCTGACGAAGGCTTTGGCTGCCAGCCAACACCTTTCGTACTCGCAACTGTTGGGCGAAGGAGACACGCCCGAACCCATCAACTGGCGGGCCGAAGCACTGGGCGGCGCGGGATTTCTGGCATGGCGACAGGGCGATTTGGGCATGGCGATTGAACTCTCCGAGCAATCGTGCCAGCTATGCCGCACCGAAGGCGATACGCGCGCGCTGACCTACTCACTGATTGTATTGCAACTGGCCGCCCTGGTGCGCTGCGATTTTGAGACAGCCAAGACTCTGGGCGATGAATGTTTGCAACTGGCGCGGGCCGAGCGCGACCAACAGGCCGAAGCGTTCGCGCTACATTTGCTTGGCAGTGGGGCCGAGATGAGCGGAGATGCGCTAACAGCATGGATATTGCAGGAGCGGAGCATAGCGCTTTTCAGGGAAGTGAGTTCAATCGACGGCGTGGGTTGGGGCTTGCTCAACTGGGGTAGCGCGGCCCGGCGTCTGGGCGATTATGAGCGAGCCGTTGAGCTTTGTATGCAGGGACGCGATGTGTTTCAAAGCCTGGCCTCGCGGGAAGGCGTGGCTTACTGCAACCTTTACGCGGGCTTCGCCTATTGCGATGCGGGCGACATGAATTTGGGGCGCCCACTTTTACATAGCGGCCTGAGGGAGTTATTCGATCTTCAGGCGGTGTGGGGAGTGGCAATGGCGCTCGAAGGCGTGGCGAGAGCACGTTTCGATGGCACAGAACAATCTTCCATCGAAGCCACACGGCTATGGAGCGCCGCCCAACTCGTGCGGTCCAATATTAATACCCCGGTTCCCCCCATCGACATCGTTCCATTCGCAGCATTTGAAGCCCAACTGCGTGCAACTTTGCCACCTCCTTCGTTCGAGGCCGCGTGGGAAACGGGGCGCTCTCGTTCGCTCGATCAGAGCGTGCGCGCAGCAATTGACACATAAAAACGTTTAATTTGAGCGCCCCCATAATTTCATTATTTCACTAGAAAACAGCAATATTATTGACTCAATATTTGTTCAGAATTTGAACAGGACCTACAGGTAAAATAGTGGCAGCGCGCGGGATTCGCTCTTGCCCGCGCACAGGAGAACACCGTGTCCCTGTTTCGACTTCCATCCTATTTTGCACCTGCTCGTTTTCTTTTTCTCGCGAGTGTCTTTGGCCTGTTTCAATGCCACTACGCTCTTGCCACCCCCGTCGGCGACCCGCTTCCCGGCCCCTCAGGTCTGGGCGTCATCCCCACCACACAAACCGTCGGTGATGGTCAAGTGGCAGCCTCCCTCGGCTATGAATACGTAGACATTTCAGGAGCCGATGGCCATGCCAGTCTCGCCCCTTCGTCCAACCTGTCGTATGGCTTCAACAATGGCGAGGTGGGCGTGGCCTACCTGCGCCAGAAGACTGACATCGAAGGATTCTCTTCATCGAACTCCTATTTTGCCCTGCACGGCAAATATCGGCTGTACAACTCAGCGGACAAAAAGACTGCTGTCGCCGTTGGTGTGCATTATTACGACTTCGGCTCTGACTCCGGCACGAGTTTGGGCAACACCCTCTCGTTCTATGGCACGGGCAGCTATGAATTCCGTAACTCATCGGACAAGCCTCTGGCGCGCTTGCATCTGGGCATAATGGGACAGCGCGTTCATGGCCTCGGCGACACCACCACGTATGCGCGCCCCTTCGTTGGCGTGGAAGCGCTGCTATCACCAGAAGTTTCCATCGGAGCCGATTATTTGGCGAAGCACGGCGATGTGGCTCAAGGTTACACGCTGTCGGCGCGCTACCAACCGCAAAACAAACCTCTATCGGCGCAAATCGGAGTCGGCAAGCTACGCAACGACACCAAGTTTTTCGTCGGCCTCACCTATTCCTTCGGTAGCTAAGCACATCCAATTTCGAAAACCCTGATGAAACACACTCTTTCTGCGAGCGCCACATCTTTTCTCACAAGGAGATCAGTCCGATGAGTCATTTTCCATTTTCCTCACGGCGTCAGCGCATTTCCAACTGGACGAGAACTCCGCTTCCAGCCACCCAAACAACCGCTTTCTTGCTGTTACTAAGCGCCGGAGCCACCGCAGCCTGGTTGCCCCCCCAGACGCGCGCGCGTTTGGTTCGCCCTCTCGTTCATCTGACACAGGCCACTGTGCATCTGGCTCAAACCACTGTGTTACCCACGTCCCAAAACTCATGGGGCCAATTAGCCACCGATGCCAATGGTAACGTACCAGCACCTGTAGTTCTGGCGAGTGCTTCGAGGCAAACGCAAGTCATTCGACCACGCGCCGTTAGCCTCACCGTGAGTTCGACAGGCGATGGTGCCGACGCAACTCCCGGCGATGGGATTTGCCAAACGACTTCAGCTGCGGGAGCGGCTTGTACCCTACGCGCCGCCATTCAGGAAGCGAATGCCAGCGGCGGCGGGACTATCAACTTCAATATTCCCGGCGCGGGCGTCAAAACCATCTCTCCGGCGACTGCCTATCCCGAAATCATCAAAAAAGTCAGCATCAATGGCTATTCGCAATCGGGAGCCACTGCCAACACGCTGGCCAACGGCGACAACGCGAAGATTCTGGTCGAAATCAATGGCACAGGCGCCGGGACTTATACGCTGTATTTAGCTACAGGTAGCGATGGCTCGTCCATAACTGGTTTGGCTATCAACAGAGGCGGAGTAGCCATTGCGATGGACGAATCCAATTCCAATACGGTGACGGGTTGCTTCCTTGGCACAGACACTACGGGGAATACAGCCCAAGGCAACAAATACAACGGCGTCAACATCTACAAATCAGATAGCAACACAATTGGCGGCACGACGCCCGCGTCGCGCAACATCATCTCTGGCAATGGTACTTTTGGCGGCAACTTTGGCCTTCGCCCCGGCATAGCGATGGTGGCAGGCAGCTCGAACAACATTTTCCAGAACAACTACATAGGGACGAACGCCGCAGGAACACAAGCTCTGGGTAATGGTGCTTGTGGCATCGAACTCTATTCGCAGAGCGATGACGAAGCCGTCACTAACGACAACTCCATCATCGGCAACCTGATCTCTGGCAACGGTAGCACACAGTTTGCTGGCATCCAAATCGGTGGCACCGAGACGAAAGGCAGCATAATCAGGGGCAATAAAGTTGGTACCGATGTGACAGGAACCAAAGCAGTCCCCAATGGAAGCGGTGGTATTGCCCTAACAAGCGCCACCAATTCGACTGTCGGTGGAACAGGTGGGGGTCAGGGCAACGTCGTTTCCGGCAATAATGGGTCGGGCATCTACATGGTCAGTGGGGCGAACTCGAATACAATTCAAGGAAACCTGATTGGCACCAACGCAACGGGCACCGCAGCACTTCCCAACACTGTCAATGGCGTTGCACTGGGCACATCGAATAACACCATCGGTGGCGTTACAATAAGCGCGCGCAACCTGATTTCGGGCAATGGCACAAGCCAAACCTATCCCGGCGTGTACCTGACCCTTGGCGCATCGAACAATACGATCCAGAACAACTACATTGGAACCGACGCGACTGGAACCAAAGCGATTGCGAACAAAGGCAGCGGAATACAACTCGATTCTGCAAGCAATGCCGGCTTAATCACTGGCAACAGAATCGTAAGCAACCTCGTTGCGGCCAACGGCTCCAGTATTTATCCGGGCATTGCGCTTGATGGCACCCAAACCACAACAACAACAGTACAAGGCAACCTGATCGGCACCGATTCTACAGGTCTAAAAGCTCTTGGCAACACAGCTGGTGGCATAGGTATTACCGATGCCAAGACAGCCTCCATCATCAGCAACACAATCTCAGCCAATACCAGCTATGGAATTTTGATTTCAGGTTCTGGCTCGGTGGGTACAGTCGTACAAAGCAATAATATTGGTGTCGGCATCAATGGCACAACGGCACTGGGCAACACAGGCGACGGCGTCCTGTTTTCTGGCGCTTCGCCGGGTCACATCATAGGAATGCCCATCTTCCAGCAAAACGGTATACGCCCCAAAGCCTCCCCAATCGAGAGCCTGGGCAACACCATCGCGAACAATGGAGGCGCGGGCGTTTCCATTATGCTTGGGGGAGCCAATGCCTGTCATCGCAAGAGCATTCTGGGCAACAGCATCTATAACAACGGCAAGCTGGGAATTTCTCTGGGTGGTAGCTCTACTCCTTTGGCCAATCAGCCCGTCACTAATCAGGGCGACGATACAGTTGGGGCCAATGCGCTGCAAAACTACCCCGTCATTACTGGCACACCAGTCGTTGCTGGCGGCAACTTGAACATCAACGGCACGCTGACTTCCAACCCCTCATCCACCTTCACAGTACAGTTCTTCTCCAGCCCGACTGCCGATCCATCGGGCTTCGGCGAGGGAAAAACTTATATCGGTTCGCAAACCGTCACGACGAACGCCGCTGGCGCCGCGAGTTTCAGCACCTCATTGCCCTACACAGGCACAGACATCGTGTTCGCCTCGACCGCAACCGATGCAGTTGGCAACACCAGCGAATTTTCGGCGACGGTCAGGGGCACGATCATTGGCATGACTGGAACCCCCAGTCCAACAGCGACGCCCACTTCGACGCCGCGCCCAACGGCCACGCCGTCGGTGACTTCCACTCCACGTGCGACAGCGACGCCCTCGGCAACCTCCACTCCTGGGCCGACAGCCACTCCGACGGCAACCTCCACACCACGCCCAACAGCGACGCCAGTAGTCACTCCCACGGCTGGGCCAACGGCAACTCCGCGTCCAACAGCAACGGCGACACCACGGCCAACCGCGACAGCAACACCTCGTCCGACCAATACACCGCGTCCCACCTCGACACCTGCACCGACTGCCACACCGCTCCCCTCACTTTCGATCAACAATGTATCGCTTACGGAGGGCAATAGTGGCACGAAGAACGCCGTCTTCACAGTGACACTTTCGGGCAATCCCAACAGTTCCGTATCGGTGAATTATGCCACCAGCAATGGCACTGCGACAGCGGGAAGCGACTATAACGCCACCTCTGGCACGCTGAATTTTGGAGTAGCTCCAGCGAGTCCGAAATCCAAAACGACTCGCGCGCTCAGCCAAACCATTTCGGTTCCGGTGCGCGGCGACACCGTTCGCGAAGCTAACGAAACCTTTTTCGTTACTTTGTCGGGGGCTAGTGCTGCCACCATCGTTGGTAGTCAGGGAACAGGCACAATTATCAACGATGATACATCGGCCGACCTGAGCGTCACTCAAACAGCCTCTGCCGCCTCAGTACCGACAGGCAATCTTGTCACCTTCACCCTCACAGTACGTAACAACGGGCCAGATACCTCTCAAGGTGTTGTTCTCACCAATACCTTGCCACCGGGTTCATCTTTCGTATCAAGTACGCCGGTTGCAACCTCCCAAAGCACGAATACCCTCAGTTTCGCCTTAGGAACTCTTGCGAATGGAGCAACAGGCACCTTCTCGATTGTGGTGCGAGCGCCAAGCAGCGTGGGCACACTCACTAACAGCGCCACAGTCGCCGGAAGCGGAGCCACACCCGATCCGTCGGCGCCCAACAATGGTTCCAGCGCTTCGGTAGTGGTCACAGCAGGTGCTCCGGCATTCTCGTTCTCGCTGGCCAAAATCATCAACGTCGGGCCATATTCGCCGACTTTGTATCGCCCCGGCGCGCACTTGGTTCAAGACATCACCATCACCAACACAGGAACAGCGGCTTCGTCGTCACCATTACTCCTGGTGCTGGATGGCTTACCTTCATCAGTGGTTCTAGTTGGAGCCAGCGGCACCAATTTGGGTTCACCATACATTACCATTGCAAACTCTCTGTCAGTGGGACAAAGCACAACTGTACGCCTCGAATTCCGCCTGACCAGAAGCGACAAACCGACTTTCTCACCACGAATCGTTAACGGGCCGCAAGCCTTCTAACGTCGCTCTTATCGTAAGGCGCCGCTCCCCACTGGGGGAGCGGCGTTTTTATGTTATCTCTTAGAAAGCGGCAACATAATTTCACCCATCTTCGCTCAGGCCGCCCATTTGTACACAACCTGTCATTTTCTGCGTTTCGATGTCAAGTAAAGGGCATTATCCTTACACCGCGCCCGCATAGCGGCCTATTTCAAGGACATTCCTATAACGACTACACCCATCTCTTCGGCGCCCGCAGCGCTCGCCCATCGTCTGGAAAGTCAGGAGGCGACAAACACCTCCGCTCCCTTTTGGAGTCGCCCCATTGCATTTGTAACTCTGTTGGTACTGGTGTTCTTAACGGTGTTTTTTCAGCTCGGCTCTTATGGGTTGATCGACGCCGACGAAGGACGCTATGCCTCTATCCCGCGCGAAATGCTTGAACGCGGAGACTGGGTCATTCCCACTCTGAACGGCGCCGAATTCTTCGACAAACCCGTCCTTTTGTACTGGAGCGAAATGGTCATGTTTCGCATGTTCGGTGTCAGTGAACTTACTGCCCGATTGGCCCCTGCCCTATGGGCGCTGATGGCGATTTCGGCGATTTACGCGCTGACCCGCCGCACATTTGGGGCACGGGCAGGCTTTCTCAGCGCAGCGATTCTCAGCACGACGGTCATGTGGCCCGTTCTGGGGCGCACGGTCATAACCGATACGCCGCTCTCATCGCTGGTCGCGATTGCGCTGTGCTTCTGGTGGCTGGGTCACACCGAATCGAGCCGTCAGGAAACCTCGCCCAATTCGAATTCCAAATTCAATCGTCAGACACTATATTTCGCGCTCTTCTGGGTAAGCCTCGGTTTGGGCGTTCTGTCCAAAGGCCCCGTCGCGATTTTGCTCAGCTTTGGCGCCATCACTCCTTATTTGCTATGGTGCCGCCCCAAAAATGGCTGGAAGATGGGCGCGCTATGGGGAATCCCACTGATGGTTATGGTGGCCGCACCGTGGTTCATCCTCATTCAAATGCGCGAACCCGAATTTGGTCGCCTGTTCTGGTGGGAGCAAAACTTCGCCCGCTTTTTGGGCAGCAAAGGCGTGCCCGATCACTGGGAAGCGCCCTACTACTTCCTGCCATTCCTGCCCGCCATCTTCTTCCCCTGGTCGGTCTTTATCCCGCGCGCATTGGCACGGGTACTCCCCACATTTCGTTTAGCTCGCAAGTCGACCGAAGCGACTGAACAAGCGCGCGCAGTTGTCTTCCTGCTATGCGGCGCGGCTTTTACGCTGTTGTTCTTCTCGGTTTCCAAGTCGAAGATTGTGCCCTACATCGCGCCGATGGTACCGCTGATTTGTGCGCTACTGGGCGGCTATATCAGCTCACAGTGGGAGAAAAAGCAGTTGCGCGTTGAGGCCGGAGTGCTGGCATTTTTGGCACTGGCTGCTGGAATTGGCGCTTTCATCTATGCCCCCAAAACAGCACAGAGCCTCGGCGTCGATAGCGCCCCGACTTACATCTACCTTATCGGAGCGGTCATGTTGGCATGGGCAGGTTCGCTTGTATATGGTTGGTTAACCAGAAAAACACAATGGATTTTCGGAGCCACTGCTGGCGGCTTCGCACTCTGCCTGGCGGCGGGAGTTTCCTTCTGGTGTGCATTGGCCCCCACCCTGACGACGAAGCCATTGATGGCCCGCTTAAGCCCTGCTCTATCGGCTAACTCGCGTGTTCTGTCCGTCGGCTTCATCCAGAGCGTGCCCTTCTACACCCACCGCCGCGTCGCGGTCGATGGCGTTATCGGCGGACGCGATGGCTCCGACCTCTCGAAGATTCCCGATGAGTTGCTTCCCGCCTGGGAAGAGATGGGACAGGCAGAGCGCACCCAATATTTCTACGGTAACAGCGAAAGCCTTGAGCGCGTGATGGCCGAAAAAGAGCCTGTTTTCGTTATTGCCCGCAACTCGCGACTCACTGGTTCATGGGACGATCTGGACGAGGAAATGTACGTTCTCGCCGCTAACAAACGCTACACCCTCGTCGGTAACAAAGCAGCGTGGCATCAATTCGAGAAGTCGGAAACCACTCGCTAAATCATCCGAATAGCAACACAAACAACAAGGCTCCGATTCAGAGAATCGGAGCCTTGTTTTATTTATGCGGTTTCGGGGGCGCTCACGACTACGGTGCCTTTGCGGGCGAGTTTGCCCCAGCCTTGACGGAAGCCAGAGAGAGCTGTCCATGTGGCCTTAAGAACGACGACGTACAGCATCTGGCGGTAAACGAAGCGTTGCAAAAGCAGCAATGGAAGCAACTTAGTGTCTTCCTTATCGAGACGAAAGGCGACGATGGCTCCAGCCAATTCGACGCACCAGAACAACGCCGTGAAAAATAGGGTGCGCTCGAAGAACTGCGCGGTATGAGCGTCGGCCCCTCCCGCCTGTAAGCCCATCAGCATCAGAACCCCAGCGAAAGCCAATTGAATATCGACGAGTGGGGCCAGCCACTGAAGCCCGAACTGGAAGGCCCATGTCATAGGCAACACCAGCTTGCCGAACCAGCCCTCGCGCCCAATCATCGAGCGATGCTTGGCGAGGCACTGCAAGGTGCCATAACCCCAACGGAAGCGCTGTTTAAAGAGGGTTTTCAACGAGTCGGGAGCCTCGGTGAAGGCTTTGGCCTGTGTCTCGTTGATGATGTTCCAGCCGCCAGCGTGCAAACGCCACGTCAAATCCATGTCTTCGGCGAGCGTATCGCTCTGATAGCCGCCGACAGCACTAACCGCCTTGCGGCGCCATGCGCCAATAGCGCCGGGAACAACCGAAATGGCATTCAGTAAGCCAAAGGCACGCCTGTCCAGATTTTGGCTGGTGATGTATTCGACAGCTTGCCAGCGCGTCCAGATGTTGAGGCGATTACCGACCGAAACGTTGCCCGCCACGGCACCAACGCGCTCATCGGTGAAGTGGCGAACCATGAAGGAAATCGCATCAGGCGCGACCTGTGTATCGGCATCGAAACCAACAAAAATCTCTCCGTGCGCTTCGGTGATGGCATGGTTGAGCGCCGAAGCCTTGCCTCCATTCTGCTGGCGGAAAACATGCACTCGCGCGTCCTCGCCAAACGCCTGTTTAACGGTGGCGAAAGTTTCATCCTTAGAACCATCATCCACCACCACGACTTCCAGACGAGGATAATCGGAGGCCAGAATCGAACGCACAGTGCGTTCAATAACTTTCTCCTCGTTGTAAGCCGCTACCAGCACAGAAACCAGAGGCTGAAAATCGGGATCGAAGACAGCGCGCCCTTCGCGCTTGGCAGCTACCAACGCCAGCGGAACGATTAATCCCATGCGGGCCAAGCCCAACCCGATAGCGACGATGAATCCTGCCGCCAAAGCCCACTGGAACGAGAAGACACCATCGAATACAAGTCGGTCAAAGGCAACAATCCATGCTTCGCGGCCCGTCACGACCGGCATCGCGACATCGCGCGTCTGGTGCATCAAAGCCGATACGGAAACGAATTTGTAGCCCTCCTGCTGCAAGCGAGGCACAATCTTCTCCAGTGCCGTAATGGTGTTGGCGCGGTCGCCTCCAGCATCGTGCAAAAGCACGATATTGCCCTCGCCAGTGTGAACATCGCTCCAAATATCGTCTTCAATATCGCGGGCGGTACGGAATCGGGTGTGTCCCTCGCGGTCAACGAGCGTCGGATTCCAGTCCTGCGGGTCGATGGCGTTGCCAATAGCTCTGTAACCAAGACCCGTCGCGCGTTGAAGTGTTGCTGCCTGCTCGATGGTTTGCGGCTCCATGTCGGAGTCGTAGGGCGCGCGGAACAGAGTGGTTGCGTGCCCGGTAATGCACTCGATGGCGCGCTGTGTAGCGTTGATTTCAAAACCCGCGCGCGCATTGGAAACTTTGCTGAGGTCGGGGTGATAGAACGAGTGATTGCCGATTTCGTGGCCCTCATCCCAGATGCGCCGCACAAGTGGGCGATTGCGTTCGGCCTGATCGCCCACCACAAAGAAGGTCGCCTTCACATCGAACTTCTTGAGGGCATCCAACACGGTTGGCGTCCAGGTAGCATCGGGGCCATCGTCAAAGGTGAGCGCGATGGTTTTAGGAACAAAGCCGGTGCGCTCGATAACGGTGGGTGCGGGGAAGCGGTGGTAAATCTCGTTTTTGACTAAGCCCGAAACCGGGTCGTACTCGAAAGAGCGCGTACCTTCGCGCGGTTGCGAAGCGACACGCAGAATATCGCCCTGCCCGCGATAGGTCACTTCTTCGGGGAAGTGAACACGCGCCATCTGCGCGCGTAGTCCGGCTGTATCGACAGCGTTCTTGCGCCAGAAGTGCCACAGAGAGGGGTCTTCGGAGCCAAGAACCCACAACGCACCGCCGCGCAACTGGGCGCGTTGCATCAAGCGCCACGAGTTCCACGCGGAGGCCGCATCGAGAATCCACACTTCATGCTGCTGGTGGTTGTCGTCCTCGTAATCGAAGGTCGCGTTCATCGCGTCGGCATCGAAATCGACCGCATTTTCCGGGGAGGTCTGATCGGCTGTTTCGTGCGCCAAAGCGACTGTGTCTTGATAAGTCAGTTCGGTGTTTTTACCGTGCGCGTCCAAATTCCAGTCGTAGCCGTAGTTGCCAACACCGAGCACCAACTTTTCGGCAGGAACGCTTTGAAGCGCCTTACGCAACACACCAGTCGTCCAGTTGAAAGCCGCCACTGGCCCCGCCTCGTGGCTTTGCTCGTGCTGGTCGTAGGCCATTAACACGGCGAAGTCGCACGCATTCGCCAGTCGACGCATTTGCGGGCCTTTGACTTCATATTCGAGATCGACCGACAGCTGTTTGCCGTGGGCGCGCATCTGTTGCCCCAAAAGCTGGGCGAAGGCAACATAGCCCGCCGAGTCCGCTGGATTTAAGTTTTCCAGGTCGAGGTTAAGTCCCTGGAAATGGTTTTCATCCAGCCAACTCACAAGACGAGAAACCACAGCCTGTTGCAGCTTTGGCGAACTGAGCAAGACGTGGGCGCGGCGTGAGTCGAAGCCTTCATCTTGCGCGTTGGAAAGAATGGGGGCAATGGAAACCCCGTTCTCGTTGGCGATTTGAATGAGAGTCGCGTTGTTAGGGTTTTCGGCCAACTCGAAATCGCTGAAATCCAGCCCACGCCCGTCCTTGGTCAAGTGAATCCAATCGGGCATCACATGGGTAAGATGTGGGGCGGCAACGCGAAACGAGGTAATGCCCGTCGCCTCATAGGGAGCATAGAAGGCGGCGACAATGTGCGCTTCGGAGGGAGCAACGACAGGAGTAACCCCGCTAACGTTTGCAGCGGGACCGTAATCCAGTTGGTGCCACACGCCCATAGGATTATCGCCTTTGACCTTTTTGGATTTGATGCTTACCAGACGAGTCAATTGGCGCCACGCGGTTTCGCGAACGGGGGAGGGCGTATTCATCACCGTTACGCCGAAAACGATGAACAGTAACAGCGCACAAAAACCGAATACGGTTCCTGTGCGCTTCAACCAGATGGCCCGAAGACCAGAGGGATCAAAGAAAATTGGACGAGAAGCAGACATGGCCGAGGAGTACCTTGAGATAGAGGGGTATAATCGTCCTCAAGTTCGTGTCTGTATGCCTAGTTCCAATGTGAATATCGCCAAACAAGCTTGAAACTTCTAAACGTTCGCTTACTGCAAAATCCACTCACGCAAGCGCCGCATCCATTTCTGATAAAACCACAGGTTGTGGTAGGTCAGTAAACGCGCCCCCGCGATCTCGCTGCACTTGGAAAGGTGATGCACATAAGCACGCGAGTAGTTCTGGCAAACGAAACAAGAACAGCGCGAATCGAGCGGCGAGAAGTCGTTCTTGTGAACAGCCTTGAGCATATTCAGATTTTGAAAACCGCCAGCAATGCCCGAAGTCTCCTCAGCGCTGATAATAGCGACATTGTGGCGTGCCAATCGGGTGGGCAACACGCAATCGAACATATCGACGCCGCGCAGCACTCCGGCTTCCAAGTCGCGCGGGGTGCCAACGCCCATCAAGTAGCGCGGTTGTTCCGGCGGCAGCATCGGTGTGACGCGGCCAACCATTTCGTCCATCTGGTCACTGGTTTCACCCACGGCCAATCCACCGATGGCGTAACCATCGAAGCCAATCTGCACCAGAGCGTCGGCACACTCGCGGCGCAACTCTTCGTGGAGTCCGCCCTGAACAATGCCAAAAATCGACTGGTCGGCGCGGCTACGGTGTTTGGCTGCGCGCGCGGCCCACGCCACACTACGCCGCATCGCCTTGGCGGTGGCATCAAAGGTAGCTGGAAGAGCGATAACATCGTCCAGAATCATCCCGATGTCGGGGCCAAGCGCTTCTTCCAATTCGATAACCGATTCGGGCGTAAAAAAGTGCTTCGAGCCATCGACGGGGCTTTGAAAATGAACGCCCTCATCGGTCACCTTGCGAATTTTGGCGAGCGAGAAGACCTGAAAACCGCCCGAATCGGTGAGGATAGGCTTATTCCAGTTCTGAAACTTATGAAGCCCTCCCGCACTTTTGACGGTTTCGGCGCCGGGGCGCAGATGCAAGTGGAAGGCGTTATTAAGGATTATTTGCGCCCCCAACTCTTCCAATTCGTGTGGCAGCATCGCCTTCACCGAGGCCAACGTGCCCACAGGCATGAACACAGGCGTCTCGATTTTTCCGTGCGGAAGCTCCAACACTCCGGCGCGCGCAATGCCAAAGGGGGTTTCTTTTTGGGCTTGCAGTTGAAATTTCACTCTATTGAGGATGACAAATGCCGACCATGTGCCTCACGTATAATGCACATTTTGTAATCTACGTCATACAACTGCCATGATTTCTTCCGGTATTCGTCGCTCTATCCCGATTGTCCCGTTGGTTTTGTTGCTCGCTCAGGTGAGTCATGCCGATAATGTTGTCGTTCCAGGCGAGCGAGTGGGGGCAGTCAAACTGGGCGCCACCCTGGCTCAAGTGCGCGCCCTACTCGGCAGTCCGACAAAAACCACAAAGTGGAAGAGCGGCGAAACACAAGATTCATTTATGGGAACCAAGCCACCAGTAGATGAATACGGCTCTGAGAAATATCCGCGTCGCAATCTGGTCGTCATCTATCGCGCCGGAAAGGTGGTGCAAATCGAATTCAACTCGCCCGCTTTCCGCACCAGCAAGGGCATATCACTGAAGAGTTCGCTGCAAGATTTCCGACGCGCCTACGGCTCGCCCAAAGCACAGGCACTGGCCATGCTTGATGAGGGCGGTGGCGGCTATGTCGCCTACTACTACGATAGTGTCGCGAATGGCATCGCCTTTTCGTTTGGCACACAAGATTACTTCGATGCCACCATCACTCCCGTCGAATTGCGTATTCATAAACGCGGTGCCAAAGTGCTTCCCGATCCGGGCGGCAAACCCCAAAAAGCGGGCGAAGAAGTTCCAATTGGCACCATAAACAAAGGGGCGGGCTAACCCAACGGTGCTTCCCGTTCAGAGGCTCAACGCGCTTTCTCCCCTGCTCGAACTTGGCGAAGAGAATGGGCGCGCGCAGATATTGAACTGGAACTACGCCCCCCATCTGCCCAATAATCTCCCCCACCGCCACACCTACTTCGAGATTTGCACTATCGGCGCCTATGGAGAGGGCGAATTTCTGGTCGAGAACGCACCCCACACTATACGCAGCGGAGACACCTTTTTCGCCCGCCCCGGTGTCATCCATCAAATCGTCAATACAACCGCACCCGACATGGAATTGTTCTGGGTGTGCTTTTCCCTCGAAGTCGGCGGCGATGTTGGGCGCGCATTCGCCGAGAGCAATACCCTCATAGCCTACGATGAGCGCGTCAACGCTATCTGGAAGGCTCTGGCAACGACTTCGGCTTCCACAGTCGCGGGGTCAATCGAAGTGATGCTGTCTCTTTCGTGTGCCCTGCTCCAAGCCATATTAGGCGCCGGAAGCGCCCTGCCCGCTTCAACTTCGTCACCCAGCCATAACCCCCACGCTCATCAGGCGCGGTTAGCCGTGCGCTTCATCCACGATAATCTGGCACGCCCCCTCTCTCTCAGCGAAATCGCGGCTCATATCCACGTTTCGCCGCGCCAACTGACGCGCTTATTGGGGCAATTCACCGGAACAAGTCCCGCCGCGTATATCGAACGCGCTCGTCTGGACAGGGCCGAGGCGCTACTACTCAAATCATCGCTGTCGCTGAAAGAAATCGCCTGTGAGGTGGGTTATCCCGATGTCGCGCACTTTTCTCGCGTCTTCTCCAAGCGTAACGGCAACCCTCCCGGCGACTTTCGTCGCCGAGGTGGTGGACTAACAGAGCGGCACTTTGGCCCAAATATCCAACGATTGGGCGATTTGGTCTAAAGGCGCCAGAAGATTCTTCAATAAAAATGAATAGGGACAACGCGCCATCGCGTTGTCCCTATTCAAGGAAGAAAACATGTCCACCAGCATTAGCCAATTTTGGGAAGAGAACGGCTACTACCACGCCAAAGGCGTGTTCAGCCCCGGCGAACTCGCCCCGATGGAAGACGACTTCGACCGCATCGTGTCGCAATTATCCAATTCAGGCGAAAGAATCAATGCCCGCTGGGGCGGCGAAGAGATGAGCCGTTTGGATGGTGGCAACTCCGTCATTTTCCATACCCACCAAGTCCAGACATTCTCCTCCGCATGGCTGCGCGCCATCCAACACGAAGGCTTGCTCGACGTTGTCGAAGCCATGATTGGCCCCGACATCATCTTGCACCACACCAAGTTGTTCCAGAAGCCCGCCGAGAATGGTTCACCATTCCCGATGCATCAGGACTACACCTACTTCCCCTCGGAACAGGACACAATGATGGCCGCTGTTATCTTCGTTTCCGACGCCAGCGACGAAATGGGCTGTTTGCGCGTCTACCCCGGTTCGCATCGCCTGGGCCGAGTTCAGCGCGGCGAGTATTTGCAAGAAGGCTTGCGCGAAGAATATCCCATCGAAAACGCGACCATCGTGGAAGCCAAAGCGGGAGACGTGGTGTTCTTCAACTACCTGACGCTGCACGGCTCCATGCCCAACCGCTCGAACCAAGTCCGCAAAACCGTGCTAGTCCAACTGCATTCGGGCAGCGACGAGATGGAACAGCCGCATAATCACACCTACTCGGCGTTAGTGCTGCGCGGCTGGAACCACGCCGCCACTCGCTCGAAAGCCGCAATGGCGGGTTAAATTTCACCCAATGATTATCCGTAGGGCGACCACTCGGTTGCCCTACGCTCAGTTCGTAGGACGCAGCGATTCGGGCACCCATTCCAGATCGCTCGATTCGCGCACCGCGAGTTCGATTTGCGCCCCCAGCACTTCGGGCGCCACTGGCGGGCGGTAGGTTGTCAGCGAATTACGTAGCGCCTCCAGCGATGTCCTTCCCTGCACTTTCACATCGCGGAACACTTTGACGGCAAGCGCTTCCGCAGCGCCGGGAGTTAGCAACAAGGGCAACTCGTCGCGCAGATATTGAATATCGCCCTCGGCCAGTTCCAATCCGCGTCGCTTCAATAAGTTATTGATGAGATGGAATGACTCTTCGGGTGTTGTCGTGGGCAACAACGGGATTTTCACGTCGATTCGACCGGGACGCTTCAAATCAACTTCAATGAGGTCGGGACGGCTCGATGCCAAAATCCAGATGATTTTGCCGCGATTATCCGAGCGACTCATCTCTTCAGCGAACATACCATAAACACGCCCCGAAATGCCGCTATCCCCTGAACCAGCATCGCGCTTACCTAATGCCTGGTCAGCCTCATCGACGAACACATAACAACGCCCCAAAGCCCCCAGCAAACGGAATATTTTTTCGAGGTTGCCTTCGGTTGAGCCAATCCAACGATCACGGAAGTTCTTCAACTTCACGACGGGAATACCAGCCTCACCCGCCAAACACTCGACCAAAAATGTCTTCCCGGTTCCCACTGGGCCGCACAGCAAATATCCCTTCGGCAAAGCGTCAACTTCGTTCTTACGCCACAAAGCGATGTCAGCGCGCAGATGCGCTTTCACTTTCTCCTGTCCATAGAGGTCGTCTAACGTGCGCGTTGGCGACAAAAACTCGATTAGCCCACCTGCATCGGCTTCGACTAACTCTTTTTTCAACCGCGATACATCGTTGGGTTCGAGCGGCGTTTTGGCGAACTCACGCATCTTTAACAGCGAATGGAGAGATGCCAACGATGCTCCCGCGAGCTGTTGCCCTAGATTCGGTAAGTCGTTCGCAAACTTTTCGAGGGCTTTAGGACTGCTGTTTTTCCAATGTTCCAGGGCTTCGCTCAAATCGTTGCCATTGGGCAATGGCACTTTGAAACGCGCCGCGCGTGGATTCTGAGTCAATAGCGAGTGCAAATCGTTGAGATTTTCCGCAATCAAAAACGACGCAAAAGGCGAACCTTGCGAAATAGCATCACGACTCCATTCGCGCATCACGAGTGCCAAAGCCCCTGTCGAGAGATCAATTCCACCGGGAGATGCAGGTGCAAGCAACTGAACCGAACCAACAATAATGGCGACTTTCGGCACAGGCTGCCCAACTCCATTCAGATTCGCCGCATATCGCGAGTAGCGAGTCATCCAATCGAGCGCCGGACTCGGCTCGCGCGGCAATGCTGGATTCTGAAGCGCTTTATACATGGGCCACTGCACAAAAGTCGCGGCCCCCTTTTCGATACGAAACCCATTCCCTAAGTCGTAGCTCAAAACGACATCGAAATCGGATAGTAAGTCCTGCAACAAAAAGTCACGCAAAGTCCCGAATTTCCCGCTTTCCAGCAAGAACTCATCTTCGACGTTGCCAAACAGAATGAATTGCTTACTGGCGCCACTTTTATAACGGGCGAGGAGTTCTTGCGACCAAGAGGAAGAAGCCATAAAGGTAATAATGAGTTTGGCGCAAACCCGCAGGTGCGATAACTAGCTAACGGGAGGATACTGGCCGATATGGGAACTTGGGGAGAAGGAAATTTCGATAACGATGGCGCTTTGGACTATGTCGGCGGTCTCATCAACCAACTGATGGATAAGATCAATGCCTGTTTCGCAGAGGGCGATGTTTATCTAGACGAAGAAGGCGAAGAGATAATCATTCCCAGCGTGCATATCATCTCTCTGCTGTCCGAGGAATGCAAGGCAGCACCACCCAAACCAGATAGCGTTGTTGAGTGGCGCGATAAATATCTGACGCTGTTCGACGAGCAAATCGGAGGACTAGACCCAGCAGGTGACTTCGCACAAAAACGTCGCGAAGTCATCGAAGCCACTTTCGACAAGTTAATCACTCGCAGTCGCTCCTTCTGGCGCGCGGATTAGCCCACAATCCATACATTCCACAAGCGAGGTGTTCGTATAATTAACGACATGGACTCAGAAGAATTACCCGAATGGATCAATGTCTTGTTTGACCAAATATCCTCTGCCATTGAATTCAAAGGATTGGCCGACATTGCATGGCGCTACCTTGATCCAGAAAGCACTTACTGGGGAATAGATGTGCTAGAGATAGCTCCTGCACTAATGGACTTATCTCAACTGGGGGCAGAAGAGGGAGAGTTCGGCTACGGCATTATCCATAATCTCGATCTGTTGGAAATTCAGAAAGCATTCCAAGAGGTATCCAGCATGTCCTTTGGCATCGAGAACGAGGATAAATCATGCATAACCATTGAAGGTACTGCAAATAATCAGCAGGTGATGGTTTTCATCTACACCGAACCCTTTGATGATTCGTATGATGAAGCTGAGGAGCAACAACTACTCGCACCAGAATGACGCACAAAAAACCCCGCATCTCCTGGAGATGCGGGGTTTGCTGTATTGTCGGATTTTAGCCGCTGATGCTTTGACCTTGCGGCCCCATGTGACGAGCGGACTGCTGCCCACTGTCTTGAGGGAGAGCCGGGTCGAGTGCCAGACCTTCCGCCGCTGCGAAGTCGGCGAGAGCTTGGTCGGCGAGAGCTTTCTGTTCGTTTTCTTTCATCTGGAAGTCGGTGGTGTTGAGAGAGTCGCGGGCGACGCGGGCACGGCCCGCCGCTTTCTCGCGCTCTTCGCCGACCATTTCTTCCAAACGGTTGAGCGTATCGCCCGAACCGCCGATGGTGTTAATCATGCCGCCCGCCATTTCCATCATCTCGGCAGTCGCCTTCTTGATTTCCATGTCGCCGATAGCATATTTCAAATCCTCGATTTTCTTCTTAGCGGCAGAGATGGACACGTCGCGCGCTTTCACCAGTTCGCGGTAGGTCTTTTCAGCCTGTTCCAACTGCGTCCGGTTTTCGGTCAATTGCGCGGAAGTAGTTTGCAACTGCAAAGCGAACTGTCCGGCCATTTCGCGGTTACCCGCGCGCAGGTTGGCAGCAGCTTTGGCGCGCTCTTCTTTCTCTTGTGCTTCGAGGCGCTTTACCTGGCTCATCAGTCGCTCACACATACCCGCGTGCGATGCTAATCCCTGATTGTACTGCGCGATTTGAGTCCGCAGATTCTCCTTCTCTTGCTCCAACATCATCTTCGGGTTGGCGCGCTCGGCGCTTGACACGAACATGTTGGCAAATGCTTTAAACAAATTGGAAATGCGTTTCAACATAGATTTGGTATTGGCCAATTGGAGGCCGAGTTTTTATTTTAAGGTGATAGGCAAACGACTTATTGAGCCGCGTCACCTGCATATTTTGAGGCGCCCTGATCGAGCGAAAAGAACTCTAATACATCATCGAGTCGGGCGCTTTCGAGTTCGCAGTCTTTCATAATGCGGCTTAAACCGTTACGCGAGTTCAAAATGGAAGTTCGCTTTTCTTCGATTTGTGCCTGCAATTCGGCGATGGCTTGCTCGTTTTGGGCAATCGAATCGTTGGTTTTGTTCTCCATAAACTGCGAGAACGAATGCAGCGCGGCCAGTTTGCGCGAGGCATCGGCCACCAGTGTTTCGGGAGTGGCCCCGGTTGTTTTGCCCAAAGTACCCAACATCGCGCGAACCGTCGCTCTTTTGGTTTCGAGCGGTAATTCGTTGGGAAGCGAGGCGAGGGTTTCCAGCATTTGCTCAGCACCGAAAGTGGAGTCGGGCAATTTCGCAGCCCGATAAACAGCGGCAAAATCGAGCGGGGCGTTGGAGTCGGCTGCGGGCAACGCCTCACCATCGACTTTTACTTCATCCAGATTCGGCCCATTGGTTTCGCGCGCGATGTCGGCCACCGATTTGGCGGCAGGACGTTCGCCACGCGGCGCATCCATATCGTAGGAAAGGCGCGCATTTTCGGGGATGGGTATATCGTCGGTCGAGATGTCGCTCGACTTGAGTTGCGACACATCGGCGGACGCGGCTTCGGGAGGCAATTCGACTAATAGAGAGGTCGCTTTGCGAAGCGTGTTGAAGAGGCTCATCTTTCGGTGCGGAGTGTAGAACGCGCCACAGGAGATTGTCGGAATTTCGTCGAAAGCTAGCTCAAATTGAGGAAAGCATTCGCTCGAATGGGGCCATCTCTTCCAAAACTTGCGTCATGGCATTGGTCTGGCTCACCACATCTTCTATGTCTCCCAAAACCTGTTCGGGAGCACGCGCCAGAAGTTCATCCGAAATCAGACCAAAGGTATCCTCCAAAAGCGCCAGTTGTTGCGTCAGATTGGTGACGATTTTCCCGATGCGCGCGATGAAATCGCGGCGCCGTCCCAACACCTCCAATCTCTTGTCAAGCACGGCCTTGGTCGCATCATCGCCCTCATCGTCGCGCTGTGCTTGCAACTGGTCGAGGTCGCGCATGTAGGCAGCCTGCAAAAACTGCACGCAATCGCGCGTCCATTTGTCGTTCAGTTCCAATGGTTCGCGCGACTTGGGTACGGGCGTCGGGTGGATTTCCTGCTGCGCGTCGAGCAAATAGTTGCGGAACTGCTGATCCTTCAGCGCGAACTGGAGAAACTTTTCGAGCAGGAAATCGAGCTTGCGCAGCACTTCGCGCATCCACTGTTTGTCGTTGGAAGCCTGATGCTCGATTTCGCGGCGAGCCTGCTCTAATTTTTCATAGCGGGCGCGCAGACTGGGGCGCAACTTCGGCAAAGTCTCGTCCTTAATACGCTGTCTGTGAGCCTCTATTTCGGCATTATGGCGAGCATCCAGACGCTTCTCGAACCATTTCGAGTCGGGCACAAAAATGAGATACGCAGCCTCGGCGACCAACCCGGCGAGAAGAATTGGCACAATCCCTGTGGCCGCCGCCAGCGCCACGACCGAGGCCATTCCCAAAACATTGGCGTTTTCGCTGATAGCTGCCAGATAACGATTTTTCATCGAAGAACTTCTTTGAGTATTCACGGGAGAGCGAGTCGCTTCGACTCTCTTTTAATTTTCAACAAAACAGAAGCCGTAGGGGGCGATAATCATGCTTCTTTGCGCGTCTGCGCACATACAAACCCATTTATCAGCGATTTTCACAGTCGCGGAAATAAATCGCGGATTTCCTGCCGCAAAACCCCGAATTGGGGCAAGGCGGCGATATTCTCATGCCATGCCAATCCGCGCTCGATGAGGTTGAAACTCGCCTGAACACGCCCACCTGCAATAGCATTGCCCGATTCATCACGATCACGCCCTAACACCCACACCGTATCGGCGATTTGCAACGCCGCCGAGATGTCATGCGTGATGAGAATAAAGGTCATCAACTCATCCTGTGAGACGATGTCATGAATGAAACGAATCAAAGTTTCCTGCGCCAGAATATCAAGTCCCGAAAACGGCTCATCCATCAACAGGAAGCCCTCGGAACACATGAACTGCTGCGCAATCGCCGCACGTTGACGTTGCCCGCCTGATAGCTGCGCCGGATATTTATCAGCATGTGCGGACATGCCAAATCGTTCGAGCAAATCATTGGCTTTATCGCGTCCAGCCTTTCCTTTGAGGCCAACCTGTTTTCCAGCCACCATCAAGTTGCCTTGCACTGTGCGGTGTGCAAACAGCGGATAATGTTGCGCCACGACACCAATTTGCCCACGCCGCACCGTTTTCTGCTCGATTCCCATCAAGACCTGACCAGAATCGGGTGTTTCCAGCCCTGCCAGCACGCGAAACAGCGTGGTCTTGCCCATGCCCGATGGCCCCAGTAGCGCCACAACCTGTCCTTGCAAGCAATCGGGCCGCACCAAATTTTTGATTTCCAGATTCACGTCGCGCAGCACGGGCACACCATCATAACACTTGGAAACCCCTTCCAGATGAACGAGGGTTTCACGCAGTTGATAAGAATAATCGGTTGTCATTTTCTCTCCAGGGTCAAAACGGAATAGGGGCAAAGCAATCGTCGTAACCATTCGATTCCATAATCCTGCACCATGCCGACGATCAAAATCACCAGTTGAATGGCGAACACTTCGGCGAGGGCAAAATGCTTCGACTCAGCCAGCAACATGGCGCCAATACCGCCGCCGCTTCGCACGATGCCCTCAATAAGCGATAGCATCATCCAACCCATTGCGGCATTCTGGCGCAGCACTTCAAAGGCTTTGTCGGCGGTCCCCAGAATCACTACTTCCCACACGATACGCCCTTCGCTCATGTGAAGAGTGCGCGCATGTTCGAACTCCGAGCGAGGGATAGCAGCGATGACGGACGCCATCGAAGTGACATAAAACACCGTGATAGCAAAGGTCAGCAGCGTAACTTGAAGCGGGCGTCCACCTCCCACCATCAGGGTAAAGATAAAGGTGAAACCCGCCAGAGAAAGAAAGCGCCCCTTGGAAATTGCCGCTACCAGCGGTCGAAAAACGGGCAATACCGTCAAATAGGCCAATCCAAGCGAAATCACGCTTGACCATAGCAAGGCTTGCAAATTAAGTCCAAACGAGGTTGCCAATTCCTGCCCCAATCCTTGCGTCATCCATAGTCGCTGCAAAGCCAACAGAACTTCGAGCGGTGTTGGTAATACTTCGTAAGGACTTAGCATCCACAGCCCCACGAACAGGGCGGCTTCAAAAAGTCCGACCGCAACGAGCAAAGGAAGCGCAACCCTTCGATTGGGCAGGAAGAGGGCGAATATTCCCTCGTTGGCTTTCGGCTTGCGGTCGCCAACTTTGAGAGCAGCGCTAGAGTGCGTCGCGGGCACGAGCGCGGGTGAGCCGTTATCAGAAGCGATTTCGGTCGCGATAACGGGCGATTCAGTTTTCATTGGAATTTTGGGGTTATAAGGGAGTGTGGGCTTCCAGGCATTGGCTGAAAGCCCCGACTCCACGAGGTTAAGCGGCGCGCAGCACGATTTCTACGCGGCGGTTTCGCGCGCGATTTTGCGCCGATGTGTTCGGCACCAGAGGCTGGGTTTCGCCGTGAGCATAGGCGTGAACTCGACCCGATGGGAAGTTCACAGGCGATAAGCTCTCAAGAAAGCTCTTGACGGCAAAGGCACGCGCCTCCGATAGTGGCATTGATTTACGTGGGTCGCCCGCATTATCGGTGTGTCCATGCACTTCGACACTGGTGCCGCCAGCAATGAGCAAATCGCGCGCAAGTTGCGTTAGCTCGGCCTTAGCCTGAGGTGTGAAGGTCGCTTTGCCCGCGTTGAATTGGATGTTCCACTGTCGGCGCGACACCAACTTGCGGCTTCCCAGACTCACAAAGCGCGGCTTGGCCTGAGCAACCAGAGTGCGCGTCTGCGGCGACTGGCTTTGCGCCAGAGCGCGTAGGTAGGAATCATCCACCACACTCGCAGCCGATGGCACACGCGATAAAAATTCTGGATATTGCGAGGCCACAAGTTCGCCGAACACGGTGTAAGTCGTACCCACCAGGTTCGCCGAACCCGGTACAAGTCCCATCGAAAGCAGCGAATCGCCCAGGTTATTTACCGACGAGCCGCCCAATTCGACAGTCAAGCCCTGACTATCGGTTTGCTGCGTACCAACGAAGTATTTCTTCCAATAAGCGGCATCCGCATTCGGCTCGTTGAACGCCTTGGCCGCGATCTGCGAAGCGCGGTCGAGCGCTCGCGGGTTGGTCTGAATTTCGCGTCCCCCTTCACCAATTGCCGTAATCATTTTCTGAACCAGAGTTCGATTAGCGCGACACCACCTGTCGATACCAATCACCACACACGGCATCTGCGACGAATATTCCCGTGTTGAGATGATGGATACCAAACCTCCCTTCTTCTGGGCGATGGTCACGTCTCCCGGCGTCCATGTCACCACACCATCGACACCAATGGTCTTCATCTCTCCCGTCCGCACGCCATTGCGCACCACTGGGCGCGTCTCGGTGTAACCCGCGATATATTTCTCCGCTGCATCAATGTAGTCATTGGCACTAATCCAGTTGAGCGCATCGGGGTCGTAAGTCTTCTCGTCGGGGTTAGTTTTCAAGCCGTTATCACCGAGCCATTTCTGCGCGATGTTCCAGTCACCGTCGCGTAGCACGCCCGCCACAACGCCTCCTCTTGAGGCTGCTGGGTTGTCGCGCCATGCGACTGGTCCCATAAATTTGTCTTCGCCACGCGAATAGCCGATAGCATCGACAATTTTAGCCTGATACTCTGGCCCCAGACGCCGAAGTTGATTGTTGAGCGGGGTCATGAACGCCGCCGCGCCATCGCCCATGATAGTCACGAAATGCGTGCCCGCTTTGGGGTTAGCGTCACCAGCCTTCACCCTCGTAGCGAAGGCCACCAACGCTTCCTGCAACTTCGAGTTGTCATCTTGGCGCGACCATCTGAAGTTGATGCCATTGCGACACATCAGCGAACCGGAGGTCGCCTGTGTGCCACCAGTGGCGAGCAGCAGCCCTTGTTGGGCATTCCAAGCGTAGCCTTGCAGTCGCACTTCGGGCGATGAAGTACAGCCGGGAGAATCGTCGCCAGAAGGGAGCGATACCGGGGAGAAGGCGCCATTATTGGCGAGGGAGCCGTCAGCATTTTGCCCCGAACCGATATTGGTTTGGGGCAAGTTCACTTTGGAGACGTTGGTCGAGGATTTTGTCTTCGCGTTGGGAGCGATTTTGCTCCAGCTTCTCCACACACCTACCGTGCCGCCCGCTATCAAAATCAGGGCGACCACTTTTCCTACAGGGGTCAATTTCATTTCCGTCAGTCCTAATTGTGTCTCTGCCTCTCGGATGAGTGGCTTTTGCTTTAGGGTGCCGTGTTGGGGCGCCACTCGAAGAGAGGCACCCTTCCCTTTGTCGCCGTGACACTCGGACTTGCCGGGGTAGTTCTTTGCGGTCGCTTACGTGGAAGGTCATCCATCATCTTAGCACCGCGCCACACGGCATCTACTGCATTCAAATTAATGCAGTAGTAATAGGAATTTATGAAATTTGGAGTCTAATCTGCACAGAAAAGTTACTTCTTCGCGATCTCCTGTCGCCATTTGAAAGCAACACCATTCAGCACAGCATAAGGCGGCAATTCAATCGCCGAATAGTTCGCTTGAAAGCCATTGGATTTCAGCGACTCCAATTCGCTGTTAAGGCTGGCACCGCGCAAAGGACGGAAATATTCCTTGAGTCCATCTTTGGCTGATTCGGGCTGAGCGATGAATTTCAAGAACGCCTGTCCAGCAGCTTTCTGCGCAGGGCTTAGTTCAGGCCAGTTCAAGAAGGCGACCGCGTTATCCGCATTGACCGTTGGGTTCGGATAGATTACAGCGAGGCTGGAGTCACTTTTCACCGCTTCAACCGCCGCCGATTCGTAAGCCGTAATAAAGGAGTAGCGCGAAGGATCCTCCGCGAACGACTTCACAAGCGCCGAAGAACCCTTTTGCACTGCCGCGTTGTACACGATTTTCGATTCCAACGACTTCAAATAGCTCATGAATGCCCCGGAATTGGCGACTGTTTCAATGGCGCCGCTTTGCCCGGTTCGGTTCGCATAATCGCTGATGATAAGGGCCAGCGTCAACATTCCAGAGTTAGCATTCAACGGATCGGCGTGCGCCCACTTAAAGCCGCCCGAAAACGGAATGCGCCCCTTTGAAAGCTTGTCCACATTCTCCCAGCACTGGCTGGACGACAGCAATGGGCGCAGAACACGCGCGTTCTCCTGAGTAGTGAGAAACACAATAGGAGTCTTCATCACCGAGCGATAGGAGTTTGGGTCGCTCGTGTCGAGCGGCGATTTGCCAGTGTCCTGTTCCAACTTTTCGCTTAAACGGTCGGCCCAAATCACCGACGAAGGACTCCACAGCGCGGGCTTCAAACGTCCAGCCAAAATTTGCTGCATGGCTTCGCGCGTTTCGACCAACTTCGGCACCAACTTCACATCGGAAGTTTGGTTGAACTTATCGATTTGGTCGTTAATCCAACCGCGCTTGGAAGCGCTGGTCACAATTTGTAATTCGTTTTCTCCCACAGTGACGGGGGTCTGCTGAGAACCTGAGGTGGCTTGGGGGGATGGATTGTCGGCGCCATTGAGGCCGGCAGGCCCCACGGAAACGCCTTTGCCTCCAGTCGCTTTTTGATAGGCTTTCCAGCCTCCGAATCCAAGACCTAAGGCAATAATGAAGAGGGCCAATTTGCCAGCAACGGTAAGTTTCATAGATAAATTGGCGCGAGTTTACGTGCGCCGATTCAATAATGTTTTAAACCAGAGGGCAATTTGAAAGTTACGCCTCTCAACAGCGTCTCCAAGCCTCCTCGGCGTCGCCTTTTCTACCTTGGTGGCGCTCTCCTTTTAGCATTGGCGATCTTAATCGGCTGGCGCCTCGCGGGGCTGCCTCGACCAGTGCCCCACCCCACTCAACCATTCTTGCGACCTGCGGGCATGGCTCCTGTCGCCTTTAAAGGGTTCCTACAAGCCTGTAATGCCGCGAACGTGCATCCACTTCGCATTAGCCAGACACTCGGCAATCATCCGCGCTCAAAGGGTTATCATCTGCGCGATGGCACCATCAATGGCGAAGATTACTGCGCCGCAGTGGATATGGCGGTGCCAGACCTCACGTCACATAAACGCGACGAACTGCTGGAAGCGCTGGCGCGCGTGGGATTCGCCGCTTGGTATCGCAGTGGACCGCGCTGGAAAAATGGCGAACACATTCATGCCGTGTACGCCGGACTGCCAATGAAAGCACCACTTCAAGGCCAGGTCAGGTTATGGAATCGCGAACGCCGTCACAGCGGGCGTAAAGCGCTTCGTTGGCAGAAATCGTGGCGCAAATATTGGCAATGACAACCAATTGGAAAGCGTTTGCTGCATTGCAAAAAAATTCCAGAACATCGGCATTCGATTTGCGTTGAGGTATATTAGCGTGACGACATTGTCGCGCGGTGATATTTCCAATGGCCCAAATTCTTTTAGTGGATGACGACACCAACGTTTTGCTGACGTTGGCTATCGCCCTCCGGCGTCAGGGCCACACCGTAACCGTTGCACAAAACGGGTGGCAGGCGCTTTCTCTCCTCAGGCGCGAACAATTCGCGTTCTTAATCTCCGATGTAAAAATGCCCGGCATGACCGGAATTGAACTCGCTCAGCGCGCTCACACTCTCCCTCAGGCCCCGCTCGTCATTCTTACCTCGGCCCTGGAAGTTGATATTGCCGAAGGCATCGCCGAGCACTTCCTACCTAAGCCTATTGATGTCGCTCATCTCCACGAAGTTCTCGTGCATGATACCTATGACCTTCAGGAAAAACCACATCATATCGCTTAACATTTGAAAAGGAGCCAAACCAAAAAGGTTTTGGCTCCTTTTTGTTGAACTCATGCGATAGGCAAGAGATTTCTTAGCAAGTCCCCCCTAATGGTAGAATTGCGCGCACTGCGGGAACCGTGAGCGTTTTCAATGTGTCGGGTTTATGGCGCTTTTTTGGGAGTCACCGTATGGCTCTTGCAAGCCAAATTATTGAGGTTTTATGAGCACCGAGACACAAACTATCGAAGCGCTCGCTTCGCAAGAATACAAAGCCGGATTCGTAACAGACATTGAATCCGAAACCCTGCCGCGCGGATTGTCAGAGGACATTGTACGCACTATCTCGGCAAAGAAGGGCGAACCCGAATGGCTATTGGAGTGGCGCCTGAAGGCCTACCGCCATTGGCTTACGCTCGAAGAGCCGCACTGGCTCAACGCTCACTACCCTGAGTTGGACTATCAGGACATCATCTACTACTCGGCCCCCAAGCCGAAAGCAAAGTTGGCCTCTATGGACGAGGTTGACCCGAAACTGGTCGAAACCTTCAACAAACTGGGAATTCCGCTCGAAGAACAAAAACTTCTCGCCAACGTTGCCGTTGACGTTGTTTTCGACTCGGTTTCGGTCACCACGACCTTCAAGGTGAAACTGGCTGAACTCGGCATCGTGTTCTGCTCGTTTTCCGAGGCCGTTCGTGAACACCCCGACCTCATCAAAAAGTATCTCGGCACGGTTGTCCCCTACACCGACAACTATTTCGCGGCACTCAACTCGGCGGTCTTCTCCGACGGTTCGTTCGTGTTTATTCCCAAGGGCGTCAAGTGCCCGATGGAACTAAGCACCTATTTCCGCATCAACACGCAGGATTCGGGACAGTTCGAGCGCACCCTCATCGTGTGCGAAGACGACGCCAAAGTTTCCTACCTCGAAGGATGCACAGCTCCGAAGTTCGATACCAACCAGTTGCACGCGGCTGTCGTTGAACTCGTCGCGTTGGAGCGTGCCGACATCAAATATTCGACGGTTCAAAACTGGTATCCCGGCGACAAAGATGGCAAAGGCGGCATCTATAACTTCGTCACCAAGCGCGGCGCTTGCCGTGGCGAGTCGAGCAAAATCTCGTGGACGCAGGTCGAAACCGGCAGTGCTATCACATGGAAATACCCCGGCGTCATTTTGCAGGGCGATAACTCCATCGGTGAGTTCTACTCCGTTGCTGTCACCAACAACGCGCAGTTGGCCGATACGGGCACCAAGATGATCCACATCGGCAAGAACACGCGCTCCACCATCGTCTCCAAGGGCATCTCGGCGGGACATGGCCAGAACTCGTATCGCGGTTTGGTAAAAGTGCTTAAAGGCGCCGACAACGCGCGCAACTTCTCGCAGTGCGACTCGCTTCTTATCGGCGACCGCTGCGGCGCCCACACCTTCCCGTACATTGAAGTACGCAACCCCAGCGCAAAAGTAGAACATGAGGCTTCGACTTCTAAAGTCGGCGAAGACCAGATTTTCTACTGCAACCAGCGTGGCATCACAACCGAAGACGCGGTTTCGATGATTGTCAACGGCTTCTGCAAGGAAGTTTTCCGCGAATTGCCCATGGAATTCGCTGTTGAAGCCCAAAAACTGTTGAGCATCTCTCTGGAAGGTTCGGTCGGTTAAAAATTAAACGCCGAGGCGCAGAGAAAGCCTATGGATTTCTCTGCGCCTTTGTGCGTCTGCCTTAAACATAAAATTATGCTTTTAGAAATTAAAAATCTGCACGCAAATATCGACGGCAAAGAAATTCTGCGCGGCATCAACTTGACCATTAATCCCGGTGAAGTTCACGCCATCATGGGTCCCAACGGCTCTGGCAAATCCACCCTCGCCGCAGTGTTGGCGGGCCGCGATGGTTATGAAGTCACCGAAGGTGAAGTCCTCTTCGATGGCAAAGAACTGCTCGAACTTGCTCCCGAAGAGCGCGCGGCAGAAGGTTTGTTTCTAGCCTTCCAGTACCCGGTCGAAATTCCCGGCGTAAACACCCAGGTCTTCTTGCGCGCCGCAGTCAATGGCATTCGCAAATATCATGGCCAGCCCGAAATGGATGCACTGTCCTTCTTGAAACTCATCAAAGCGAAAACCAAATTAGTGAACTTGGATGAGTCCTTCTTGAAGCGTTCGGTCAACGAGAACTTCTCCGGTGGTGAAAAGAAAAAAGCTGAAATCTTCCAGATGGCTTTGCTCGAACCCAAAGTAGCGATTCTGGACGAAACCGACTCAGGCCTCGACATCGACGCGCTTAAGGTTGTCTCTGGCGGCGTGAACGCCCTCAAAACACCCGAAAACGCAACTGTCGTCATCACCCACTACCAGCGCTTGCTCGACTACATTGTGCCCGACTTCGTTCACATC
This sequence comes from bacterium, assembly GCA_004172935.1. Lineage (GTDB taxonomy): Bacteria > Armatimonadota > Abditibacteriia > Abditibacteriales > Abditibacteriaceae > Abditibacterium. The sequence continues at coordinate 6,350 of SDZD01000060.1, read as the reverse complement.
CTCTACAAAGGCCAGATCGTTCGCAGCGGCGGCAAAGAACTCGCGCTCGAACTCGAAGAGAACGGCTACGACCCCATCACAGCACAGTTCTCGGAGGCTTAATCGTGGCTCGTATTCAAACTAATCAAACACAGGGCGCGGTCACTCGCTACGAGGAAGCCTTCGCCCAATTCGAGCGCGACCATTCGGCTCCAGCATGGCTGCAGGCCAAACGCCGCGAAGCCATCGCGACCTTCTCTCGCCTAGGTTTCCCAACCGTGCGCGACGAGGAGTGGAAATACACCGACATCACGCCCGCTGCCAATCTGGTAGCAACACCGATCTTCCAATTCGAACTCAACGGCGCAGCAGCAAAAGTTCGCACGCAGTTGCCGTTTCAAGCATTGGAAGGACACCGTCTGGCATTCGTCAACGGACACTTCGCGCCCGATTTATCTCACGTAGGCACCTTGCCCGAAGGCGTGGAAGTGCGTCCGCTCAGCGAAGCCCTCGCGGCAGGTTCCGAGCGTGTACAACAGGCATTCGGCCGTTCGGTCAATGGCGAGGAAACCTTCGTCGCACTCAACACGGCCTTCGCACAGGATGGCGCGTTCATCTTCGTGCCCGCCGATGTCGAACTCGCCGAAGCCGTCCATCTATTGTTTCTGACAACGGGCGACTCGGCGACGGTTTCGCACCCGCGCAACCTCATTTTGCTCGGCCAGAACGCGAAGCTCACTGTGGTCGAAAGCTACTCCGCCTCCACCGATGGCGTTTACCTCACCAATGCGGTAACCGAAATCGAATCGGGCGCGGGCGCTCACCTCGAACACATCAAGGCCCAGCTCGAATCGCCCAAGGCGTTCCACATCTCGACAACTCAGGTTGGAGCCGCCCGCGACTCTCAGTTGCGTTCGTCATCCTTGAATCTGGGTGGCCGTATCGTGCGCAATAACCCGATTGCCGTCATGCAAGGCGAAAACGCCGAAGTGACGCTCGATGGATTGGTTCTCACCGACAACGAGCAGCTCATCGACAACCACACCACGATGGATCACGCCGAACCTCATTGCGCATCGCATGAGCTTTATGCCCACGTGCTGAACGACAAATCAGTTGGTGTCTTCAATGGCAAAATCTTCGTGCGTCTCGACGCCCAGAAGACCGATGCCAAACAGTCGAACCGCACCATCCTGCTGTCGGGCGACGCCACTATCAACGCCAAGCCACAGCTCGAAATCTTGGCCGACGATGTGCGTTGCACACACGGCGCTACTATCGGCCAGTTGGACGAAAACGCCCAGTTCTACCTGCAAGCACGCGGCATCCCTGCCCGCGAAGCCCGCTCTATCCTCATTCGCGCCTTCGCGGGCGAGGTACTGGCATCCATTACTCTCGACGCAGTTCGCGACGAAATGGAAGAGCGCATCTCCAACAAGTTGCAGTAACCAATGCTCGAATCTGGGCGGCACCACTTGGTGCCGCCCATTCGCTTCTTTGGTCCCCTCACCCCCTGTTCCAACGAAAGTAAACCCTCGAAAGGGCACCCGATAAGCCGGAGGGCTTCTGGAAGTCGGCGGAAGCCGTGCAACCGCGCTTAGCGACCTGTAAACCGACCCGAAGGAAAACTATGTCAACTCATCTCGACGTGGCCAAGGTGCGCGCAGAATTTCCGATTCTCGCAGTGCGCGTCCACAACAAGCCACTCGTTTATCTAGATAACGCCAACACGACCCAAAAACCACGTGCCGTCATCGAGCGCACCCGCGAGTTCTACGAAGCCGAAAACGCCAATCTACACCGCGCCACCCACCACCTCAGCGAAGTCGCCACACGTCGCTATGAGGAAGCGCGCGTCAAGGTTTCCGAATTCCTCAATGCGCCCGATCCGCACCAGATCATCTTCACGCGCGGCTGCACCGAGGGCATCAACCTCGTAGCCGCCACATGGGGCCGTCAAAACATTGGCGAAGGCGACGAAATTCTGCTCAGCGAAATGGAGCACCACTCCAACATCGTTCCCTGGCAAATCATCGCCAGAGAAAAGGGCGCCAAACTCGTCGTCGCCCCCATCAACGATAAAGGCGAACTCATCGTCGAAGAGTGGCAGAAACTTTTATCGCCGCGCACCAAAATCGCCTCCATCATCCACGTCTCCAACGCGCTCGGCAGCGTGAACCCCGTTGAAGAGTTGGTTCAGATGGCGCACGCCAACGGTACGAAGATTTTGGTCGATGGCGCCCAGTCGGTGCCCCATACCCGCGTTGACCTACAAAAACTCGACGCCGACTTTTTCACCTGTAGCTCGCACAAAATCTATGGTGCAACAGGCGTTGGCGCCCTATACGGCAAGCGCGAACTATTGGAAGAGATGCCGCCCTACCAATCCGGTGGCGACATGATTTCCAGTGTCTCGTGGGAGAACACCACTTGGAACGAGTTGCCCTATAAATTCGAGGCCGGAACCCCTAACATGGCGGGCGTAACCGGCTTTGGTGCCGCCATCGACTGGGTTAACTCCGTAGGCATCGAAAACATCGCCGCCCACGAAGCCGAGTTGCTGGTTCACGCCACCGAAGGCATCCGCGAAGTCGAGGGGATCCGCATCATTGGCAAAGCCGCCCACAAAGCATCGGTCCTGTCATTCGTTATGGAAGGCGCCCATCCTAACGACATCGGGCACCTCGTCGATACACAGGGCGTCGCCATCCGCACAGGCCACCACTGCGCCGAACCGCTGATGCGTCGCCTTGGCGTCTCCGCAACCTGCCGCGCCAGCTTCGCTGCTTACAACACCCACGAAGAAGTCGATGTCTTCATCGAATCCCTCAAATTCGCCCGCGATTTGCTGGTTTAACCCCAAATCAAAGCAATAAAGGGCCGCGTGATTACTCACGTGGCCCTTTTATTTATTCCTCTACCCCACTATGCCCACACAAAAGCAAAAGGCTCCGAGCAAGGCTCGGAACCTTTTGCAAATATTGTTTAGCTCTTCTTCCTATCGCGAGGAGCCGCATCGAGCTTTCCGGCTAATGCCGACTCGTCCATCTTCTCAGCGGTACTCTGCCCTTCATCGAAATAACGACCGTAACGCTGAGAGGTATACGAGCCATAGGCCGTCGAACTGCTGGGCACTTTAGTCAGCACCGCACCCAACACCTCTTGGTTAGCCGACACCATCATGTCAGCTGCGCGGTTCGCTTCACGGCGTCCCGTCTCCTGCGCAGAGATGACCATCAAAGTGCCATCCACCAACGAGGAAATTAAGCGGGCATCGGCTAATCCCAGCACAGGCGGTGTATCAATGACCACGAAATCGGCCATTGCGATAACCGCCTCGATAGTGGACTTCGCCGCGTGTGAGTTCAGCATTCGATATGGGTTGGGCGGTGTGGGTCCGCTCGTCAGAACTTGTAAATTCTGGATGGGCGTATCCTGCAAAGCCGTCTCAAGGTCGGTTTGGCCCGCGATGATATTGGTAAAGCCCGCCGTATTGGGCAAGCCCGTCAACACATGCTGGGTCGGACGGCGCAGGTCAAGGTCGATCAGCACAACCCGTTCCCCACCAAGAGCGGCAGCAACAGCGAGGTTAAGCGCCGAACTCGATTTACCTTCGTGCGGCACACTCGATGTCACGATGATGGCTTTTACCGGCCTATCCGTCGCACAAAACGAGATGTTGGCGCGCAACATCCGGTTCGATTCCAACAGCGGCGAAACACTCTCCCCAGTCAAATACAAACTCTGTTGATCGGCCTTCTTGATGAACGGAATCTGTGCTAACACGGGCAACTGAGTCGCACGTTGCACATCATCCTCAGTGTAGATACGGTTATCAAGAGCATCCACGATCATCGCCAACGCCAAGGCACTCAGCAAGCCCATGATAATGCCAGTCAGGATAATTCGGCGCTTATCAGGTGCAACCGGGCCATAGTTAGGCGATGCCTTGAACCTGACAACAGCGTCAGCTGTTTGCGAGTTAGCAGTGATTTCCAGGTTCGCCAGTGTCTGCTGCATCTGCTTGGCAAGGCCAGTTTGCAAATCAACATTATTCATCAAACTCGCGTATTCAACCTCCAACTCAGGAAGCTGTTTAACCTGGCCTTGTGCGATTACGATTTGCTGCTTTAAAGCGTTGATTGTCGCATCAGTCGATAGGACTTGCGATTGTAGCATAGCCACACTTTGAACTAATGGCGCACGGCGGGGGTCAGGCTGAAATGATGTAACTTCGGTTTTAACCTGTTTGTCCAACTGCGACTTTAGACTGGCGATTTCAGCGTCAATTGCGGTTACACGCACCGAAGATTCGGTGTATTCGTTCAACAACGAATCGCGTTCAATTTTCTTCTCTGTAATGCGCTGCTGAAGCTGAGCGATAACAGGGTTCTTTTGAATGCCAGTGGGAACTAATCTACTCTCAGGAATACCCGAAAGTTGGGATTGTTGGTCGTTCAACTGAGCCACAAGCGAAGCACGCTGCGTTTGCGCTTGCTCTAATGCCAATTTTTTGGATCCCAGACTAGAAGTAATTGCCGCAGCCTCATCCGACAAAGTCATAACCCCACGCTTCTTCTTGAACAGGATCAACTCATCTTGCGCTTTCTTGAGATTGTCACCAATTCCCAGGGCCTTGGTTTTCACATAATCGACAGCGTGAACCGAGTTTTGCGCATTAGCCTGTTGGGAAATTTTCACATAGGCGTCGCATATTTCGTTAGCAAAATCAGAGGCGCCAACCGGGTCGAGAGAGCGAACTGTCACATCGACAAGGTTCGTGTTGCCACGCTGATTGGCCTCCATCCCAATGCCACGCAAACGAGCGCGCTGAGCTGCATCCATATTTGCGACAGCAGCGTCCTTCACTGTAGGCCCCTTTATAATTTCCAATTGTGTGACCAATGCGCGCGCGCTGTTATTGTTGCCCGCGAACTGCTCAAGACCTGGCACAGCGGACGTATCCATTTGCGGTTTATTGTTCGCAGTCAATTCGAGCGTTGCCATCGACTGATATACCGGTTTGGAACGCCATACCAGGATTGCGGACACGGATACGCACACGACCATAACAGCCAGCATCCACTTCCAGCGGCGCCGTCCGATACCCAATATCTGCGCGAGGTCCAAACCGCCCGACTCTTCGACGGCATAACGTCCCGACGCATTAGTACCATATGGCTCACGCCATTCGTTAGGGGGAGAAATAGAATTCGAGGCCGTGCGACGCTCGATATAAGCCAGCTCACCGTTCGAGCTGGCTCCGTTTGTGTTATCCAAGGGATGTGAAGACTGGTTCAAAAGAACTCCGTTGTACTAGTTGGTAGGTTAAAAACCACCAATACGCGAAACCAAACCGATAACGCCCAATGATGAAGAGAGTTTAGACAAAGCTGATTGAGTGACGCGCCCCTGAGGAACCCACACCACATCGCCATTACGAAGCGGATAGTCGATGGTGAGCACACCTTCGCCAACTTTATCGATAGGAACGATTTCAGTTTTGGTTGTACCGTCATTAAGTCGATGAACAACCGCCACTTCCTTCAACTTGGCATTAGTGACTGTGCCACCAGCTTGAATGAGGGCGTTGCCAAGCGTCAAAGTCTGGTTTTCGGGAATGGTATAGTTGTCGGGTTTGCCAACAGCTCCCAACACGGTCACAGTGGCCTCATTGCGCGGCACGACCACATAGTCGCCTTCTTCCAACACAACATCCAACTTACCTCCCTTGGAAATGCTCGTCGCATCCACCATGCGCTGCGTCCCTCCACGCGAGGTCACGCTCAATTTCGACATCGCTGCCGTTGGTTTTGGTCCGCCCGCTTTCAACAACAATTCGGAAAGACCATCGCCTTCGCCCAATTCGAGCGCTCCGGGCGTTGTCACTTCACCGGAAATATAGACCTGACGTCCGGTCCGCGATTCACCCGCGAATATCAAGTCGCCGTCCTGCAATTTCACGTTCTGCGACAGGTCAGTCACTCCGAAAAGGCGCGTCGCATCCACAGTGATGCTGATTTGCTTGCCTTCTTTGGTCGTCCGCACCACACGAAGCGTGGTTTGCGCCGGAGCCAACGTAAGTCCCCCCGCCGTGGTAATGGCGTCGAGGATAGTCGCATTCTCCTTCAAACGATACAATTCGGGTTTGGCAACCGAACCCAGCAAACGCACACGCGGCGCCGGGTTAAATGCCGCAAACACCACGTCTTTGTTTTCCAGCGGCACATCATACTGCGGGTTGAGAGCAGCGCGCTCCACATCGACGGGAATAATGCGTCCGCCTCGCTGAACCGAATATCGAGTCCAAAACGATCCGCCAGCTCAGACCGATGCCGGTGAAGGCCTCTTGCTGGGACGGTGCCGGTCAG
>SDZD01000107.1 GCA_004172935.1 bacterium | reverse complement strand
CCGACATAGCCGCCTTCCCCCTCTGGATGCCCCAGTCGTTGGCCTAAATCGCCCAATGAGGGCGAGAAAGTCCCCCCATTCCGACTTCAAATGGCTTTCGTGACGAAGAATTAAGGACTCCTGTTAGAATCAACCTAGCGTTTTTTCGTAGGCGGGCTTGGCCCCACTTGAAGCGCAGTCTCCGTGTCAGGTGAAAACCTCTCACTGAGGGCGAAATTCCTCGCGGCTGATCCTGTCCACTCCGTTCCAGAAGCCTATATGACTAATTCTCGACGTGCTTTCGTAGGTCGTTCTACGACCGTAACTGGTTTCCTTTTAGCGAACAGTCTTCTGTGCCTGTCGCCGCTCGCTTACGCCGATGCGCCCAACGTTTTCGCTGTGCGTGGCGCGCGTATTGTGCCCGTGAGCGGCCCCGAAATTCCGCGCGGCACCATCGTTATGCGCGACGGGCGTATCGAAGCTCTCGGAGCCGATGCACAGGTCACCATCCCTGACGATGCCTCCATCATCGCGGGCGAAGGATTGGTTGTCTACCCGGCCATCGTCGATGCAGCTTCTACGGCGGGCCTGGCTACTCCCGAAACTCCCACCGGGGGCGCTGGCGCCGGGCTTCCTCCCGAACTACGCCAGCGTTTCGGCGCTCCCGCCGCCGACCGCTCCACCACGACAGGTTATGGCTCCACAAACGGTGGCGTGAACGCCGAAGTGCGTGCCGCCGATTTGCTGCGCGTTGGTAGCGGCGACTGGGAAGCACGCCGTCAGGCGGGCATCGGTGCCGCGCTCATCATTCCTCGCAGCGGCTTTTTCGCGGGCACCTCGGCCCTCGCGCTTCTCTCCTCCGATGACGCTTCCACCGCCCTGTTGCGCCCCGAAATCGCTGCTCACTTGAATCTGGGCGGCGGACGTTTTGGTGGCTATCCCTCGTCGCTCATGGGGGCAGTGGCCCTCACCCGCCAGACATTGCTCGATGCGCGTTGGAGCGCGTCCACTCTGGCGGCCTACAACGCCAATCCGGCAACCCACACCCGCCCTCATCTCAACCGCACCTCCGAGGTGCTGGCCCCCGTCATGGCGGGCATCCGCCCGGTGGTTTTTCAGGCCAGCAGCGCCGTCGAAATCCCAATGGCCCTCAAGTTGGCGCGTGAGTTCGGCCTGAAAACGCTCATCAGAGGCGGAAGCGAAGCCAGTGAGGTTGCCGATGCTCTCAAAACATCCAACACCGATGTCCTACTGGGCGTCAACTTCCCGGCCAAACTCACCAACCCATCCAACATTACGCGCGAAAACGCCCCAACGCTCCAAACCCTGCGTCGCCGCGCCAATGCCCCTAAAAACGCCGGAGTGTTATACGCCAAAGGAGTCCGCTTCGCCCTCACCAGCGATGGCCTGAATAGCATTTCCGACTTCTTGCCCAACGTCCGCAAAGTCGTAAGCGCAGGACTTCCCGCCAAAGCTGCGCTCGAAGCCATGACGCTCGTGCCCGCGCAAATGCTCGGCGTTGACCGCGAATTGGGTTCGCTGCAGGTCGGCAAAATCGCCAACATCCTCGTCGCCGATGGCGACCTGTTGGGCGAAAAAACGCGGTTGCGTAACGTCTTCATCGACGGTCGCCCGGTTATTATGCCCGCTGTTCCTGCCGCGCGACCCACTCCTACACCTCCAACTGCCCCCGCAGTGGGGACAGCTCCCGTTGCGGGCGCCACAACAACGGCACCTCCCGCTCCCAAACCCACACCAACTCCCACTGCCACCCCCAAACCACCCGAAGTGGGCGCTGGCCCCATCTTCCCGCCCGCCGAAACAGTGGCGCGCACCGTCTTGTTGCGCGGCGGCACGGTCTGGACTTCTGGCCCGCAGGGCATCCTCACCGATACCGATGTCCTCATTCGCGACGGTAAAATCGCCGCTATCGGGCGCGGCCTTGCTGCGGGCGATGCCCTCGTCATCGACGCGCGCGGCAAACATATCACCCCCGGTCTCATCGACTGCCACTCCCACACCGCCATTCTGGGCGGTGTCAACGAGGGCACCAACAGCGTTACCGCCGAAGTCCGCATCGCCGACGTTCTCAACCCCGAAGACATTGGCATCTACCGCGAATTGGCGGGCGGCCTGACCACCGCCAACGTGCTGCACGGTTCGGCCAACGCTATTGGCGGCCAAAACGCCGTCATCAAACTCCGTTGGGGCGGCGGCATCGACGGCCCCGGCCTCATCTACGCCCCGGCGCCGCAAGGCATCAAGTTCGCGCTCGGCGAAAACCCAACTCGCCAACAGGGCCGCTATCCCAACACCCGCATGGGTATGGAGCAGGTCTATCGCGAACGTTTCATCGCCGCCCTCGACTACGACCGCAAATGGGCCGATTTCCGTAGCGGAAAAAGCAAAGACGAACCCCGCCGCGACTTGCAGCTCGAAGCCATCTCCGAAATCCTCAGCGGCAAACGCCTCATCCACTCGCACGGCTACCGCCAGGACGAGTTCTTGATGCTGATGCGCCTGTGCGAAGAGTTCAACATCAAAATCCGCACCTTCCAGCACGTTCTGGAAGGCTACAAAGTCGCCGACGAAATGGCGCGCGCTGGCATCGGCGGCTCCACCTTCTCCGACTGGTGGGCCTTTAAAGTTGAGGCGCAAGACGCTATCCCTTACAACGGTGCCCTGATGGCTGAGCGCGGCGTTCTGGTCTCCTTCAACTCTGATGATGGCGACCTCGCGCGCCGCATGAACCTCGAAGCCGCCAAAGCCGTGAAATACGGTGGCCTGTTGCCCAGCGAAGCGCTCAAATTCGTCACCATCAACCCCGCGAAGCAGCTCGGCATCGACAAAACCACGGGCAGCCTCGAACTTGGCAAAGACGCCGATGTCGTTTTGTGGAGCGGTGACCCTCTATCGGTCTACAGCCAGTGCGAGGAAACATGGGTCGAAGGTGTCCGTCGCTTCAGCCGCAGCTTCGACATCGCCCAACGTGCGAAAGTCGAAGCCGAGCGTAAAGCCCTGCTCGAATTTGAAGGCGTCAAACCCAAAGCCGAAGCCGCAACCCCTAAGCCAGTTGCCGCCACTCCGGCTATAACCGTGCGGTCCACTCAGCCCGTTCCTTATCCCAGGCCGAACCCCGCCCCGCAAACAGGCCCCATCCAAGCCATCGTTGGTGGCACCGTTCACACCGTTTCGGGGGCCACTATCCCTGATGGCGTCGTGGTTATGCGCGGCACCCAAATCGTGGCTGTCGGCACCCGCGCTGCCATCAAAATCCCGCGCGGTGCCAAAATCATCCAGGCCAAGGGAATGCACATTTCCCCCGGCTACATCGACGCCCACACCACGCTCGGCCTCAACGAAATCGAGTCGTTGCCAGTCACCCGCGACTTCCGCGAAAACGGCGACTATAACCCCAACGTGCGCGCCGAAATCGCTGTCAACCCCGATTCGACTCTCATTCCTGTCGCCCGTGCCAACGGTGTTCTGTCTGCCGTTACTATGCCCGAAGGCCGCTTGCTGGCGGGCAGCGCCGCTTTGATACGCCTTCAAGGCTGGACATGGGAAGACCTCACCATTCGCCCCGGTTTGGGAATGTCGCTCAATTTCCCCTCCGTTGGCGAGCAGGGTGGGGGAGGCCGACCCGGCCACGAACAGCACGACCTCTGCGAGTCCGAAGGCAACCAGTTCGACCGTGACGATGGAATCTACTCTCTCATGGGCGAAGCGATGGCGCAAGCCGCCGCGCAAGTCCCCGTTCCCGGCACGCCCACAACCCCGGTTGCACCACCGATAGTTGCGGCTCCGCCTCTGACCACTCCCCAAAATCCGGCGCCCACCGATAAATCGCAGCCCGAAGGTCGCCAACCCGCGACCACCGAAAAGCGCGAAGAAGCCGAGAAAGACCCTGCCGATGATACCGCGCTCGAACCGCTCAATCGCTACTTCGATGAAGCCGAGCGCTACCGTAAATCGGTGATGGCCAGTGGCACAGGCAAAGCTCCGCTTTCTGACAAAGATGTGAAGTTCGCCGCCATGCTTCCCGTTTTGGAAGGCCGCGAACCGTTGTTTGTCACCGCTTCGAGTGCCACCCAAATCCGCGCTGCGCTCTCATGGGCTAAGCGCCGCAGCCTGAAAATCGTTCTCTACGCCGATGGCGAAGGTCTGATGGACGCCGCTCCCGCCATCAAAGCGGCGGACATTCCGGTTGTCCTCGGCCCGGTTCTCTCCTACCCGGAGCGCGCCGACGAGGCTTACGACATCAACTACACCTTGCCCTCGCGATTGCGTGCGGCGGGTATCCGCTTCGCCCTGTCGTCTGGCGGCGACGCATCCAATGTGCGCCGCTTGCCCGATCAGGCCGCAATGGCCGCGTGCTTCGGCCTCCCGCGCGAAGCCGCGCTCCGCTCCATCACTCTCGACGCCGCCCAAATCCTGGGTGTCGCCGACCGCATCGGTTCACTGGAAATGGGTAAAGAAGCCACCCTCATCGTCACCAACGGTGACCCGCTCGAAATCACCTCGCAGGTGCGTATGGCATGGATCGCAGGTGCCCCCGTCGACCTGTCCGATAAGCAGACCAAGTTATACGAGCGCTACCGCGCCCGTCCCCGCAAACCCTAACCCCACAACAACAAAAGGGCCGCTGACATTAGTCAGCGGCCCTTTTGTTGTTCCTGTAAAGATACGTGCGCCCCCGCACCAAATGCCTCCATTTCCATCTGCGTGTCTGGCACGTCACCTGTTACTTTGTTTGCGCAATGGTCATCCAGGACTTCTATCCCATCATAGTCACCGACAAACTGCTCCAATGTCGCGACTTCTATGTCAGTTGGTTCGGCCTTGAAGTCGGTTTCGAGTCCAGTTGGTTCATCTGGCTTCGTAAAGAAGGCGTCAGCCTCGCCTTCATGCATCCCGAACACCCCTCGACGCCGCCCGGCCCCGAATCCTTCAGTGGCAAAGGCATGTGCCTCGAATTTCAGGTCGAAGACGCCAACGCCGAATACAAACGCTTCATCGAAGCAGGTCTTCCCGTCACCTACCACCTCAAAGACGAACCCTTTGGCCAACGCCGTTTCGGCCTCCACGACCCCGCCGGCGTTTGGATAGACATCGTCGAACAAATCGACCCCGACGCTGGTTGGTGGGACAAATACATGATCTAGGGTGCCCTAGAATTGCCCCGACAGGCAGCAGTTCTTACCCCTTGCTCATGCCAACCTTCCCAACAATTCCATGAGTGGTCCTTCTCCACGCAGTGGGGAGGTTAGGAGGGGCTAAAAACGAGAGTTTCTATCAGTTCGGCCCTTCTACCTCTGGGAGAAGGTGTCGCGGTGCTGGATGAGGGCTGAATCGCCCACCAAATCCCGCCCAAAAGCTCATCCCAGATGAGTTCCATGAGTGGTCCCTCTCTAGCGAAGCTGGGGAGGTTAGGAGGGGCTAAAACGAGCGGCTGTAAGAACTCGGTGGTAGGGACATGGCCCGCCATGTCCGCGAGAAGCCCCCACGCACGCCAACAATCCTCGCGAAATCAGCGAAACTGACTCATACCCCCAATTCATTCGGGGGCAAATAATTTGTTTCCTCCTTATGTCTCACCGAGCGAAACTGCTAATCAGTCTTGCTGCTACCGAAGAGGACATGCCCTCTATATGGTGTTATTTAACACCTGTAACCCCGATATATGAGAGCTTCGCGAACCAAAGCCAAACTTACACCTTATAATGGGAATTAATTCATGGGCATACTGTTCCGAATTGACATCTGCCGTCAAATTTGGCTATGATTCGTCGTTTCCCACGTCCTAATTCTCAATTTATAGTGCCTGTAGTGGCTGGTCTATGCGTTGCCGTTTCCTTGGCTCCCGCTCAGGCCCAACTGCCTGCTCCTGTCTCCAAACCTGCCATCGGCGCCAGAATGCCTGCGCTCTCGCCCGATGGTAAAAAACTCGCCTTTGTCTACCGAGGCGATGTTTGGGTTTCCGATTCCACCGGGGGCCGCGCTTATCCCGTGACGCAACACGCCGAAATGGATGCTTACCCCATCTTTTCGCCCGATGGTCAGTGGATTGCGTTCTCCTCGATTCGCAGCGGTAACTGGGACATCTATGTGGTTCCCGCTACTGGTGGCACAGCGCGTCAGATGACCTTTTCTTCGGGCGGCGAAATCGCCACCGATTGGTCGCCCGATGGCAAGAATCTCCTCTTTACTGCCACCCGCGACACACCCGATAGCACTCTGTTCTCTCTCGACGTTGCGACCTTGCGCTTCAAAGCCCTCACCCGCGACTACAAGCCCATCTCACAGGCCGCCTACTCGCCCGATGGTACGAGCATCGTTTACTCTCGCCACGGTTTCCCCTGGACTCGCCCTCGCTACACCGGCTCTGCCGCCGCGCAAATCTGGACATTGGGCGTGTCCAACTCCAAGACCACATCGCTAACCCAGAACGAGTATCAACACCTGTGGCCGCGCTACATGGCGGGCAACAAAGGCATCGTGGCTGTCTCCGTTGCTCAAACCACGCCCTCCGCTCCGATGATGGGCAAGCCCGCCTTGAGCGTTACCGCGCTCGATAACGCCGACCGCACCCCTAACCTCTGGCTCTATCCAGAGGGCAAAGATGCCAAACCGCGTCGCCTCACCGATTTCGTCGGCGGTAGCGGCGTCCGTTTCCCCGCCGTCGCCCGTCTAAGTGGCGACATAGTTTTCGAGTGCGGCGATGATCTCTACTTGATGCGCTCCGGCTCGACCAAATCGCAAAAGCTCGTTTTGCAATGCGGCGGCGAAGACAAAGAAAACAACATCTCGCGCGAAGTGCTGACAACTGGTGTGGAGGAAGCCATGATTAGCCCTGATGGTGCGACCTTCGGCTTTGTCTTGCGCGGCGATCTGTGGTCCATTCCCGTCGAAAAGGCCAAGACCCGCAACGCTGACATCGCGACGCGCCTCACTGACTACGTCGGCTTCGACCGCGACTTCACCTGGTCGGCGGATGGCAAAACCATCTACTTCATCTCCGACCGTGCCAACAACGACCGCTTGTACGCTCTCGATGCAGCCACCCACGACGTTAAGCCTGTCTGGGATGGAAACGCCGACGCCAGCGGCCCCAAAATCTCGCCCGATGGCAAGCAAATCGGTTTCTGGGTTTCTGGCCCTGCTGGCCCCGACGGCAAAGATACTGGCGGCCTTTACATCAAGTCCATCCCCGGCCCGGCCCCAACTGCCACACCCACTCCAACCCCCGCTCCTGCGGCACCGGGAACAGCTCCCGCCGCCCCGGCTGCACCTGCTACGGCTCCTGCCGCGCCTGAGGCCAAAGCTGCCGATGCCCCTGCGGCTCCAACCGTCCCCGCAGAGCCATTCGTAGATACCCCCGCAAAGCGCATCGTGGCATTGCCCCAGAACATGCAGGGCGATTTCTCGTGGTCGCCCGACATGAAGTGGATTGCCTACACGCGCCGTGGCGTCGAATCGACGGGTTATAACGTCTGGATTATGCCCGCCGATGGTTCGGGCAAAGCCGTTAACGTCACGCGCCTCAACACCTACCACTCCATGCCGCGCTGGTCGCCGGACGGCAAATACCTCTTCTTCGTCGCCGACCGCTCCGGCAGTGGCCTTTATGTCTTGCCGCTTCAACCCGAAGACGCGCGTGCCGACGAACTCGAAACCAAGTTCGAGAAGCCTAAAACGCCAGTCAAGGTCGAAATCAACTTCGAGGACACGCCACAGCGCATCCGACTTCTCACCTCGCAGCGCCCCGACTCCGACCTCATCCTGACCAATGGCGGGCAAATCTACTTCCTGTCGGCGGGCGATGTCTGGTCTTGCTCCTACGACGGCAAGGAAGCCAAGCGTCTCAGCACTGTTGGCGGCATCTCGCAGCTGTCCGTCTCCGCCGACGGCAAAACGCTCTACTTTATGCGCGATGGTGGCCTCCAATCCATGAAGGTGCGTATCGCCGATAACATCGCCACTGGTGGCGATACACCGGCTCCTGTCACCTTCTCTGCAGCCTTCGAGCGCGACGTGCGCGCCGAACACAAAGCCGCTTTCACCCAGTTCTGGCGTTCCTACAACACCCGTTTCTATGACGGTGGTTTTCATGGCCGTGACTGGGCCGCGACCCGCGACCGCTACGAGCCACTGCTCGATTCCGTTGCCACGAACTTTGAGTTCGCGACCTTGCTCAACCGTATGGTTGGCGAACTCGAAGCATCTCATTCCGAAGTCGGCGCCGCTCCATCTGATGTTAAAGGCCCCTCGACTCGCTATCTGGGCATCAACTACGACTACTCTTACGTTGGCCCCGGTCTGCGCGTCGCTGGCGTGCCCAAGCGCGCACCCGGTTCCTATGCCAAGACTCTCATCAAACCCGGCGACTACATCATGGCCATCGACGGTCAGGATGTAACCCTCGATGAGAATCTCTTCAAAGTTCTCAACGACAAAGGCGACCGTGACTTCGAACTGCTTGTCAACTCCAAGCCCTCCAAAGAAGGCGCTCGTACCGTCAAATTCAAGGCACTCGCATGGGGCGATTGGACCGACATCTACTATCGCAACCGCACCGAGCGCTTGCGCCGTATGGTCGAAGAGGGCAGCAACAACAAGCTCGCTTATGTCCATATCGCGGGCATGGGCGGCCCCAACCAGACCACCTTCGACCGCGAGTTGTACGAGTACGCCGACGGCAAAGAGGGCGTCATCATCGACGTGCGCTTCAACGGCGGCGGCAACATCTCCGATAACATCATCAACTGGCTCGGCACCAAACCTTACGGTAACTACGTGCCGCGCGATGGTTCTCCCGACCCCGCACCGGGCCGTGGCTGGGACAAGCCTATCATCGTCCTGATGAACGAGAACTCGATGTCCAACGCCGAGATGTTCCCCTACGGTATGCGCGCCGCAGGTCTGGCGAAACTCGTCGGAATGCCAACTCCCGGCTACGTTATCTGGACAACGAGCCTCGGCTTAGTCGATGGTACCAGCGCCCGTATGCCACTCTCCGGTGTCTTCCGCAAAGATGGCACCCCGATGGAGGATATGGGCGAGCAACCAGACGTTCTCGTGCCCATGAGCAACGAGGACTGGCAAAGCAACCAAGACCCTCAGCTCGCTAAAGCCATCGAAATCCTGCTCAAAGATCTGTCAACCAAAGCCGACGCAAAAACACCAAAACCCTAAAACACAACTGAATAGAGGACTGGGCACTCCTCCCCAGTCCTCGCTACTCTCAGGCTCAGTCACAAGCTGTCTCACTGACTAAGCCAAAAGGCCGCGACTTTCTACAGTCGCGGCCTTTGCTGTGCCTACCGTGCTCAAATCCCCATCTTCGTTGTGTCACTCCCAGCGTCCCCCGATGCACTCCCAGCGTCGTCATCCTGAGAGGGTGTATCAAAAGTATTTCTTGAGTCTGTTGAGCATGAGGCCAATGAATGCGATAGTAATCCACGCCTCGCTGGATTTGGGATTGAACTCGTAGTCGCG
>SDZD01000158.1 GCA_004172935.1 bacterium | reverse complement strand
GTTTTGGCTCATCCGCCAATGCTTCTCGCACCAGCCTAACTTGGCGTTCAACAGGGACGCTGATACTGGGCATCGCTTCGCCATCGCCACGCGGGCGCCCGTTAACTTGGCGTTAGGCTCATAACATGCGACTCGAAGGCATCATCAAGTCCTGGAACGATGAACGCGGATTCGGCTTCATCGAGCCAACCCAAGGCGGGCAAGAAGTCTTTGTACATATCAAGGCATTTCAGGGTCTTCGTGAACGCCCTAAGGTCAATCAGCGTGTCAGCTTCCAAGTAGAGTTTGGTCCACAAGGCAAGAAGCGCGCACTCAACGTTGAACTCGTTCGCGTAAGGCGAACAGCACCGGCGCACAGTCGCAAGGAGGGTTCGGCTCAATGGGGCACTGCCAGCCTCTTCGTTATTCCTTTATTTGCCGTTGTACTGCTGCTGGGCTATGTCCTGGGTCATCCACCACGTTGGCTGCTATGGGCTTACTTCGCTGCTAGTGCCACAACATTCCTTGCATACGCCTTCGACAAATCAGCGGCTAAGCGTGGCGCTTGGCGCACTTCTGAACAAACGCTCCATCTCCTCGCACTTATCGGCGGCTGGCCGGGGGCACTGATCGCGCAACAAACGCTCAGGCACAAGTCCTCAAAGTCCGAGTTTCGTTCCGTCTTCTGGGGCACAGTCGCACTGAACATTGCGTGTTTCAGCTTCTTAGCAAGCCCCTACGGTCAGTCGCTCAGCAGTTTATAAACACACTTCAATGGCTAAAGCACATTTCACCAGCCTAACTAGTTGGTCAAGCCGACACCAACAAGCTTCGCTTGCTGGTTCCCTCCGTGCTTCGCACTCCGGTGCGGCTTACCGCGGGCGTTAGGCCTGCAATGCAAAAGGGAGTGACACTATGAAGAAATCGCCGAGGCGCAGCATTTGCGCGCTGCTTTTGCTTTGCGCTGCAAGCAGCCTTGCAGTTCAAGATCCTCAAACGTCGATGGCTCTACTAGATACAAAGCTATCCACTCTCGGCCACGAGATTGCGCAGATAGACAAAACGCTTGCTCAAACTTCCCGCAGCTCTACAGAACGCAGTGTGCTCAAGAAGAAGCGAGCAACACTTCAAACTGAAAGAGCTTCACTGATTCAATCTAGGGAAATTGGCAAGGCTGTCCGCGACAATCCACTTGTAAAGTACGGCGACGAGAACGGCAACACCAATCATGCCGCCCAAGTCGACAAGCTTTTCGAAAAATGAAGATCTCCTTTCTGCGGCCAGCCTTCCAACACTCCGCATGAGCCCACATCAAAAGCAAAGTACCGTGCCTTCGCGTGCCGGCCTAACTGGTTGTTCAACAGGACGTCTACCAGCTACGCTGGCAGCCGCCTGTTAACGCGGGCGTTAGGCCTCTCGTCAGCATGCTCTCAGATACGCTAACTGCCGTCGCTACACGTTACCCCAATGCCATTACGGCATGGTTCTTCTTTATCGTTTTTCCTATCGCTTCATGTTCATTCTGGACGTTACTGAATAAGTCCAAACTACAACGGGCTTGGCATGCCTATGCGCAATCTATCGCTCTCACGCTTGGATATCTAGTCTTGGTATTTGGCGTGGTCATTGTGCCGATATCGGCTTTTCAAATTTTCCTTGCGCCCGCTTTACTTGAATCGTCACCTGCCTGGCGTAAGGTACTCCTGGCCTTATTTCAAATTCCCGAGTGGTTTGTTGCACAAGCATTTTGGCTGGTGCCTTTGGTATGGCTGCTTTGGGGAAGCATCGCGCCCAGGGCATTTATCCGTAGGCAAATTGGAAGCGCAATTTCATGAGCCATGAAATGCAAAGTCGGGTCTCGTCTTCAACCAGTTACAACACAGTGCCTTCGCGCAGCGGCCTAACTGGTTGGTCAAGCCGACACCAACAAGCTTCGCTTGTTGGTTCCCTCCGTGCTCCGCACTCCGGTGCAGCTTACCGCGGGCGTTAGGCTTTTGGCTGCCTTCAATCAGCAATGTGGCGAAGTCTGGCCATGATGCTTTCACCGTTTAGTCGTGGCCAGCGTTGCTTTCCTTTTGCACTCAAGCGTTGCGCGCATTT